>DASPRZ010000106.1:0-32255 GCA_035624185.1 Candidatus Acidiferrales bacterium
AATTTGAGGATACTTCGTCGGTTAGCATTGCCAAGTATATCCAGTATTTTGGCCTCGTCCATTTATATACCTCAACAGTTGTGTCCTTAGACCTTGTAATTATAATGTTAAGACTACACTAACTTTAGGTTAGTGTTTACACTATATAAATATTTGTTTCACAGGCTGCTGAATTTACGGTGAATTATTCTGACCATTGGTGCTGAATCGTCGGTTGCTAATCGGTTTGTTTCCTAGAGTATTAAATAATGAGTTTAAAATACCAAATCATTATCAAAGGACAACATTTATGTTTAAGGACAACGCTTAATAAGTAAGTCACGCGGTGTGTCATCCTGGTCAAGGTGTCCAGGAGAGAACGATTGTCCGACCTCACCATGCCGCGTAACTCATTTTAGCCACCACGTAACTAAGCTAAGGTAGAAAAGCTACGAAGTATATGGGTAAGGGTTATGAGGACCGTACCATAAGAACCCTTTTTCCGAGGAATTCGTAAGGGGTATACCGCCTAGCTATTTTATAAAAATGTCACAATAAATATAAATTTTGTGTATGCTCCTAGGTTGCGCATGTGCAACAAGTCGTAACATAATAATAAGAGCTACGCGGTAGGAGCGTCGGGATAATGAAAAAACCCGTTCTTGAGAAGTGCCAAATCCAAGAAGACACCGCGTAGTTATATAAATATGTCTCTATAAAAATATAAATGTTGTGTATCTTAAAAACGGCACTGGTGGAACGACAGTTGACGTGACTGGTGGATTCGCGGTTGGTGGGTCGGTTAGTTTATTAATAAACAGAATAGGTAACTACGCGGTACGGAAAGTGACGGGTAAGTGAACCCGAAAACCCGCTCTTAAGTATTTCAACTAAAGAATCGTACCGCGTAGTTAAATTATAAAAATGTCTCAATAAAATATAAATGTTGTGTATATTCAAAATGCGCGCCTTAAAAGGTCTATTTTAATTATTCTTATTCGGGCTCTATTGAATTAAATATGAAAAAAAGGGTGTGAATCCATGGTTGTTGACGCAGTTGGTTTCTTTAAACAACGAAAAAATGATAGTATATAATAATATAAGCTACGCGGTAAGGATAGCGACTGGCCCATGTCAAATCCTGCTTTTCGAGAGGTGCAACCCAAGAAATGTACCGCGTAGTTAAATTATAAAAATGTCTCAATAAAATATAAATGTTGTGTATATTCAAAAATGAGCACTTATGCAACTTCTGTTTTTTACTATTCCTTAAAACCAAAAGTAATAAGATACTGTTGAATCTCCTGTGAATTCCATTAAAATCGACTACTGAATTACCGGTTGCTGAATCGGTTGGTTAAGTAATTACATCATTTTTCATAGATGGATTAAGAAAAAAGAGGTGGTGATATTCCTACTGTTGAGTTTTTTCCTCTGTTAAGCTACCATTATGAAATGAATGGAAGAACGAATGGCAGAACAAAATTGCTTATATATCGGCGATTAACATCATACAAAGCTCACCACTTCTTTTATTTTTTGTTGATAATTTATGGTAGTGTATTCACCTATTGTTTATTGGTGCTGGTGTCTCTTTGGGTGATACCACTGGTGGATTTACGGTTGGTGGCTCGGTTGGTTTTAGAGGGAAAATGATAACACTTTAATTCTAGTAAACGGCACTTTGAAGTATCAGCGCTAAACGATGAAAATTAGCTATGTGATGTGGAGATGTTACTAGACAACCACTCAAAAATCTTTTCCAGGGAACTTTTGAGCGAAGCATCATATCGCATAACTATATTATAAAAATGGGACAATAAAATACAAATGTTGTATATCTTCAAAATGAGCGTGTGAAACAGCTGTGATTAGTTTCTGTGGTGAGTCCCTTGATTTCTCAGAATATTAAATAACGAATTTAGAACACAAAATATATATCAAAAAGCAACGTTCTTAAGCTACACCAATACTGTTATTAATAAGCTACGCGGCATAAAGGGTAAGGGGCAATGTCAAACCCTTTCCCGAGGAATTCGCTAAGGATTATACCGCGTAGCTAAATCTTAAAATGTAGCAATAAATATAAATGTTGTGTGCCTTCAACTGTTTCGCAGGCTCTAGTATCTCTTCGGCGAACCTCATTAAATCTATTGCTGAATTCGAGACCGCTGAATCGGTTGGTAAGCTAAAATAAATGCAACTTTTTTTTATAAATCTTTTAAAGAAGAAAACTGGAGGTGGTGATGTTCTTCTGTTGGATAGTTTTTATTCCCCTGCTTAACTGTCATTATGAAACGGTGGGAGAACCAATGACAGTAAAAAATTGCCTTTATTACAGAGGATAGACCACACATTGTTCATCACTTCTTTTATTTTTTGTTGATAATTTATGGATTAGTATATTCACCTATTGTTTATTGGAGTAATGGAAACGTAGTGTCACCTTGGTGGATTCCCAGTTGTTGAAGCAGTTGGTTTTAATTATGCACCTACTTTTGATAAATCATAGGCATAAAAGAAGGGGTTTAATGATAAATCTGTTTGATATGCGCCACCCACAGTTACTTTGAGACATTATAAATTTGAATATCGACATGGTGAGAGATGGATTCACCAATATCGCAGCTCTAATATTTGGGGCTAGTGGACACCGTATACTAAACAGTAAAAAGCAATTATCGATTATTCCTCACTAAATATTTCTTTCGCGATCTTTAACTGAATCTCCGAACGGCACTGCTGAACCAAGGTGAACCAAGATAAAAAACTGCTGAATCGACTGTTATTGAAGCTGTTGGTTATTAGATATTAAGACAGATTTTAATATATAGAGGTCCTCAAAGGACGATATTCATGTCTAGCAACATTCTCATTAGTCAGCGGCGCAAATGGACTTTCGGGACGAAATCCCACAGAATGGGTAGATCAGCCCAGTTCTGTCCATACTGTGTGATTGAATAATTTATAGTCAAAAAATAGTATAAAATATTCTTTTGTTTTTGGCTCTAATAGAATAACTCTTTGCAAACTGGTGGATTCGCGTTTTGTAGGTCAGTTTGTTCTTTAAACACAAGGAAAAATGATTGGCCTCAATTGTAACGGTAAACAATAATCATAATAATCAGCTACGCGGTATGGGGGTGTAATCGGGCAATGACTTAAAAAATCCTTCCGGGGGATTTTCGAGTAAAGCACCATACCGCGTAACCAAAATATAATAATGCTTGTAATAAAACATAAGTATTGTGTTATGTATCTTCAAAATTCAAAAGGCTCATGTGCGGGCACCGCTAAAACATAGGTGACTGATGACAACAAAGAGTGCTAAATTTGAGGTTGTTGAATCGGTTAGTTTCTTAGAATGTTAAGTAACGAATGATAGGTCAGATGTTACCAAAAAAGGCATTTGTATTTTAAAGCAGTATTTTCATTAGTTAGCTATGCATTAGGTTTTCTTGGACAAAATTTACAAAGAAATTGGAACTCTGTGAGTCCCATCATACTGCGCAATTAATTAATCTACTAATAAAAAAGTGCAAAAATTCTGTTTGTTACGTAGCATCAAAGATGTCATCAAACTGAAGGACAGCAAAGACTGCGTCCATAATGATGTTTACCCAACGATTCATCGAATACTTCAAGGTTCGGGACGGGAAAGCTGTCTCCAATGGATCAACATTAAGATTGTAAAAAAACAGTTAAAAATAAGCTCTATCTCCACACCTTCAGCTTCTCCCGCCATTACCTGTCATTTTATTCCTGGTTCCAGAAGCACCGGTATCTAGTGAGCCAAAAGACAAGTGCTGCAAACAGCCAAAATATTGAAATTTTTATCTTGCAACCTTCCAAATCTTTAACCTCCGTATAGTCGTGTCTTAAATCCCTGTGATTGTCACAGTATAATAATTTTCTAATAGATGGCTTTGGTGGAAACTCGGTTGATACAACAAACGGATTTGTATTGGCGGACCAATTGATTTAACAAAAGAGGGTACCTCTTAAAGTATGAGCGTGCTAAAAAAAGTTAGAAAGATAGATGTTGAAAAGTCACACTTTCCTATTTTTGGCTTGGACTAACAAGATATTAATGTGTAAGCCACTGAAATTATGCTAATATGTTTAATTAAATACTTTACAACGATTTCACCCCACAAAATGAGAGAATGGTATAAATCGCAAAAAAAGAACTGATATATAAATCAATTAAATATTGTGATTGGAGCATGACGAATGCCTACGAGAACTAGTAGTGAAGTTGTCCTCATTAACCCCCCGCTATCAGGTGGAGACGTTACTGCAAAACTCAATATATGTACGCCTCCATTGGGACTCGCCTACATGGCGTCATATTTGAGAGAGCATGGACATAAGGCTACGATTATAGATACCCAAGTGGATCCACTCAGTGAAGATGCACTCATACAAACTGTTCAGAATGCAAACCTCATTGGCATAACATCTTCGGCGCCGACTTACAACGCAGCCATTGTACTTGCTAACCTAGTAAAACATTCGTGTAAGGATGCGACAGTCGTGGTAGGGGGGCCACAGGCTACATACCTCGATTCAGATTGCCTAAAGCGGTCTCGAGCTGACGCTGTTGTGAGAGGCGAAGGTGAAATCACACTGCTCGAAATAGCTGATGCTTTAACATATTCGAAATTACCACGAGCTCTCAACGACATCGACGGTATTACCTACAGATCCAATGGTGAGATACTCAAGAACCAGGATCGCAGGTTATTGGAAAACTTAGACGAATTTCCGTTTCCAGCACGAGACTTACTTCCGATGGATAGGTATAAACCTCCAAAGAGTACAGGAGTAATATCAAGCAGGGGGTGCCCCTTCAGATGCATTTTCTGCGCCTCTTCAAAGCTTAACGGCAAGAAGTTTCGCCCCCGAAGTGCATACGACGTCTTTTCGGAGGTTTCAGAGCTTGTACGAAAGGGCTATGAACACATCTCGATGCTTGACGATAACTTCATACTCAACACGGACCGCGTGTTTGAGTTCGCCGACTTAGTCGAGGATCACCAGTTGAAGTTTGACTGGTCATGTACAGCGCGCGTTGACTTGATCGACGATGAACTGCTGACACGATTGCATGCGGTGGGGTGCAGTGGCCTTTTCTTTGGCGTTGAGTCTTCCTCAGATGAGACGCTCGAGATTATCAAAAAAGGGTTTAAGACTGACCAAGTTCTTGAGGCGTTTGACATACTTAAAGACCACTCTATGACGACAACTGCATCCTTCATGATCGGACTCCCGGGAGACAATGCGGAAAAGGTAAAAGACACTATTGACTTTGCAAAAATCCTCAATCCAGATTTTGCCATGTTTTCAATTACAACACCCTATCCTGGAACGGAGCTATATGAGAATATCGATAACTACGACATTGAGATCACCCTTGACGATTGGAGCAACTTTACGCTCACCAAACCAGTCGTAAAAACGAGTATGCTTTCGACGAGGGATCTCCAGCGCTGGTTCGTCAAAGCGTACTGTAGCTATTATCTGCGCTTCAGCTACCTAACGAGAGCTGTCAAAAGAAAGCAAATCGGGTTTATATTCACACCACTTTGGAGAGGCCTTGTTCAAGCAGCCGCGACACGCGCACACGGGTTAAAGATGAGGTAAGCGTAAACGTGCCGATGCCACATGTGACCACATTAGCTTATGCACAGAGATAGCCAGTGCGACGCGCAGCGCACTCCAAGAATGATACTTCGCGATGTCAACGCGACAAGCGTGAAAAGAGCGGTTCTGACGGGAGGATAGAGAAGGAAACCTGATGACGCGACGAAAGTTTACAAATGAACTTATAATCTGTAAATGAAACTGTTGCTTAGATATTAGATATATGACAGCCCAGTAATAAAGAGGGATAAGATGGATAAAGTTATGCGTAAAAATGATAGTCATAATCCTAAGATAGTGCTCACCACTGACGAGACAATGATGAGCAACTACCGCGGAGGTATGTTTGTAGGATTCTCGACGTGCATGCCACAAGGGATCCTCCCCGATTGGTTTTTTTTCCGCGTGTGGTCACCACCTGTGCCGAGAAAAAATGGGAGGGCACTGTACTCAGACTTTGGACTTCGGCTCGTGGAAGCAAGCTTAGCGAAGGAATTTGGTGAAAATGAGGTAGCAGTTGTGCACCCTTACGACTTAGAGGGTGTGGTCGGTAGTAGGACTGACATAATAGCGATAAATGGACACGATTTTCTTGGTATCAATCCCCCTACTTCTGAGTTTGTTGATTTAATAGACACTGGTCCACCCTATAATCGGCTCAAATTTTTTGAACTCATGAGGAAACCAATTATGAAGGAGAAGGTCGTCGTTGCTGGCGGAAAGGCTGCGTGGCAGTTAGCGGATGAGGCAATCATGGACAAACTTAACATTGATTATGTCCATCTTGGAGAGGGTGAATTAACTATCCCTCAAATGTTCAAGTCAATTATTGACGGGGAAAAGTTACCAAGAATAATAGAAGGAAAAACACCAAGCGTCGAAGAAATACCAAATATCATTGGTGCTACAATTCATGGATTAGTTGAGATTGGGAGAGGGTGCGGGAGGGGATGTTCTTTCTGTACTCCCAACATGCTTAAGTTCGTCTGTAAATCTATCGACCATATCGAACGCGATGTGAAAACCAATGTAGCAGCGGGTCAGAGCTCGATACTTCTTCATTCGGAGGACGTGCTGCGTTATGGCGCTGATGGGATGACACCTAACAAAGAGCGCGTTCTGACATTGTTCAAGCGTGTCGCGTCAGTTGAAGGAGTTAACATTATCGGGACGAGTCATGTCGCCCTCGCTACTGTCTATCATAACGCTGATCTCGTTAAAGAGATTAGTGAAACGTGCTACTCTATGCTGCCTCAAGACTGGATAGGTGCACAGACTGGCATAGAAACGGGAAGTGAACAGTTACTTGCGAAGTATATGAAGAATAAAGCACTGCCCTCGTCCGCTGCAAAGTGGCGTGAAATTGTCACACAGGCTTTTGGTATACTCGACGATAACAAGTGGGTTTGTGCCGCAACAATGATAAATGGGCTCCCGGGCGAAACCACAGACGATGTAGTAAAAAGCATCGAATTAGTAGAAGAGTTGAAAAAATCCTCGACATTATCACTCGTAATTCCGATGAACTTTGTTTCTATGTGCGGGTCAGTTTTAGATAGTAAAGAAACCTTTACGATCAAAAAGATGACACCAGAACACTGGCAACTTTTAGGTGAGTGCTTAGAACACGATTTAAACGTCGTGCCGAAATTATTCCGATTCTTGGATAGCAGCAGTGGTGGCTTTATAAAGAACTGGCTATTTTATTTCACGGTGAAAAACATAACTAACGGCCTGAAGAAGTATGCAAAAAGTATGAAGAGAGGAGAACCGCCGATATCGCGGACGAATGAGAGCACGTGGCTTAACCCAGATATACCAGACTTCAATAGTGGTAGTTGTAATATATCAAAAGGCAGTATAGGAAAAAACATTCCTTTGATTATGCGCGCCTTGAGATGATACGCGTTTGATATAATGTGTGAACAGCGTGTATACAACGAAAGCGGGGAAAAGACAGAGCAATCTGAGTTATGAACCCTCGCGTCTTAGAGAGCATACCTGAGAAGAATGTTAAAGTCAACAATAACTTTCAGAGAAATAATTAAAAAATAAACTGACAGGTAGACGTATCTATTAAATCTTGCAGTTTAGGAGGGTACTGTTAGAGACTTGTTAAACAGTCTTCTTAAAAAGCATAACGTACTCGTGTTTAAAAACATAAAAGCCGCCCAAAAGCGCCCGATATCGCCACAATTCTTTTTGGTTCCGCTTGCCCCTTGTTTCTTCAAAGTTTTTCACGACTATGCTCTTTAGGGTGTAACCTCTTTTTGAGATTTCACTCATGCAATAAAATCCTAATGGTATCCATTCCCCTTTGGCATATTTATCCCCAATAATTAAAGCCAGATAGCGTCCTTTTTCTAAAAAAGGTGTCACATTATCCACCGCATCACCAAACATCCGTAAAAATGTTTCTGTATTTTCCGCGTTAGAGAGATCGCGTTGATCCCCCGAGAATTTAACGATATCGTGATAAGGTGGATGCAGTATAAGGAGTTGCACGCATTTTATTTTATGCTTTGTTAAAACTGCATCATGAATGTCAGCGGTCGTACAATCATCGATAATTACTTCGGTAACTACATTCTCGATATTTCGCTCTTGTTCGATGATGTCTTTTGCTTTTTGAGCGACCTTGGTGTTTAACTCAATTCCTATGCCGTTTCTTCCCAATCTTCTACATTCAATTAGAGTTGTTCCACTTCCAAGAAAGGTATCGAGAATCCAGTCACCTTTTTTAGTGTAACGCAACATAATCTGATGGGGAATTTGAGGAATGAAATTTCCCCAATACCAGCCCAGATGAGCGCCTGACGTATCTCGCTTGTCTAGGACCCACAAGCTATCTGTTATAATACTATCATAATCTTTCCATCTTAAAAGATTGATGTCGTTTATTTTGCTGGTTTTAATCCCTTGAATGCTGCTTTTCAGTCGTTTCAGATAATACAGTGCTCTAGTGATCGTATGAGATTCTAAAATTTGTTCTAATTCTGAAACAAAAACGTCTCTGCGAAGTGATAGCTTATTCTCAATTGCTTCTATATCTGACACATTATTTTCGTCATTCGTCTCACAATTTATCACTGTTTTTAACGTCATGATTTTGCTCTTAAGCAAATCTAAATGTTCTGTACCCTCTGCATCGTCCAAAATGTGGACCAACTGTTTTTCGTTTACTGTGATAAAGTTAGACAATTGTGATACATCTAAACGTTCTAATAGCAAATATTTAATCCAATTATTGTCCATTGTTTTTTCTTAAAATAAAGTTACAGACTTAATAATGATCCGTACACATATATAATTCAGCAATATAATTTATTTCTTCATAGCCCTCGCTAAATATTACAAATTCTTGTGATTCTGTGCGTCATAATACTCCGGTATTTTTAAACCGCATATTACTTTATGTTATTATTAGTAACACCAACGTTAAGCCAGATTTGAAGAAGAACATATATCTGCCGAAAGCTAGATAGCATCTTGAGGTCACACAATGGATATAATTTTTGCTATGGACATAAGAGCAGGTATAGTTGTAAAGGGGTACAAAGGTGAGAGAGAGACGTACGAGCCCATAGAAAGACATAGTAAGATCTGTACAACGTCAGACCCGCTAAACGTAGTGGATACGATTAAACCAAAAAGGACATACATAGCTGACCTTGACCATATACAGGGGTGGGGAAATAACTCTCTTATTATAAGCCGTATTAGCGCCCGCACAAGGACATTGGTAGACGTTGGCATCAGAGAAGTTCAAGAAGTTCGAAAGGCTGAAGAAATTGGCGAAACAATAATAATTGGAACAGAAACTGGGACGCTTGATGTGATACGTAAAACGCAATCATTGAGGGTAGCGGTAAGTGTCGACATACGAAATGGTAACGTCATCTCGCCTGATACAGAACTTAATGGAGACCCACTTGAAGTTATCGAAAAGCTAAACCTCTACAAGATATATGGGTTAATTCTACTCGATATAAACACTGTAGGGACGAAAGTAGGCGTGAACTTAGATAGGGTAGGAGAGGTGCTTGACGTTACAGGGCATAAATTGATAGTAGCAGGCGGGATACAAAGCCTCAAAGAAATTGATGAGCTTGAAAACCTTGGAGTAAGTGGCGTAATAATTTCAACTGCCGTTCACGAAGAACTCATACCGGTCGAGGTAGTTCGATAATTCGACGGGAAACTGACTTAACCTCATCAAATTATTGGGTGAAAACAGATAGTGCCGTACACTGATCTGTCCGAGTGTCAAGTAACCTAATCGCGCTTTTCGCTTTTTAAAGGTAAGTGCCCTTCATAATACAGGCAAATACCGCTCCATCTCATATGGCGTCACTTTGATGCGGTACTCATTCCACTCACGTTTCTTTAACTCAATAAGATGATCAAATACGTGGTCTCCAAGGGCACGCCTTACCAAATCTGAGTTTTCTGTTTCCGCAAGTGCTTCCCCTAAGCTACCTGGAAGTGATTCAATTCCATGAACCTTCAGTTGCTCATCCGTCATTTTATAAATGTTCTTTTCGACAGGATCGCGCAGTACATACTTCTTCTCAATACCCTCAAGTCCTGCTGCGAGCATAACCGAAAACGCAAGGTATGGATTGCACGCGGGGTCAGGACATCTAAGTTCTGCTCTCGTCGCAAGTTCATTTCCAGGCTTATACATAGGAACCCTTATAAGAGTAGACCGATTCCTGCGCGCCCACGTTATGTACACCGGAGCCTCAAACCCTGGTACCAATCTTTTATATGAGTTGACCCATTGCGCTGTCACGAGGCAAAACTCTTTGATATGTTCTAGTTGACCCGCAATGAAGCCCTTACCGATGTCAGAAAGGTTATATTCATCGCTTGCATCAAAGAATGCATTTTTCCCGTTTTTAAAAAGAGACTGGTGTGTATGCATGCCACTTCCATTTTCTCCCTCGATGGGTTTCGGCATAAACGTAGCATGATAACCTGATTGTAATGCGATCTCCTTCACCACAAGACGGTGTGTCATTACGATATCTGCCATTTTTGATGCCTCTTCATATCTAAGATCAATCTCGTGCTGACTTGGAGCAACTTCGTGGTGGCTATACTCAACCCGAACCCCCATGTCCTCTAAGGCAAATATCGTGTCTCTCCTCAGATCAGTAGCTAGATCTAGCGGGGTTAGATCGAAATACCCCCCTGTATCGAGGATATCAGGACATTGATTACTGCTAAAATAGAAGTATTCCAGTTCAGGTCCTATATTAAATGAAAAACCCTTTTTTCTGGCCCTCTCTAAGTTTTTCTTGAGGACGTGCCTCGGATCGCCTACATAGGGCTCTCCCGAAGGCTCAAGTACGTCGCATATCAATCTGGCGACTCCCTTTTCTTTGGGTCTCCACGGCAATATAGCAAAAGTACTCGGATCAGGTTTTGCGATCATATCAGACTCTTCAATCGTCTGATAACCAATAATTGATGAGCCATCAAATCCCATCCCTTCATCAAGGGCATGCTCGAGTTCTTCCTTTGGGATAGCAAAATTTTTTAGCGTGCCCAGAAGATCGGTGAACCACAATCGGATAAATTTTATTCCTTCTTGTTCTACTCTATTTAGCACATACTCTTTATCCTTAATTTTTTCCATTCAATTCTCCCCTGCTGTAGGCTACTAAGTAGGAAACCCAACTCCGCTTATACTTTCATAATATATAAACATATTCACCAAAGGCTCTGGTGGAAACTCGGTTGGTAAAACTGGTGGATTATCGGTTGGTGGGTCGGTTGATTTTTGAATAGCGCCAGACTCAATGAGTAAAGCTTAAACCATAATCTATTGATTATATTTTTTTAGTGGACGCATGACTTTATTTTATTCATATCTTGGGGCGTTTGCTATAGGTTTTGTTGGCGCGCTCGTTATCGTTTGGTTAAGGTTTATTGGAACTCTCCCACGATTTAGCAGCACTTCTGAGTAACTTATTTCTCCCTTTAAATAATTTGTAATAAAAATATCCTGGGGCTCTTCTTCCATCGAAAACCCTTTTAACTCACGCAAAAAGTAGCCGATTTGTGGGACATGCCCCTCTGCTCGTATTTGTCTGAAGTAGTCCATCTGATGGTTGCTTATTCCAAATTCGTTCATACAATCCTTTAAAGATTGCAGCGCTATTAAATATTTTTTCTCTAGTTCTTCTATACCATTCAATTTTTATTTCACCTTTAATTTCAGCAACAGACAATTCAGTAGTTTTTCTATCTTAATTGCCTTTGATTCAAAAGTGCGTTATCTCTTTTTTGGTTTTTTGAAAAATAAAGAAATTAAACGTCAAATAAGCGCTATTTTTTAAATAATGCGCAACATTTATATTTATTCACATATTTTTATAATTTAGCTGCGCAGTATAACGCTTTACTCAAAAAATTCCCCGGAAGGTTTTTTTAGAGCTATTTTGTCACCTTATACTGCGTGGCTAATTATCACTATTTCTAAAATATTTTAGCTAGCTAAAATCTATTATTATTTCGTATACGAAATTTTATCCATGAATCACATCTATCAAGTGGAAAGTATACTTTCCACTCACCTTCACCGATTCAGCAACTGTAAATTCAGCAGTTTTTTCATGATACTTCACCGTTGTTTCAGCAGTGCTGTTCTTAGCCGAGGGATAAACTGGACTAGCCCAAGTTTTAACGATTTAAAAAATTCTAATTTGCTATTAACACGCTGCGCAGTATGGAAGAGATTGAACAAGAGAGACATCTAGAATTTTTCAACCTCAACAAAACATACTGCGCAATAATGAGAACGTCAGTAATTTAACATAAACTTATGTTCAGGAAAAATTGTGTTTTTCATTCAACATTTATAATATTTGCTTTGAGAGACCAACCGACCCACCAACCGACAATCCACCAGTTTTACCAACCGAGTTTCCACCAGAGCCTCACCAAAGGTACTGAGGTATCTGCACAGAATGACGGTAACGACAGACAGCCGATTAGAGTCGTTCTTTCAGAAGTCTCACATCCATAAGAGAGGATATTGACTTCACGTTTGCTTCTATTGCAAGTTCGGAGAGGACCGCCATCGGATTGACTCCAGCATAAATGTTGATACCAACCACATCATCCTCAAGATTTATGCCGAGTGAGTCGTCGCTTCCAAAGTTCTCTATCCAGCCTGTTATGCCTATTTTTCTCGCGTCGTGTAGAACTTCTCTTGCTCGTTCGTAGGCGATTGAAGGCACGGTCCTAAGGTTCGAAAGAACTGCGCCTGTACCTTTGTCGACGGCATCCATGATTGCGGTCATACGTCTCGACGTGAAAATCTGTATTGGATCTAACGATGTTCCTTTATAAGATATCATATCAGTATAAGCGGAAGGTACCTTATCTTCAATCTTAAGAACCCCACCATACATTATATCTGTAGGGATACCGTGTTTAATGAGAATTCCATCAATCGTCATGCTGCACATGGTAATTATTCCAACGGAGCCATAAGGAATTACGATTGACCCTGCCTTGTCACCTTCCTCAACAATTCTTACATAGGGACTTACACTATACCCCCCGTCGATTACTCTCCCCGCAATTTCGACTACTGTATCAAAATCATCTTTGTTAACAGTAGTAACGTTTGTGATGATATCGCCAGTATGTTGCGCTGTATCGAGGGTAGTTCGGTAAATAAATTCCTCGATTTTAGTGATAACAAATCCAACTCTATCGCCAACGATAGCTTCATTCAGCTCTGTCAATCCCTTTTCCGTTATGATCCGTCCAGAGTAGCCAAGCTTAGCGGTGAAACCCTTGTAATCTAGCAATGTAAGGTAATACCGTACGGCGCGTTCACCGATAGGGTACCCTCTCCTACTTAAGTGAGAGGCTATAGTTCGCGCACCCACTGCTTCGTCACTTTCATTTACGATTCTTAAGATTTCCACTAACTTCCTCTGCGTTTGAATATTTGTCATAGTAAATCGGTTTAAGTTTCATTTCTCCTAAGTGAGACAGAGAGAGAATATAATCGTCAAATACGACAAATGCACTTTACCTAACTCGAAATATGCCGCTTAAGTTAAATACCTATTGAATCCTGTATATTGCAGGGCTCGTAGGGTAGTGGACTATCCTCTTGGACTTCGGAACTCGTGGAGATATCCAAGGACCTGGGTTCAAATCCCAGCGGGCCCGTCTTCTTGCTGCACTGCTATACTAACATAAGTTGCTCAATAAATAGGCAAGTTCGATTTCAGCGTAACATTTCCTGCTTTGTTTGTTGTTTCCAATGTCCATGGTACATTAATAAAAGCAACGTCAATCTGAATGATTCAGTTTGTTAAACTTGATATAGGGGCAGGTATATTTCCACCCCTCCTCACAAACTTCACAGAGCTCAAGGACTTTACAGGAAGCACCGGAGCTGCCCCGAGCAAACCGCCAAAATCTACCCAATCCCCCTCATGTCCTATTGGTATGATTCGTACTCCAGTGGTCTTGTTGTTTACTACTCCAATCGCACACTCATCTGCAATAATTCCAGCAATCGTCTCAGCAGGGGTGTCAGCGGGGATACAGACCATATCAAGTCCAACCGAACATACCGCAGTCATTGCTTCAAGCTTTTCGAGTCCTATCGCTCCAGCTTTTATTGCATCGACCATACCTACATCTTCACTTATAGGTATAAAAGCACCACTTAGTCCTCCAACCTTAGAAGATGCCATTATTCCGCCCTTTTTAACTGCATCAGTAAGCATAGCAAGGGCCGCCGTAGTCCCATGCGCGCCGCACTTTTCAAGCCCCATAGATTCGAGTATATTAGCAACTGAGTCCCCCCTCGTGGGGGTCGGGGCCAACGACAGGTCAACTATTCCAAATTCTACATTGAGCCTATGCGCCATCTCTCTGCCTATTAATTCCCCAACGCGAGTTATTTTAAAAGCAGATCTCTTGATGATCTCTGCGAGACTTCCAAGATCCGCTTCACTCATTCTTTCAACCACTGCTCGTATAACCCCAGGACCAGAAATACCGACATTTATGACCGATTCAGGCTCTCCGGGACCGTGAAATGCTCCTGCCATGAAAGGGTTGTCAGGAGGAGCGTTTGCAAAAGTGGCGAGCCGCGCGCAGGCGTAAGGGTTTTGATCTGATGCCTCTTTGATGATTGTCCCCATCTTAAGGACCGCTTCCATGTTGATTCCTGATCTCGTAGTGGCAACATTGACGGATGAACAGACCTTTTCCGTTGTAGTTAATGCCTCCGGTATCGAATCAATAAGCGCCTTGTTGCCGACTGTAAATCCCTTTTGGACAAGTGCTGAATATCCACCGATGAAATCAACGTTAAGCTTGTTAGCGGCCCTGTCCATGGCCTTAGCAATAATAGGTCCAGACTCTGGATTTACGTCGAGTAATAAGCCTATTGGTGTGACGGCGATCCGCTTATTTACGATGGGTAAGTAGTATTTTGCTGACGCACTTTCAGCTTCTGCGCACAAGTTTGATGCTGTCAAAATAATTTTATCATGAACAGCCTGCGCCATTTTTTCTGGATCCTCCCTGATGCAGCTAGCAAGATTTATTCCCATCGTCACTGTTCTTATGTCAAGGTTCTCATACAGAACCATATCAATGGTTTCAAGAATTTCATCAGTGCTGAATATCATCCAAAACTCCTTGTTAAACTGTAATTTCTCTTATATGACATTATTTCGAATATCATTTAGTAACAACATGCATATTGTAATAAGATGATTATTAAGCCTATTACAATAACTAATTGTTAGTGCTCGCAACGTGAAATTGTGGCACTCGACCACCCCATTGGTGCAACGAGTGCGAAAAACCCAGCGATGTTAAGCTAGTTTGACACTTCTTGGAGATGTCACAGAGTTTTAACGGGATTTGATAATCTACATTCAAATCACGACTCACGTTAATTAACTGATTTGCGGGACAATTTTGAAAGGCGATAATGTGTTGCCTTTCCTGGGTATATGAGAACGGACCCGGAGGGATTTGAACCCTCGACCACCGGCTTAGAAGGCCGGTGCTATATCCTGACTAAGCCACGGGCCCCTAAACCAATATGTTTCTCGTAATTAAAATGTTGTGGTGGTTTCGTACTAAGTTATAAAATAACGAAATATTATACAACGGGTAAAAAACAATGACCTCAACGACCTTCCTTATGAGCGATTTCTGTAGTTTCAACTGTAATCGCAGTTCCAGGCCCCCTGTCATCGATTCCTCTAACCTTGCACATCTGGGCTCGTAATTCGAGCTGAATCCGAGCTGACATTATTTCACGCTCTTCGTAAAAGTTGCCCATTCCATGAGAGACTTTTATCATCGAAATATTCTTGTCTCTGACTCGCGCTACGATTCCTGCAGTGCCAATCGCTACATCATGACGGCTTGCGTCTGTTATGAATATTTCTTCCCCAATTTTAGCTTCTAATACGACGGGGATGTTATGGGCGCTTCTCAATTCAAATGTCCTTAGTCTTTTTCGTATGAGGTCTTCAATAGCATCCCGCGAGATGCCCGTTAGAGCGACATGTCTCATTCAGTATCACCCGTACATCAAATCACGACGTGGTCCTGTTGGCTCAGCCTGTTCGACTCCCTGTACTTGCTCGGCTAATTTATGAAGTTCAGTTTCTATTTGCTCCGCTTCTTCAACAAGCTTCTGAGTGTTCACGTTCAAACCCAATAGGCCATTTAGGACCTCAATAACCCGGGCAGACGCTCTCGGGTCTGGCGTGGGGCCCTGCGTCTCACCAAGAAGACAGATGGCAGGCATTTTTTTGATGCCACACTCATTCATTATACTTCCTGCAATGCCGGAGATGCTACCAGCGGTGAGCGTTTCCACTTTATCTTTGACCAGATCAAGAAAAGCTTGACTTGTAGCACTTCCAAATACTACCCGTTGCTCGCGCATGGTAGAGATGCCTGCTATTGGTATGTTCATCTTGGCACCAATATCAGTGGTCCAGTTTACGATAGCATTCCCAACATCAAAAGCTACCATAGGGTGTATTAGGATGTCCGAGACGATTACAATAAAATTGGTTTGGCTACTTTCATAAATCCTGACTGGAGCATATGTTATACCGTTAAACAGCACGCAAATTGGGGGGAAAAGGCGTGATTCTATAGTCCCGATTTGCTTCATTTTCAACTCTGAAACTAAATGTGTGGCAACAATGTTACCTACAAGCCCTATTCCAGGGAAGCCCTCGAGAACCGTGGGGTTTTCAGAGCTAACTTCCTCAACGAGCATACTAACATATTCGTTTTCGATTGCTTCACCTTTCATAATTACCAGCTTCTAACTTATGGCTCTTTTCTTATAAAATCGTTCATCAATAAGTATATATTTTGCCTAACAATTTGTTAAGAAAAAGACCTTTTTGCCAATTAAAAGAAATAAAATGAAGAAATTTTTAATGGCGCGAGTAACAGCTAAGAAATGATGATTGACCATTGTAAAAGAAAAGCGATAATTTCTTGATACACGAAATCGAAGTAATAGTGGTGGTAGTCATTCAAAGATATGATTTCAAGAGAGGCTTTAAGAAAGACTCACGAAGCCGCGTCTTAGATGCGTTAAAGAATTGTTTTGAAACAGAAATTATCGAAGAGGGAGAAAGCACGTTTGTCCTAAGTTACGGCGCCCTGCGCAAAATGACAGTCGAAGTTGGTGATGGACTGTCCGTTGATAGTGAAGCTAATACAAACGTTTCCGATGAAGTGATGGCAGAGACCAACAGACGCTTCAGGAAGTTCCTTGAGCAGGCTACGGGGTTTACCGCAAAGCAGAGAGCGAAAAAATCGCAAGAAAGCGTAAAGAGTAAAGACTGAAATAGCCCTGTTCAATAAGCACTAGTTTTACATTTACTCGACATAAATCGCAGGTCTCATGGGCAGTGACTTCGGTGCCCGCCCGGCAGGATCATAGATTTCTTTGCCTTTTTTAATTTCACCCTCTTTTAATATATTTACTGTAGCTCCGTTGAACTTCCACGATATGTAGTCTTTTAGACTCTCAAGCGCATTCATTTCAGTCTCACTTTCAATAATCTTCATGTCCAGAGACGGGACGTCAGCTACCACCTCTGCAACAGGTAGTCTCATACTTACTGATTGCAATTGTGCGATTTCCTTTGAGATGTCCTTCGAAAGTTGCGCTATTTGTTTCAAATGCGGTTGGAAGGCTGGATTTTTCCTACACATAGCCATAATATTCCCGATAGATAAGTCTTCAAGTCCCCCGACAGCAGCATATAATTCACGTTTCCAATCAGCTGGCAGATAAATATTAATTGAAGTCGGGGCTGTTTTTATAACTGAAAGTATGCTTGTTATATCATCAATTACACGATCTACAAACCTTTTTTCATCCAACGTTTGGGAATAAACATCCTCAACCTCAGGATACTCAGCAAGAGAGATGTACCCGGCATTTCCCATCCTTGCCCAGAGCTCCTCAGTGATGTGTGGTATAACAGGCGCCAGTACCCGCAACCACTTTTCCATAACGCTAAATAAGACTTTTTGTTTCTCATCGACGTTTAAGACCATGAGTTTGTAGTCGTCTACCGCATTAAGGTGGTTAAAAAAGGCTTCGGTGATGTACTTCCTATAGGAAAATCGATTGGCAGACTCTTGTGCCTTAACCACCATAGAATTTGTAGCTGCTAAAATCCATTTGCTCGCGAAGGATAACTCTCCATTATATTCTGAGTTTTTTCCTAGGATATCTTGTTCCGCTGAACTCCAGAACTTGAGGAGTCGTTTTTTAACCATCTCGACATCCTTCTCCCTCCAATCTATAGTGGAATTAAGATCTGCGATAGATGCGAGGTAGAGTCTCACCAGATCCGCACTATATTTTTCTGGAATGGTGGCAGTTGGTATCACGTTGCCCTTACTTTTCGACATCTTAACTCCTTCCCTGATTAATAGCTCGTTCAAGGTAATCATTTTGGGCCAATACTTTCGAGGGAAAAGTATTGCATGGTGAAACAGAAAGAAACTTAAGTGATTTGAGATATGGGCTATCGCCGTATGTCTATGATCGTTTGGATACCAGTACTCAAATTCTTCTCTTGCCTTTCGTATTATATCCGTTGGTATGCCCGTAGCACTAGCGACATTGTCTAGGGTACCCTTTCCAGAAAAGACGTAGTCGAAGAAAGTGGGAGTGAGACGTGACGGCTCTAAATCTCGTATGTATTTTATTATGGTGTAAAGCGCCATGTAAATAACTGAATCCGATAGAGGCTCTATTATCCAATATTCCTTTGAATATGGAAACCTTGTTCCGAGTCCCCTCCGTCTAACGCACGGTCTCTTGTCAAGCCAATCAAATGTCTGAACAAACTGCGATCGATACATCTCGGGAACAATCTCAAGATTTTCAAGCAATTCAAAAGCTCTTGCCTTCCACTCCGAAGCTCCATAATTAAGGAAATACTGGCCAGATTCAATTGCAACTATAACCTCCCCACCACACCGGCAAAGGCGCTTTGCCGACGTTTCATAAATATCATAAGCAGCATTTTTTCCTTTTAGGAAGTCAATAATATCCTGCTTTGCCTCTTGGATTGTTCTTCCTTCAAATTGTTCTGCAGTTTCTTTGAGAACCCCACTGTAAAATTCTTCTCGATATAGGAGGGTTGTGATCTCACTTAACTTTCTATCATCATACTGAGACCTTATTCTATATTTGTCGTAAAGCTCTACAGCGGGAAAATCGCCGTATCCTTCTATTTTAACGAGGGAGATCGGCTTTATAGAATCAATATCAACGTTAATTAAGTTCGGATCAATGTCCATAGCAATTACTTTTTGTCGATCTTTCAGATCATTGAGGGCAGCCCAATCGTATGGAGCGTGTGCCGGTACACTCATGACCGCTCCAGTTCCGTGGTTTGGATCCACAAAACATGCAGGAAGTATCGGAACTTTTTGTCCAATTGGACTCGTACAGAAAGCGCCAATAAAATCCTGGCCCTTGTGCTTTTCAATTATTGAAACTTGTCTACCTTGATACTCAAGTTTGCCGGCGCTCTGCTCTGAAATTATCCACTCCTCACCGTCCACGAAGGCTTTAACATACACTGCTTCGGGATCGACCCATAAGTTTGTAACTGCAAATACAGTCTCTGGTCGTAACGTGGCTGCAACGAAGTAGGCGCCATTATATGAGAATTTAACTCCGGTATAAATATCAATTGAAATTTTGTCGACATCCCCGCCTGCTATGTCATCTTCCCCTACTGCGTTTTGATCCAATGTACAAAATAGTATAGGGTGCCGCCCAACAGTCAGTAATCCCCGTTCGTTCAGATTTTTATACTGCCACTCGATGAACTTATTATATACGAGGTCACCCGTGGTAAATTGGCGTGACCAATCAATAGAGAAACCCATCTTCTTAAAATCACGAATTATTTTTTCTGCAAAGTAATTGGCAATGTTCCACGGATTAACAAAAGAGGTTACAATCTCTTCAACCTTTGATTCACTTTTTTCATAAAGTCTCACGTAGCTCCTAAAGAGCTCTATCGTGTCTGCCTCACCTCGCTCTATGCAAGAGCTTATGGCGAGAATTGGCGTTCCCGTTATGTGCCAAGCCATTGGCCACAAAACGTTGTGGCCATTCATCCGCATAAACCGTGCGTGGATATCCCCTAAGGTATACGTTCTAGTGTGGCCGATATGCTGCGGCCCGCTAGTATATGGGTAGGGTGTTGTAAGGAAAAACTTGTGTTTTCCATTGCATTTCGGCTCAAAGATCTTATCTTCAAACCACTTTGACTGCCACTTCCGCTCAATTTTCCTCACTTCTTGTAGTTCTAAATCCGTCACGTGAATTCCCTACTGGTGTATCTTTACGTGTTAAAAAATTGTCATGTTGATTAACGATCTTATTGGTACGTTTTGAATGTCGCGTATTCCTTTCTTGTTTATAAGCACTGCTACCGCAAGCGGAGTTGCTTTCATCTCTGTCAGAATTCCAATAATCTCAACCATGGTGGTTCCCGACGTTATAACATCGTCTACCACAGCACAACGCTTACCCTCCACATCAGTGAAGTTTTGACTAAAAGAGCCTATGACACCCTCAGCTTCGGATGACTTCTGTTTTTTAGGCAAAAATACTGCAAGTTCAGCTCCAATCTCATCTGCAACTAGCGTCGCGAGTGGCACGCCGCTTAACGCAATTCCTATTATGACCTCGGGGTCGCCGTGCTCCAATATCATATCCACTAATGCGAGTGACACATATTTGAGCCTCTGAGAGCTCTCTCCGATTTCACTCCAATTCACGTAGATATCCTTGGGCATCGGTTCTCTTGAAGTCGTTGAGCGAGTAATAAGCCAAGTTGCTGTCTCACGTGACACATTCAATTCGTCCGCTATCTCACCTGAACGTAAGCCCTTTTCGCGCAGTTCTATAGCTTTTTTTATAAGATCATTCAAGTCTTTCATGTACGTTACGCTCCTAAAATAATAGATTCTCCTATCTTCTCGCTCTTTTTATTCTAATTTCACACCCACATACCGGGCAAACAGTCTCTTTTTCATAAAACCTGCCGCAGCCTGCGCACCGACGCTTCCACGTAAGCACCTTCCTAATTTGTTTTTGTAGGATGCCTTGGGTCTCGATAGCAAGATGTGCCGCGACGTTCTGAATTGCATAATCATCTGTAACTAGTATAGCATTCAGTTCTAACGCTTTCGCTAATAATTGAATGTCGGTATTAGACAGTTTTGCATAGTCTCCGGTGGATTTAGACTTTTCCATCACTACTTTTACTGCTTCTGAATTTGGTGATTCAATCCGTAATCCTTCTCCGATAAGAATATTTAAAATGATTTTTGCGTTTTCACTTTTCAATTCATGAATTACTTCTGGGACGGTATAGATGGTATCACTAATCCGTAAATAGTATATAAACACCGAAGAATCAAGTACATAAGAATTATTCATCTTGCTATACCTAAAATTTATAACATTTGCAATTTGCTTAACGCAGGTTCTATAGATATGATATAATATAATTTAATTTAATATAACCTCTTAAAAGCTATAAAGAAAATCCATAACAAATCACCACAAAAATTGAAAACGCTAGACAGTTTTTATTTATGAAACTTGATGTTCTTTCTAAAGAGTTTAAGAATTCTAAAATCAGCTTGGCAACCTGATGCGTTGTGACACATATGCGGAATGTCTTCTATAATCCTTTTTTAAAAGAGTTTTATTCTAAACAAAACCTCACAATTCGAGAGAAATAATTATCACCTATATACACTTATAAATTTACACTAAACTGGTGGTGAATCATATGGTGAAAATGCCCGAAGAAGTTGTAGAAAATATCAAAACGTATGAAACGCAAAACATACGAGAGGAGATGAAAACTGCTGCCTTTTCGACTGTGGATGATAGAGGAGTACCAAATGTAGTTCCTGTGGCATTTGTTATCGTTAAAGATGCAGAAACAATACTAATTGGCGACAATTGGTTTAAAAAGACCGCCGGAAATCTTAAAAAGCAGAACTCGAGTGTAGCTGTATCTATCTGGGATAAGAAGGGTGGATATCAGATAAAGGGTAATGCAAATTATATGATTAACGGCTCTGATTATGAGATAATGAAAGAAAAGATAAAATCAGTTAGCGAAAAGTTACCAGCTAAAGGATGTGTGATAATTAAAGTTACTGAAGTTTATAGAATATTAGCGGGACCGACGGGAGGAGATAAATTAACTTAATATGCTACTCAAAGACCGTCAAAATATTAGATAAGATTGTGACTGCTAAACACTCAGATAAAGGGTTCCGGATAACAAAACTTCTAAATTTAGTTGCCTTATGGCGTCTGCATATTCTCAAATTGTGTTTACATTACAGATACATAAAATCGGTAAAAACACTGTAAAATTCTGATGAGATGGTTTTTATACTTAACAGCCCATAATAAAACTAACAATGCGTGAAGACCTTATCGATCTTTTAACTAAATTTGGACTACAAAAAGAAGAGGCTGAAGTTTATGTTCAACTCTTGAGGTCAGGCAGAAAGAGCATAACTGAGTTGTCACAATCGCTAAACCTTGACGTTAAAACTGTGAGGGGCGCGATTAAACATCTCGCGAAGCAAGGTCTAATAAGTCTTATCTCAACAGAACCTGAGACTTTCTTAGCTAATTATCCACTAAAGGTAATAAACTCAATGATAACCCAAGAAAACTCGAAATTAGACAAACTTACTGACTCTAAAGACAAACTTCTTGAATTGTGGGATATTGAAAGATCGAAGGCACAAGGGATCCCCCCTGAGTTCTGTCCGGTGGAAGAAGGCTTCAAGATCTTTGATGAGAAGAGAGAAGTCATCGACAGGAGGCTTGAAACCTTCACGAGAACGAGTTCTTGTCTCTGGATACTTTCAACTCCGTTCTGGATTTCAAGATGGGCTGGGATACTATCCGAATACTTCATCGATGAGGACGGAACATGCAAAATACCCGATTTAAGGATCCTACTTCCTATTACCCCCGGTAACCTCGAAGTTGTAAAATCGCTCTCAAACTGTTTTAACGTGAAGCATTCATCAGTGGCAAATAATGTTACGATCATAATATCAGATGGCCGTGAGGCGATGTACACCGGAGTGAAAAATGATGTTCCTGAATTTGAAAACGTAGAAATAACGGCCTCCCTATGGTCAAATAATAAGGAGTTCATTGAAATCCAAAGATCAATATTCCAAGCTCTTTGGGCGAAAGGAGTAGATGCACGGTTTAGAATACGTGAGATTGAAACTGGCGAACCAGCTGAAGTCACACAAATAATAACTAATTATCAAGACATCATTAAAGATTTCACGTCCCTGATAAATACTGCAGAAAGAGAGATTTTCTTATGGCTCAGAAGTGATGCGTTGCCTATTTTCGCACCACTTCTTCCAAGAGACGCGAAAGAGCGGGGGATCAGCGTAATTGTTATGGCAGAAGTAAACGAAAACAACCTCGACATTGCCTATGAGATATCGAAGATCGCAGATGTTAGACATATACCACAACTTATTCACAGCACGGGGATGATTATCGATCAAGCTGCTCTGCAGGTATTGCTCTACTCAACAAGCGAGACAGGCGCTGTGCTGTACAACTCAATTTATTCTACATCAAAAAGCTTTATTGACACTCAATATTCGATGATGGAAGACATGTGGAACTCAGGAACAGAATTGCAGTACAGAGCGCAGGAGATAAAAACTGGAAGAGTTGTACAGACATTTAATGTATTAAAAAAACGCGAGGATGTCTATAGGGTGTTCTACGATATGATCGACAGATCGAAAAATGAATATAACGCTATTCAAACACGTGTGGGAGTGAAGAGGCTTTATAATCTGATTAAAGACAAGGACATGCCAAAAATAGTTTACAGGCTTCTCGCACCTATTGAAGAGATTAATATAGCAGAAGCTCGAAAACTGACGAGATACTTTGAAATAAGACACCTTGAGAGTGAAACAGGTGCTGCCGTGTTTATCTCTGACGACAAAGAACTTCTAGGAACAAGCTACATTTATGATACTGAAAACGTTGACGAAGTTGTTTATAAATCAGCATTCAAGACTGACATTTCAGAGTTTATTTCTATCGAAAAAGAGCTATTTAATAATCTTTGGTATAATGCTACACCACTTAGCATAAGGGAGCAAGAGCTGCCACTAAGAGTAGAAAAAATTATAGATGTAGACAAACCGAAAAGGCGTATCATAAAGGGCTAGAGAGCTGTTGTCTGGTGTAATGTGCTTATTTTGTGTCCTAGCGTAACTGTTCTTTTGCGGCGTTCACCAGTTATTTATCGTAATAGCGAATTTCAATCTAAAGCTTCAGTATCCTATCTCATCAAGGGAAAAATGCAGCCAATCAATCTAGATGTTAACATTAAATCTCATTCTGATAAACAGATTTAAGCTCGGTTAACTTATCGATTAGACCTAAATTCACTGATCTCCCAACAAAATCGAGGCTTAGTGATGACAGAAAATCTTACCGTGACATTACCCTATAGTGCAACTGTTGCTATCGCGAAAAAAAGCATTAGGCTTTGTTCTTGAAAGTTTTTATCATTCTGAATTTTGGGTTATTCATTACTGATTATTGTGGCTCACGTTTGGATTTCAGTAAATCTCTGATAGATAGGGTCCACATTAATCAATGCAATTCGATCTACGTTTGAAAACATTTCAACTCAATAAATGCTCTACGTTTGGAAATTACTTACACTTGATAAAGAGAGTAGCCATAGGCTCTTTTCCATAAAATGTTAAAGGACTATTGTTTTGGACTGTAAGTGCCGCGATTGGAGGCTTCCTGAAAATAAGTTTTATACCCCCTCCGGATAGACCCCTTTAATCTATCAATAGGCACTTACAATCCTCAACACCCTCTGGAGGTGCCGCTCTTAATTGTTAAAAAGTTCTATTAACTATACTAAATGCTCATAATTAAACTTTTCGGTAATTACAATGGACTTAAAAGCAAAAAAAGTAGTGAGCAAATCCGCTGATAAAGCAAGAACGGAACCCCGATGAAACTCAAACACCCCAGAGAAAACGTAGTATGCACTAAAAGTCAGAAAATAAATAGTGCGCTATCTCTATAATATGAAAACCTTAATAAACAAAAATATAGGATTGTGTGGCATAACGGTAGGAGTGGTTCACAAAGATGTCGCGATTGTAAGTCAGATAGATGTTGGAAACGTACGAGACGCAACTATTGGCGTATCAGCTAAAAAACTTTAATCATTGTAAGTAAAGGGTACTCCACGGCGCGGCCGTTCTTTCATGTCAAAAAAAATCAATTAGCAACTTAAAGTCGTTTTGGATGATGTTATGCCAAACATCGTAATTTAACGCTAGAAGCTTATTGAACACACACTATTCAAAATGTTTTAAAATCCGATGTCGTTACTGTCGATCGAACTAAATTGAAAAAGCGTCAACCCTCTGAAAATACCGGTGTGTGGTTAAAGCCTATATTTAAAAACAACATAATTACTATGGCTCGTAGTAACGTGGGAGAGTTTGATGGGAGAGTTTGCAATCATATTTGATGGTGCTGGGACACTTTTAAGAAAATATCGTGTTGCAAAAGACGTATATAGCGGTCGAATTTTGCGCGACGTTGTATCGTTGAGCCTTATAGGGACTCGACGCGATTGTGCTCTTGTGGTTTTCCAACTTGATGTACCGAGGCAGCTAGAGGGAGTCCCCCCCGATTTACTCGTATCAAATTTTGTTCAGCAATATAATGTGACATTAGACGTAGTCTGTGCAAATTCAGATATTACCAACGAAGATGCAATGTCGTCAATTACTCACGATAAAAAAGCGCTCGTGCAAGATTTATTCGATGTGCTGCGTGAAGTAAGTTTAAACTGTAAGCACATACAATTTACTGGCATAGCAATGGTAGTTGATGTTAACAAGGGCGTGATACCCTATGTACTTGCAACTTGCGGCGACTTATTTGAAGGCACTGAGGAGGTCATTAACAAATTGAAAAGGATGGGTGCTCAGATATTTATAGCATCTGGAGATGCTAAAAATACTCTCTATTCGCTTGCTCTTTGCATAGACATTCCATTTGACCGCGTGGTTGACATTGCGACTCCGACGGTAAAAGAGAAGCTTGTGAATGATTTAAGGCAAAAATGTGGACTTGTGATAATGGTTGGAGACGGAATAAACGATATACCCGCCTTAAAAGCCGCTGACATAGGAATATTGACTGTACAACAGAAAGAGGTGCGCCCTAAAATGTTACACGACGCTGCTGATGTGGAAATAGAAAACATTGAACAGCTGCCAGAAGTCGTGAGAAAGATTATTATGGATAAAAGCTATAAAAATAACGGGTCGTAGGAGGCAACAGCTTAATGTCCAAATTTTTAGAAATTGAAAACTTAGTTGTGAAGTTTGGAGATTATATAGCTTTGGACAACATTAACCTTACTCTAAACGAAGGTGAAATACTCGGTATAATTGGCAAAAGTGCAGCTGGAAAAACTGTGCTGCTCCATACAATACGGGGATTAAAAGATTATAAGCCGACGAGTGGAAAGATTTACTATAATATCTCCCATTGCGTTAATTGCAGATATGTCGATATTCCCAGCAACCGTGACCTGCCGTGCCCGAAGTGCAGCGGTCGAATGAAACTCGAACGAGTTGACTTTTGGGTTGAAGAGAATAACGAAATACAGCGGGATATAAAGAACAGGATCGCTATAATGCTGCAAAGGACGTTTGCGCTATACGGAGATGAGCGAGCTATAGAAAACGTGATGAAGAGCTTTATTGATGTGGGCTATGCGGAGCCAGAAGCAATATATAAGGCATCTGAGTTAATCGACCAAGTTAAACTATCTCACAGGATGATGCACGTCGCGAGAGATCTCAGCGGTGGAGAGAAACAGAGAGTAGTTCTAGCTCGGCAGCTTGCAAAGTCCCCGATGGTTTTATTGGCTGACGAACCTACAGGCACACTTGACAGGAAGACGGCCGAGGTAATTCATAATATTATCTTGGACGTAGCTAAAACTAAGAATATGGCTGTTTTGATAACCTCTCATCTTCCTGAAGATATCGAGTCTGTTGCTGATAGAGCGATCCTGCTTGAAGATGGAAGAATAAAGGATGAAGGAAGGCCAAAACAAGTCATTGACCGATTTTTAAGCCAGGTCGGGCACATTCTAAAGGAAGTAGCTCCGTACGGTGAACCAATTGTCAAAGTAGAGGCGCTGGAAAAAAAGTATATCACCCTCGATCGTGGAGTAATAAGAGCGGTAAACAACGTGTCTTTTTATATTAACGAAGGAGAGATATTTGGCCTAATAGGCTTAAGCGGAGCCGGGAAAACTTCGGTTTCAAAAATCATAGCCGGGGTAATGGAACCAACGAATGGAGAAGTGCTCGTTAAGATCGGCGATGATTGGGTGGACATGTCGATCCCTGGAAGAGAGAACCGAGGAAGGGCCAAAATTTACATAGGAATGCTTCACCAAGAGTACGATCTCTATCCGTTCAGAGATGTTCTTGATAACCTTACAAGTAGTATCGGATTAGAGTTGCCAGCAGAACTATCAGAACACAAGGCAATTCAGACCCTGATGGCGGCTGGATTTAGCGAAGAAGCAAGTAATAGAATTTTGAGCAAGGTACCAGATGAACTAAGCCAAGGCGAGAGACATAGAGTTGCCCTTGCGCAGGTTTTAATTCGTGAGCCGAATCTTGTCATTTTAGATGAGCCAACAGGGACGATGGATCCGATAACTAAAAAAGACGTGGCAAATTCCATTCTTACTGCAAGAGCTGAAATTGGTGAGACTTTTATGATTGTGTCACATGATATCGATTTTGTCTCGGGAGTTTGCGACAGAGTAGCGCTCATGAGAGGCGGAAAAATTATTTCCGTTGGTGAGACTGCATACGTATTAGACCTCTTAACAGAGAGAGAGAAGGCCATTGGCTGATTGGTAGCTATTTTGAAACGATCCTGCATGTTCGTTGCATTAAACGGCAAAAAAGTAAAAATTACTGAAGAAGCTGCAACTCTACGCGACATTTTTGACGCCACTAAAACTCAGTACAGCGAAGGTTTAGTAGTAGGGGTAATAAAGGGCAGAAGGACACAAAAGCTCGAAATCGTCAAGGAATATGCGATACAGACGACAAAGGGCGAAATTAAAATCGAAGTTAATGATGAAACTAAACTGCTGTGGTTTAAAAATTATGAGAAACTTATCGGCAGCAAAGTGCACTGGTCACAACCACAAGTGACATCAGTCGGGCCCATAGTTACCGATTTGCGTATAGACCGTAACGAGAGAGAGTATCAGAGATGGGACGTGATCTATAGCCTTGGTGGATTTGATAGTGCAAACACATACTTATCATTCATAAAAAGACGCCATTTAGCCTCTTATGGCACAAATGCCACTGTTGGAAAGACTATTGCAGGAAAGAGCGTTCTTGAAAAATTGGAAAATGGCGATATAATACAAAAAATTGAACCAATTGAACGATGGGAACTCGTCACTGATAAATTTACGACGTCTGATCTTGATACAAAACTCGAAGACGGAATGGAGGTTTACACTTACGTTAAGGCAGTGCTTTCTAGAGATGCATCGGAAGGCGTGGAGCATTTTCTTGCCCTCGTTAAAAACGGCCACTTTACAGTGGATGCCACCACGAACTCTTACATCGTATCTTCACGACTGAAAGGCAGATCCTGTCCCTTCGAGATAAGAGATGTGAGAGGCGAAGGATCTATTACAATTAGGACTGCAGGAAGCAGTTTTGGAAATGTGTACATATACAAAAAAGATGCATCCTCAAGCCCAGACCACTCAGTTATTGGCTACGTAAGTGAAGGTTTAGAGTTCGTTAAGTTAGCAACAACCGGACAACAATTGAAGGTTGAAACTGATCCTGTTCGCATCATGTTCCTGGGTAGGACATACCATTCAATAGAACAAGAACTTGAAAAATTTGGTTTAGAACTTAAAAAGGAGGGATATACTGGCGACGACGCGGTTATTGTGAGTCAACGCCCTCTAAACACTGTCGACATTCTTGAATCTAAAAAGATACAGACGTTTGCAATTCCCAAAAAGAGCTTAGTGGAAGTGAAACTATATGAAGCTGCAGCCCCGAAGACAATATCATATTTCAGGATGGTCACAGGGCTGAGGGATAACCCCGTAGGATCGCTTAGGGCTTATGTGACGTATGGAAGGACCATTATTTTCAGAAGTCAGGTAGCGGACAAGTATGAGCTTGTTCCTGAAAATCTCCCAACTGAGACCGTGAAAAATGGTGAAATTGGGGTGACAAATCAAGCTGCAAAACACGCAGGTTTAATCGGTGTGAGATTAGAAGATAACAACCGGTATGGGCCAACGGGCGAAAAATTCAGTGGCACGAATATCATAGGGAGAATAGTTGAACCTGGGGCATTAAAGGAAGTAAAAGAGAACGATACGATCTATTTATACGAAGCTCTTTGAGAATATTATAAGATAATTATAATATAAATTGTGACAATATATTAAATTGATAAATTCTGTGATGAAATGAAACCAGATGACGTTACGAAAATGGTCGTTCTTTCAAATTCAAGCCCTATCTTGCCAAGTGAACTTGCACTTCGGGCGTACGAACTTTCTACGGATGCTGTCGTTAAAGAGACTTGTTTTGGACTAATAGTGACTGGAAAAGATAAGTCGGTAAACGAACTGATAACAGAGTTAAGAAAACTCGATCCTTTTGGAATTTTCGTAAAAGATAGAGGGTTCCAACCAGGGGACTCGAGGAGATGTCGTGCCGTACGAGGAGGTGGGCCGAGACCTGGTTTTCATCAGCTCGAAAAGGAGTCTGAGATCTTACCATCAATTTCGCTCGGTTTAGAGACGATAGATGCACCCACTAAAGAAAAGGGACCCAAAAAACGACGAAACTTAACGATTGATGACCTTATAGAGATAATTAAAGAAGAAGTAGAAGAGGAGAGTTAAATGGTTAAGATTCTTATTTATCCATCTAATAGTTTAATTCTATCAGACCTAGTGGCACGATTTGGACACGAGCCTTTAACTTTAATGCGGGTTGTAAGACGCAAGGTAACAGAAGTTGGCATCGATTCTCCACCTTTGAACATCACGCCTGATGATCCTAAAATAGGCCTGAAATACGCTGCAGTTGACGTCCCATCAGGCGTAAGAGGGCGGATGGCGCTACTCGACCCATTAATTGAAGAGGCTGAAGCCGCAATTATTGTCCATGATGCTGATTATTCATTTGGGTGCATGGGATGTGCCCGAACAAACGAGTTGGTGAAGTATATAGTAAGGAGGAAGCATATTCCGCGACTCGAACTGAAATATCCAGCAGATGAAGAAGAGGCACGAGAGTTCGTTCGAAAAATACGAGATTTCTGTGAATCCTTAAAGAGAAAGGAGGAGATACCGGCGTGAGTCAAAAAATTAAAATCGCACATTTATCCTGCGGGTCAGAGTACAGCGGTATCCAGAAGGAAATAGAAAATGCAGTTAACTGCGTAAGCGCCGAGTTAGTTTATCCTGAAGTTGATACGGAAACAATCAAGGACGCCGTACAAGAGTGGGGATTAGAAGTTGCAAGTCCTGATTTACAACTTATGATTGCGCGGGCAAAGTCCATCGTAGAGGGGGGTTTCCCCGTTGATGCGGTATTTATCTCGACGTGCTTTCGGTGCGCTGAGGGCGCAATAACGCGAAGTGAGTTACGGCGGTACATACAAGAAAAAGCACACCTTCCTGTAATAAGTTACTCTTTTACAGAACGAACCACTGCCGAAACATTGCTTACTCGCATGGAAGCACTTGTGACGACGGCCTTGCGTAAGGGTCTACTCGCTCGTGAAAAACAGAACGGACTCACAGCTGGCGTAGACTCAGGATCGACTACTACTAAAGCCGTTGTCATGAGAGATAATGAAGTAATAGGGGTCGGATGGGTTGATACCACCGAAGTACTCAAAAGTGCAACGCTTGCGTACGATAATGCGCTCTCGATGGCAGGCATAGATCGCGCAGAAATTCAAGCTCTCGGCACCACAGGCTACGGTAGAATTCTCATTGGAGATGCGCTGAAAGCCGACCTAGTTCAAGAAGAGCTGACTGTAAACTCTAAAGGAGCGGTCTATCTTGCTGAGATACAAAAAGGCCCGTCGACAGTAATAGACATTGGTGGAATGGACAACAAAGCGATCTCCGTAATAGATGGAATACCCGGAAGTTTTACGATGGGTGGCATATGTGCTGGAGCTTCCGGCAGATTCCTTGAAATGACGGCAAGGCGCCTTGGCGTTGACATAACTGAACTTGGTCCTCTAGCATTACAAGGAGACCACCGGCGCTTGGCAATGAATAGTTATTGTATAGTGTTTGGAACACAGAGTCTGGTTAATGCACTCTCACTCGGCTCCACCAAAGAAGACGTAGCCAGTGCCGCGTGCTACAGCGTTGCAGAACAAGTTTTTGAACAGCAGTTACAAGAATTGGAAATAGTTGAGCCAGTGATAATGGTTGGCGGAACTTCTTTAATTGAAGGGTTAGTCAAAGCTATGGAGGATTTATTGAAAGTGAAAGTGGTAGTTCCTCCGTATTCTCAGTACATAGGAGCAGTTGGATCGGCCTTACTCGCTAGCGGGTTTATTGCATGAAATAGGTTGCGAGTCCGGACTTTAAGCCTAGTGTAGCGAGAAAGCAGAAGCTGTTTAGACGGACGGTTCAAAAGATGGAGTCAGAAAAAGTGATTGTGGTTTCTCCCGATGAACATGGCGCAAAGTTACTAGAAGAACTTACAAACGACATTTTAACCGATCTTAATATAGCACGAAGTATTGAGAATATTAGGATCTATGTGGATCCGAATGAGCCCGTTTTCATACTTTATGCAAAACTAAGCACATCACTTCCAAACGTTAGGGTTTCAGATGTTGCAAACATGAGCCATACTGAAGAAGGGCTCAA
>DASPRZ010000117.1:0-28634 GCA_035624185.1 Candidatus Acidiferrales bacterium
TATGGCACTGGGGTAGCAGTCTTTGCGGGCAACATCCTAGGTGCTCTCTCCTCAAAAGCAATAATGAAGTCAAATTTCACGACGGATAAAGTAGCTAAAGTGGTAACGATGCTCAACTCCGATTTCCAAGCAGTGAATGAAAGTCAACTTCTCGACCTTCTTTTCGAACATACAATTCCAAGCGTAGACGAGTGGTATATCATGGCTTCAAAGCGGGCGGCATCACTCTTTAAAGCCTCACTCAGTATTGGAGCCGTGTTGGCCGAAGCCTCAGATCGAGACCTCCAACTGTTGGAGGAGGCTGCTCTCCACATTGGCTACAGTTTTGACATTCAGGATGATATCATCGATACGTTTGCCGTGGAAGAGCAATATGGCAGAAGACCTGGTGAGGATCTATACAAACACAAGAAACCGCTCCACATTGTCTACACCTATAAAATGGCTGATCGGGCTCAGTTAGAGACACTTAAGCGCGTAGCCCTTGACAACTCTCCGAACAGTCTGAAGATTATTCAGAACATAATCACTGATTGCGGAGCTCTCAAAGAGGCGAAAAATCATTCGAGAATGCACGCCGATGCAGCGAACCATCTGATCGAAAGAACTGCCATGAATGATGAGGTAAAGAATTTCTTTATCTCTCTCATCGACTATATCAAGGAAAGTCTCAACTGGTACAAATGAGCGCCTGGAACAAACCTTCTTACCGCTTCTATGAGCTCCCAATACATCTGCAACCTGTAGTCCCGTGAAGAGCAATCATACCACCAATGATATGAAAAAGCGGCAATAATACATCATAATAATGTCTAGCACGAGGTTGATAACGTGGACTTTAAGGTGATCCCTGCTGTCGACATTAAAGACGGAAAGTGCGTCCAGCTTGTCGGTGGGGTACCTGACAACGTTCTCATATCGCTCGATGATCCGGTAGCGGTGGCACAGCATTGGATTGACGAAGGAGCTGACGTACTCCACATCATCGACCTTGACGGCGCGTTTGGAAAGGCGAGGAACCTCAAGATCGTGTATAAAATTGCAAAGCTTGATGCATTTGTTCAAGTTGGTGGTGGCGTTCGGTCGCACGATGATGTAAACGACTTACTTAAAATTGGGGTGGACAGGGTAATATTAGGCACGGCTGCGGTGCGAGACCCGACGATCGTCTACAGCCTCACAAATGAATTCGGGAACGAATCTATTATGGTGTCTATAGACTCAAAAAAGAACGAGGTTCTCATTGAGGGGTGGACTAAAAGCGTGGGGTTGCCGCCAGAGGATATGGGCCTCATGTTCCAAGAACTTGGTGCAGGTTCTCTGCTCTTTACCGATGTCGATGTGGAAGGCAGGATGAGCGGTGCAAGGGCGAATGTCATCAGAAGTGTCGTAGAACGCATCGACATACCAGTAGTAGCGTCAGGCGGTATCGGCTCCCTTGAGGACATTAAAGCGGTTGCAGAGACGGGAGCTGCCGGAGTCGTGGTCGGCTCTGCGATCTATACCGACAAGTTCAACCTTATAGATGCATTTAAGATAGTTAGTGGCAGGTAAAGGGTTGATTGAGATGCGAATGGCTGACGTCACGAGGGAGACAAAAGAGACAAAAATTGAACTTCATCTGAATCTCGATGATGCCTCTGCGAGTTCCATTGATACAGGAGTGCCTTTTTTTGATCACATGCTGGAGGCATTGTCAAAGCATGGCGATATCGGAATGCGGCTACTTGTCCAGGGTGATGAAAATATGCATCATACCGTGGAAGATGTTGGCATCACGCTTGGAATGGCCATAAAAGACTCTCTTGGAGATAGAAGCGGTATAAAAAGGTTCGGAAATGCATCAATACCCATGGACGACTCGCTCGCAACGATGGTACTTGACATATCTGGGCGGAGTTATGTGGTATTTAACGCTACAATTACTTCCAGAGTCGACGGCATGGATGCGAGTTTAGTGAGGCACTTTTTCGAGTCACTTGCCTCTAATGCGATGATGACGATTCACGTAAATGCCTATGGTACAAACGATCACCACACCATTGAAGCGATATTTAAAGCGTTCGGAGTTGCGCTGCAGGATGCTCTTCAGCCAAGAAAGGGGATTCGCAGTACAAAAGGGGTACTTTGACCACTTGCGTGAAGGCGAGTGGGCCTAGAAATTTAATTCTTTGTTAAGAACTGTAGATCTGTGGATTGCTCCTGCCAAACCTGTTTAAGCTTGACGTACACCTTCGTCGCATGGTATACACACAAATTTACCATTAAGCAGACGGACGCGCGGCTCCATCACTCGCTCACCGCAGCTGCTGCATACAATCGAAGGGAAAACGCGCGCGCGTACCGGGAAATCAAGCTGCACCTGCTCAATCTTGAATAGAATATCTTCATCCGCATCTAAAATGCGCTGTAGTGCTCCGGATTGGGTTTCTCGGAAGCGCTGCATTTCTGATTGACTGGCTGCACAACTCAATGCCTTACTTCGCAGTTGTTCATAGCTCTCACCCAGCACATCGTCCAAGCTTCGCCCAACGATACGGACAGCCTCGCCAGTATCTCTCCTGCCAATAGTGAAAGCGTTTTTCCCATAGTCATAGAAAAATATGTTGCCCTTGCCCATTGTGCATCCGGTCAACACCTGGAGAGCATCCACAGCACAGTTGTCAGTCTCAGCAATAGCGACCAGTCCCTCATCAGGCGACCTTATTGAGTTTAAGCGCTGCAGACCGGCTTTGCCAGCACGATAACCGAGGGCCAACCCCACACAGGAATGTCCATGAAACTCTATTACCTTATCCCAATCGCTTTACACACACATTTTGCATACTCCTTTATACCTCTACTAAGATCTCTGAATCTTCCCATTATCTTGTTAGTTCACCTCGGGCTGTTAAATGGCTACAAAGTTATTACATTAGAATGAATGATGTGTGTTAAAGTCGTACTACAAGAGGATCTCGTTAATGTCCGTTCTCAACTATACATTTCAAAAGTACTGGGGGAACCCGTGCGAACCCCAGTACTTTTGAAATGTTTTACCCAGAGAACTTCGAGCGGCATCAAGCCCCTAGATGCAGCTTTTCGATCTCATTTTTTTGTCAGTCAATTGTTTTGATTAATCTGAAGCACCTACATAATATTCTATAAATCGAGGACATACTTAAGTCTATTGGTGTTCCATTAAAATACTATTGGTCAACTAATAGACTTAAGTGGACTCGTGCACACTTCAGTGCAGCGTGCTAAGAGATTTTGGCAGTGCATATTCTCCGAGAAATACAGGAATCCATTCGTATGGGGAAAAACGGATTCACTCGGGCGCCGTGCGCATTCTATCTTTCTGTTAAAAACAGACCTCATAACGGTGGATGTATAGAGCTCCAACCGCGAAAGTGTGTGCGCCTCTATGGATTTCAATGTAATGCTGAGTGACTTCAACTTTCTCTTGGGTTAAGCACGAAGAAATAAAAGATATAATCCGACAAAACTGTCTTTTCTATCCACTTCTACTATTACGTTAACATATTTATTAGAAATTTGATTGATTAAATGGTTATTTGTCTTAATATCTCAAAAGATCAAATTAATGAAGTTGAACTCCTGCAGTGACACCTCAACGGATAGAGCTATTGCGAGAGAAGTTGATAATAGAAGTTATGCTTTTTAAATTTCATAGACTTACAGGTACGATGTATTATGTAGCATACGAGCGCCTGGGAGGGACAATCAATAACAGGTAGTCCCTACTCTTTAACGAGAAGCCTTACAGCTGTTCGGCAGAACCCTAATAGATTGCGAATAGAATTAAATACGGCATGATTCCATCTATGTATTAGTAAGGATGTTAAAAGCAAGAAGTAAAATGAGAAGATCAAAAAATAAGGCGTATATCTATGTCCCGATGGCAATAGTACTTGATGAACAATTTCCGTTTAGATCAAAAGAAAACTCAGAGATGATTGAAGTAGAGCTTTGCATTCGAGATGGTACTTTAGTTGTACGACAAATCGAACCACGAATCACTGATGATGTACATTTACTATACGAATAGTTCTCGGTAACAAATTCTCTACAGTCCTTTATAACGGGCATATCCAAGTGAAATGAGGCGAGTTTAGATATGAAAATATCGACCCCGAAATTCAGTTTATGGCTATGGCTTGGTTATGCCAATTCCTTCCTGATCAAAACCGAAGTGTTATTCACCTTACCCGTAGGCAGCACCCTCCCAAGCTCTTGAAATCCTGTCAGGTCCTCTTCGGTTACGGGAGCGTATTGGATTGCTCTCATGCCGCTGTACGTCCTGTAGAGGATTTTGGTCTCAGGAGGGACTAAGCGCCGGAGATTCTCGAAGACCTTCTTCTTAGGCTCAGCAACTGCCGCTACCATCACCACATCGTAAAATAAATGCGACAATGCGGTCTCATCTCCACAAACGACTTCGATTCCCGAGCTGAAACCTAGATTTTCAAGCACCAGTGCGCAGAGATTTGCTATTTCGGGTTCTTTTTCGATGCAGATGCCATTTACTCCAAAAAACTTGTTCAACAACATCGATGTCAACGGAACCGATCCCCCACCGATGAGCACCATCCGATCCCCTGCAGATAAGTGGGCAAGTTGTGTTTCATTGCGTACCAAAACTACGTAGCGGTCGTAGTAATGGAAAGACTCTATTTTACTCCAAGGCTCTTCGGCTTCCAATATGTCAAAAGCGTTTTGGGTCTCTAGACGTGTTCCAGCAGCAACATAGAACTTTCGTATAATCTTCAAGGCTTCACTCATTCTTTCATCATGGAGTATATGTTTGGCCTCGCCGAAGTCTATCGTGCTATCGTGGGCTATTATCTCGATTGCATTAAGATGGGATATAATCACTTCTAAGGACTCGTTTTGGAGGTCAGCACAATCATATTCTTTTAGTGTGTCCGCTATTGCTGAAATCTTCTCCCAATACTTATAGCGACTCATGTAAACCTCTTTTGAAGTTACACCTTACAGTCTGATTTTTCTCCATGTCAATCTACCAAGCAGTTTTTAAAATAAAATAAAAAGCGTTGGTCTTTTCAACTTAAGTCCATCTTCGTCACTTTATCACTAGAGCAAAAAACGCCAATCAGAACAGCACTGCTAGCCCTACAGCAATAATTTGTGAAGGATTTCCGGCTGGAGTGAAGAGTCCTAAGGCGGCTAATAGAATACTTCCAATGGCTATGGGGACAGTTATGGGCAAAAATGGCCACAGTATTATTAACATCGTTTGTTCACCTCCGTTTTTCAGTCTCTTTAAGCGTTTAATTTCTGAAGCAAATCCCTTTTCGCGTTATGGGATTTGTCGAAAGACATCAAAGCAGACCTACAAGACAAAGTATCGCTGCTGCTTCAAAATTGGCGGGCGTAGGTAGTCCAATTAGAGCTATAACCGCATCTATAAAAAATGGCAAAGCTAAAAACGGTCCTAAAAATGGTATGCACAACATTTTTTAACCTCCTTCCGTTACCTCTCAATTTTTTCTGATAATTTTTAAAACTCACATCAATTCGCATCATGTTTTAAACAGTTCGTTTTGTTACGCGGAATTCTCAACAATCATTTTAAATGTGAAACACCACTGGAAATGTTATTCCGAACGCACTCAGGAACAGCAATGCAGCAGGAATTACTGGAATTATGGCTCCTATAAGAGCAGGTACGGCTCCGACTGTGACAATTGTATCACCTACAAGGCTAATTACCGCCCCGCCGAGAGTCCAATTCACAGCAAAACCAGTCGCTATCGCTGTAGCCAAAGCGATTAAATCTATAGTGATATCACAGAAGATCAGAGGAACCAAGCTTCTTCACCTCCTATTATTACTTTTTTATAAATTAATAACATTAAATGTACCTAAATCAGAAAATTTGTAACATTTTATTATTTAAATATTTTTCGTTAGTGTTACAAACCTCAATGTTAAAAAGTACAGAGAAAAAATTAAGAAGATGCAAATTGTCATTTTCCGGTTAGACGATCTGTCCAGTTCTTGTTTCTACTTTTAGTGCGCTAGTAATTAACTTTGCTTTTATTGACTCGTTCGATCCCCTCGCTGGTGAATGTCGCTCGTCAGCAACTCATTTTGAACAAACCGTTCGCACAGATCAGCCCGTTTAGTCCAAGCAAAAATGCATGAGCTTAAGCCTAACTGGTCGACGAATAGCGGCCGTTCATATGTTGTCAATTTATTAATCATTATAGCGAGTTTGTTCAACGAGCGTTGACGACCCATATTTAGAAACAGGCAAAAGGTTCTATAGGCCTTGTCGCTTTCACAGGGCAACTGATGCCACGGTTTTATATCTATTTTAAGCACGCATTCACCCATGTTTCCTTTAATTGATCCAATCAATATGTTATCGCCGAGATGGTATCGCTTGGCCTTAGTTAGCCCAATTGGGAGATACGTTTCAGCCAATCGTCTCTTCTGTACCTGCGCCCGCTGAAATCCAGCTGGCATTGGAATTATTAATGTTTGCTTTAGATGCGCGAATTTCAAAAGTGCTAGGGAAAACAGGAGGGTAACCCATAGCACTTTTGAAAATCTTACCCCGATACATGGCTTCACTTCAGCAACGCGCCCAGTAAATGTAAATTTCTTAGATAGTTAGAGAAGCAGAAACAACGCCAAGTCAATAAATTATGCACCTATATGCCATGCATTTCTCTGCATCATTTCTCTCTATAGCCATTTTTCAGACAGATCCACTTCGCTATATCTTCGATTACTAACATCAGCTACCACTGCTTCGTGTGCTTTTTCATGTTAGCAGGAAAAAGTGAAAATATTTAAGCAAGTGTCACATCTTTTCTATCCACATCTTGACCATTTCCAAAGTTTCGACCTTGTACTGCAAATCCTTGATCCACTGTTCTTTCTTCATGATCTTTGCGTCAAGAATCCTCAGCATGAGCGTCTTCTTTTCACTGTCGCCGAGCTTTTCCCACAGCTTCATCAGATGTTCTTTTCCCATCATCTCGTGTTCTTCGCCTTCTTTTTCCCACATTGCGTTTCAACTCCTTTTAGTTTCTTTTTTGTGCATTAATTTCCAATTAATCAAAAATCAAATGCAAAGAATTCTACGTTATATTTATATTTAAGTCTATTGGTTTTCCATTAAGTCACTAATAGATTTCCTATAGACTCAACATATTTATTTGTATGAAATAACATGGCACTGATCCATGTATTTTACGAGATGAATGAGCTGCAATTGACTTCCTTTTTTTCATTCGATATAATGAGATGAAATTAAAAGAGATTTTATAGTCAACTATAACAATGCTTAGCGTTGCGCCTTTAAAGTTAAACCAACGCATACACCACTACCTCATTGCTCACCGATGGCGCATATTGAGTATCGCCATCATAGGAAAGCCTACAGAAGCGAGGCCTATATAATTCGTGCTTATCGTTCCTGAAATGGTGCCATTACTATCGGTCGTGTAACCACTGAAAGTCGTCCATTGTCCTTGCGTTATCTTATGTTTTGATGGTTAGGAGCATCTGACCGTGGTCGAAATGGAGAATGGCAACCATCTCAATTATTGCAATTATCGCGGGCATTATGTTTGGAATTAAAAACATAGCCTCTCACCTATCCCTTTGCTTATAATCTCTCTTTATCATAAACGTGGAAATTCACCACGCACATTCCCTTCAAATTTAATGATCTCACTATTTTGATATAGGTGTAAGTGCTGGTGTAAGTGCCGGGAAGAGTTTGGTTATAATCGCTGTAAGTGTCGGTGTAAGTGCCGGGAAGAGTGTGGTTATAATCGGCGCTAAAACTTGGGAACAGCCGATTATTGGAATGGCCGTCATCAACACGATTACTGCTCCATATACTGTTGCAACGTAACACATATTATGAGTCACCACCTTTTTATCGATTTAACATCTTTTTATCGATTTAAATGTTACTATTATCAGTAAATAAACGGAAAATGTAACAAGAAATGGTTAATATTTATTACTCAAAAACACATGAGCTTTTGAGTAACGGCTTAACGGAATTTAGAGGGTACTCCACGATGGTACCGTTACATGCCTTGTAAACCACCACTAACCGCTAACTGCCCACACACGCCACACACACTAAGCCGTATCGTGTCGCATGAAGATTTACCGCACCATATTCATTTGCCACCATCCACCCCGCTTTGTCGACAGTCGATAGTCTCAAGTAATGCGGCGTGCCAACCAAGCGAGGTGGAATGTGGCGGGCGAGCACCGTGAGGCAGATAGTTATGCCTGAAACGGCAGCGGCCTAGCCGAGAATCAAGTGGAGCAAGCGGTCATAAAGGAGATTCTAAAATCACGGCGCGCCAGTCCCAAAACCATTTTAATAATCATTCCTTTTTGCGGAAATTTTCCCTGCGATATGCTCACAAACTGCTTCAAAATGCCCTCTACCGACATAAAAAATCCCTCGAAGAAGCATAAGAGTTTTACTACGCAGACTTTAAATAAATGCTAGACTTGAAAAGTGAGGATTCCCAGAGAAGGTTCATAAACTATTCTCTAGAAGGGAATCTAACAACTTAACCATACAAAATTATCTAACTTTTCGGGAACGACGAGAAAACAGCATGGTATAAAAGCTCTTCGAGGATCTGAATCGAAAAATGAACGCAGTCGTAACTGTTTTGCATCTCTCTAAATAACCGAATCCCCCCTATTTATTCCCGCTTCTACGTCGGTCTAGACGGCACATTGGAACCAAGCGAACTCCATGGGCGGCTTTCGTCAATTTCGAAGGAATAGGCCCAGCTGCAGTCAGAAGAAAAGCAGAAAAGAATCGATTTCCCTGCGAAAAGCGGGGGAAGACTTTGTAATAGGAACGTGCGCTGTATCGGGTATATGTGCACTGTGATGGGGTAGAGAGAAGGAACGATGAATCATAGTAGTCACGAAGGACATGAAGGTCGCTATAAAATGCTCGCCCTATATTTCATGAAGCCGCAGGACAAGAACATGTCCATGAGCATCCTGTTCATCCCCCTGCTGAACGGCGAGCATCCCATCATCTCGGGCACAGCGTCGCCGACTTCAGGAGGCGTTTCTGGATTTCTCTCATCGTCACTATTCCGATCCTCATCCTCTCACCGTCGATTCAGGAGTTCTTTGGTCTTAAAGGAACTATCAGCTTTCCGGGCGACCAGTATCTGCTCTTCGCGTCAGCTTCTTTTGTGCATTTCTACGGCGGATATCCATTCCTAAGAGGCATTGTCAATGAGCTGAGGGCGCGGCTGCCGGGTATGATGACGCTCATCGCTGTTGCGTTGCGACCGCATATCTCTATAGCGCTGCGATCGTGTTTGGATTGCGTCGCGGCGTCCTCTTCTGGGAGCTTACAACACCGATCGACATCATGCTATTAGGCCAGTGGATCGAGATGCGCTCGGTTGTAGGGGCCTCACGGGCGCTCGAGGAGTTGGCACGGTTGATGCCATCGGGTGCCTGTAAGCTCATGCCCGATGGAAGCGTGCAGGATGTCCCCCTGGACGCGCTTATGGTAGGAGACCGTGTTCTTGTAAAACCGGGAGAGAAGGTTCCGGCTGACGGAGAGGTCATCGAAGGGGAGACCTCAGTGAATGAGTCAATGCTTACAGGTAAATCGACGCCTGTGTTCAAAAAGCCCGGCACAATGGTCATTGGTGGTGCGATCAACGGTGAGGGATCAGTGACGATAGCGATAAAGAAGATAGGCAAGGACTCATTTCTCTCGCAAGTGATCGAACTCGTGAAGGAAGCGCAGGAGAGCAAGTCACGGACGCAGGATTTAGCAGAAAGAGCGGCACTTGCGCTCGTCATTATCGCCCTTGCTCGAGGGTGAATTACGGTTTTCATATGGCAAGCACTCATTAATCGAAGCGCTGACTTCAGCCTTGAGCAGGCGGTGACGGTGATGGTCATCGCATGTCCTCACGCCCTTGGCCTTACCATTCCGTTGGTTGTTGCCGTTTCGACCGCGCTTGGGGCGCAAAAGGGTCTACTGATATGGAACCGTGCTGCCTTCGAGCGTGCCAGGAATATCCAAGCGATCATCTTTGACAAGACGGGCACTCTTAACGAGGGGCGGTTCGGCGTGACTGACGTCGTTGCTTTTACTGACGATCCAACATTGGATGCACAAACGCTCTTGAACTATGCTGCAGCCGTGGAGGGTCGTTCTGAACATCCCATCGCACAAGCAGTAGTGGCATCAGCCAGCACGCCGCTTCACGTTGAGGCGTTTAGGGCACTTCCAGGGAAGGGAGTCGAGGGGAGAATAAACGACAAAGAGGTGCTGGTAGTAAGCCTCGGATACCTGAAGGAGGAGAACCTTGTTATCGCAGATGGACGTGTTAAACGATTCTACTCTCAGGGAAAAACGGTGGTGTTCTTGATGGTTAATGGGGCGGTAGTAGGGGCAATCGCCCTCGCCGATATCATCAGGCATGAGTCAAAACAAGCGATTGCCACTCTCAAGGAGATGGACATTCGCACGATGATGCTCACCGGCGACAACCACCAAGTGGCACAGTGGGTAGCAGAGGAACTCGGGCTCGATGAATACTTTGCAGAAGTGCTCCCACAGGAAAAGGTAGCGAAGGTAAAAGAGGTCCAGTCGAGGGGCTTAGTCGTCGCGATGACTTGTGATGGGGTGAACGATGCGCCGGCCCTGGCACAGGCAGACGTCGGGATTGCTATTGGTGCAGGTACCAACGTGGCTCTTGTTGTCCCCCACAGCTGGCGCAATATTGATGTCAGTCAGCACGGCGATTGTTGCGATCAATTCACGGTTTTTGAAGTTTTCGAGATAAAAGTTACACAAATAGGATAGTTGGCTTCTCTTTCCCCGTTCTTCGTGCCCTTACCGCAAGTAGAGGTTGTAGAGGTTGTCCATCACTCGTGAAACTGCTGACAATGACAACCCCTTTGTTCGGCCTAGATAATATGATTTCGATTAAATTTACTTAGAATCTCATTGTCCCAAAACTATTTTTATGGGACGTAACGGAATTCACATAACAATCCAAATGACGAATTCCGCTAAGTGGTAAGAGACGAAATACGCAGATTTACTATCCTTGCCATGTAAGAAGAATATACATCTTTAGACAAAAAGGTAATAGAATGTTGTATGTCCTCCTTGCGTGAACAGCAAAACATGAAGCAAAATATGGAGCACTTGAGAGTAACCAACTTAGGCAGCAATGATGATCTGATGATAAACACAGTCGTGAGGAGATAGGTGCTGTGACATATGTTCGGACTTTTATTTGCGCGTCGCGTCTTAAATGGAGAGAATGAGGTAGCCATATATAGTTTCAATGACCAAATCCAAATTATTTCCCGATCCAAGGTTCCATTAGCGTTGCTTTGCACCTGTCTTTAGATATGCATTTGCCACAATTTCTTGGATTGGTTAGACAACCTGCCAATTTAAGATATTTGGCGGCAACTTGTGCGGCATCTGTTCCCACACCGCCAGTTTTCACAGGTGAATGTGTGGGGTAATATCCAGAAAAGTCGACGTTTTTTAGCCCTATGTTTCTGCACGTCCTTACTAATCGCTGCATCATGAGCTTTGAAGGACCGGGATGATAATATAGTATGAAACTTGGTCGAAATCCAATGAGTCGATACGGAATCGCAGGATCGATGCCTTTAATAAATTCAGCAATCTTCGGAATTTGAGCATCAGTAATGCCAGGAACAACTACTGTCCGAAATACCCGTATTTTTTCAGAGTTCTTCGTGGCGACACGTTCAGCGTTCCGCAACACAGGTTCCACGGTTGCACCAGTCAAGGTTTCGTGTATAGTGTCATCGAAAGCCTTTATTTCAAAGTTTAAATATGAAGCAATGGCCATTAGCCGTTTCAGGGTGCGGCAAGTCTGGAAGCCATTTGTGGCGATACCAACTTCAATACCCGGAACAACTTCTCTCACTTTGTCAACTACAGCCTCAATATATGGAGTATGGATAGACGGCTCGCCGCCAGTAAAACTGAGCCTGTACGTTCCTATCTTCTTGGCTATAAGGGTGCCCAGTGCAAAGTGAATTTCGTGAGCTATATTTTCTGGCAGTGAGTATCCTCTATACATCCATCCCGCATCGGGGTACTGCGAAATGCGATAGGCATTACAGTAAATGCACCGAAAACAACACCCAAGAAAAGTGATCGAGTAACTCTTTAAGACGTACGCAAAGCTAGTGTAGGCAATCTCAGGAATTCCAACACGACAGACCCCTCTCTCCCCTCGAAGCCTATCGACGTTACACCTCCACTCACATAGTGTGCATGCTTTAAGCTCGTTGAGATAGTTCAAATGCATTTCTAATGTTCAAACTCTCATATTGAGTGTGTGTGCTTATTAAATATCTGTCTTATCCTTGTCAGGACTTTATTAAAAAAGCCGCGCGATCATTCAACTCAAAGAGAGCATGACGAGAGGTCCGTATGGGTTAGTACACATCTTGCATTTAACACACACGGAATGGGGTGAACGCAAATAAAAGACAAAGAGTAACCTTCTGTTTGACGTAGGTGCGAATGAAAGAATATCATTTATTTCAAGATTAATGTGCATCAACAAGGTATTACTATTATGTACACAAGTGTGCCATTAGTATTACTATTAGATAGTTTTTTATAACTGAACGCTTAACTCTCTACGAAGAGGTGATATTATACACATACCTGATGGATATCTAGGGCCATTAACGTACATACCAATGTATATTATCATGATTCCAATTTGGCTTTATGCAGGGACTTGGCTGCGTAAATCACTCAAATCCAAACAGGTGCCATACTTGGCACTCGCAGCTGCGTTCTCGTTTGTCATCATGATGTTCAACGTGCCCATACCGGGAGGGAGTACTGGACATGCAGTGGGCAGTGCGTTGGTAGCAATTATATTAGGACCTTGGGCTGCAGTCGTTACAACGTCCGTAGCTCTTCTTATACAATGCTTGCTTTTCGGTGACGGGGGTATTACGGCTTTTGGTGCGAATTGTTTCAACATGGGCGTTGTCATACCTTTTATTGGATACTACAGCTACCGATTGATCAGCGGAAAAACGGAGATTACCTCAAATCGAAGAATAATTGGTGCAGCAGTTGGTGGATGGCTGGGCTTGACAGTCGCTGCTGGAGTCGCTGGCTTTGAGATGGGTATCCAGCCCATACTCGAGCACACTGCTGATGGCACTCCGCTATACATGCCTTATGGACTCGGCGTAACTGTGCCGGCAATGCTGTTCGGGCACGCGTTTTTCTTCAGCCCTGTTGAAGCGATCGTTACAGCATTAGCCTTTGCATACATAGCACGGAATGATCCGGCAATCATATTCGACTACAAAGGAAAAATAGAAAAAAGAGAGGTTGTTACGACAACAGCGGCAGCTTGACGCGAGGTGAAATCTCCATGGATAAAGTTCTAAAGAGGCTATTAATAGCGTTGGTGGTATTAATTATATTAGTGCCTATCGGCTTACTTGCAACATATGGCGGTGAGGCATACGGTGAATGGAGCCCCGACTCGCTACAAAAACTCGTGGGCTACGTCCCTGCTGGTCTTCAGAGTATATCTGGTCTGTGGAACGCACCGTTATCGGGTTATGGCACTCCGGCTACGCCGCCGGGATTTTTCGGTGACAGTCTGGGATACTATCTATCTGCGGTCGTAGGGGTAGTTATCATCGGGGGCGCAGTATTCCTGCTTGGAAAAGCTTTTACGAACAGAGACATTGGCAAAAATAATGAATGAGCAGACTTGCGACACCTACCCATTCATTATTTCACCTCTTTATTGCCATATATGTTGAAAGATACTATATGTTGATGTAGACAGTGATATTAAAAAATAGATGATATTATGGATTGACAAAAAGACTGTAGGATTACAGATGTACGATGCAATCAAAACAATACAGCGCATAGTACAAATTGTTTTTAATTGATATTAATTGATTTAAAATATCTGAAGCACCACAAAACAGATTAAGTGGGTTTGGACAGTAGACAGTAAAGCGCGACTTAAACGATCTACATGAGTTGTTATAAGTACTGGGCGAAGATTTTAGCAATAGCGGACGCGCTAAAAGAATATAATTGCACCGATGTCAAGGACAGACCTCTGAGTGAGATTATACCCTTGCTTGACGCGATAGAGATAATAGCCCACGACAGCACGATAGACTTTGACGAGGCCAAGCATATCCTCTATGATGAAAGAATGAACGAAGCCTTGAAGATCATACGAAAGTTCTACGCTGAGGTTGGAACGAGTCTAGAAGTGCATAATGCTCTGGACATATTGGAGACCAAAGAGCCTTGGGAGAAGCTAGAATCTTTCCACTTTTTTGACCGTTATATAACCCTTGTCCGCAATGAGGAGGAGCTTGTTGGTATCTCAACCAGAGAAGGGGTTGTATTTATAGGCGGAGGGTCACTTCCATTAACACTGATGCTTCTGAACGCTTTTTATGGTGTGACGGGGATTAGCGTCGAAATAATGCCTGAAATGGCAGAGATATCTAAGCGGGTAATTGAAAAGTTGGGTTTTAGCTCAGAAATCGAAGTCGTTTGTGGGGATGAGACCGCATTGTCGCATTTATCGTACGATGTGGTGATGGTAGCGGCCCTTGCTGAGCCTAAAAGGAGGATCTTCGAGAATCTCCGACGCTTAGTCTCTCCCGAGACCGAAATCCTCTACAGGACGTACAGCGGCATGAGAGCAATCCTTTACGCTCCCGTAACCGAAGAGGACCTGACAGGGTTTCAAGAGCTTGGGAAGGTATTGCCTACAGGTAAGGTGAATAACACTTCGGTTTTGATCAGGAAGGAGCGAACATAAGAAGAGGCTGTTCATCAGTGCAAAACAAATAAGTGGTGTAGTTCAGTGCTCATGATGATCTTCTCCAATGTGCGAATGCAGATGCTCGTGCATTAGCTTGCCGTGCCAGTGCATGTGCTCGTGAATCAAGTTCGCAGACATCAATAATTCAAGATCGTTCATCACCACAGTGCTATCAGAATCCGCTTTAACAGTGTGATCCTCGCCAAACACAATAGCCCTCGTACTTATCTTTTCTATGATATCCAAATCATGAGTGGCCGTGATAATCGTTTTACCCGCTAGAGCTAGATCCTGTAGCAGCTCAATTACCCATAATTGGCTGCGCGGATCCAAACCCCCCGTAGGCTCATCTAACAATAATACATCGGGATTAATGGAGAGCACCGCACCAATACATACCTTCTTTCTCTCGCCGCCGCTTAGCGTGTGAGGTGCTCGGTCCCTTAAATTGGACAGACCTACCATTGATATAACCTCGTCCGTCCGCCTTATGACTTCTTCTTGCGGAAATCCCAGCTGAAGTGGGCCAAAAGCGATCTCGTCAAAGACCGTGGAGGAGAATAGCATAGCATCTGGGTCCTGGAATACAAAGCCTACTTTTGTTCGGAAGAAGCGAGCGAATTCATTGTCTTCGAGCGAGTTGAAATTTTCCTCTTTTACGGGGTTACCGAACGCATAAAATTCCCCTGACATCGGGTATATCAGCGCATTCAATATAGAAAGGAGTGTGGATTTTCCGCTGCCATTAGACCCGATGATCGCAATCTGCTCTCCTGCGTTCATCGTTAAGCTCACGTCCTTCAACGCCTCAAACTTTTCCAAATAGATATAAGACACATTTTGTAAATCGAATATTGCCTGCATATTGACCTTCTAGATGAACGTTAAATTCTAATGATATTTTGGGAGATAAGTGCCAAAATCGAGCTGAACGCCAGTGCGATTGTGATCGCCGCGTAATCTCTCCTATGCATCGCATAAACGTGCATGAGTTTCACGTCGCCATCAAATCCGCGGGAGATCATAGCGTCTTGAACCTTGTTGCTCATGTCCAACGATTTTACGAGTATATAACCAATACGACCCCCTACCCACCTTTGATCTTCCCGTAAAGGCAAATTCCTAATCTGTCTGCTCTTTCTAGCCTTAAAAAAGTCTGCCACCATATCGAGGAGGAGGAAGATATACCTATAACACACGTTGAGCGTCAGGATATATACCTTCGGAACGTGAAGAGATCTCAGCGATTTGAAGAGCACGTCACGCTGGGTTGTGAGAAATAATAATACTGTGAGTGATACGCATGCAGCTACTCGCAACATGAATGTCATAACGTAGATCGTGCCCTGTCTGGTGATGTAGATACTACTAGGCAGCAGCATCGGTCCCAGATGTATGCTATTACCTAAGGTAACAAGTGTGACCAGCCTGTCACCTGGCAGAAAAACATTGAAGAGCATAGGCATCACGATGACGCCCGCAAAAATAGGGATGAACACCCATACGCGTTTAATAAAGAATAATACTTCTATCCTGCTGAGATACGCTAGAAACAAGGTTAATAAATACACAATGAGCAGTACCCGGACATCCTTGGACAAACTCACGGCGACAATGAGCGTAAGCGCAGAAATTAACTTTACACGGGGATCAAGACGTTGCAACAGACCGTTACGATTTGCAAAGTCCTCGGAGATCAGGCTCTTCTGGAAAAAATCGAGAGCAGCATAAATTGTCTTCTGTAAAAAGCTCTTCTTTTTGGCAATACTAGCAGCGCCCTGATAAGGGCCTATGTCTCCCTCTTTCATCCAATCGGGTATCACAGGGTTACCTACAATTTTACGTTAGTCTATAATTTTATGTTGGGCGAGATCGTGTTAAGTTTTACATATTTGACGCCTTTGAGCGCCATCATCTTCTCCGCAACCTCCTTGATGTTCTTACCTTCCCCCTGCAGCATGATAAGTTCTAAGCAATTATCGTGGTCAAGGTGGATGTGGATGGATGACTTTATCAGGCTCGTATAGATATGCTGCATCTTCGTTAGGTTATTGACCAGCCCTCGCTGGTTATGCTCGTATATAAGCGAAATGGTTCCTATGCGTTCCCCTTCGATCTCATTCATCCACTTATAATTAATAATATAATTCCTTATCGCGTCTCGTATACCCTCGGAGCGCGAGGAATATCCTCGCTTTTGTATAATCTCGTCAAATTGCTCCAAAAGATTATCTGGTAGGGACACACATGTGCGCAACAATTCCTGATCCATAGAATTCCTCGTATAATATGTAATAAATATTGACACAATAGTATTACTTTTGGTGTTTAAAAATGTTTCTGTAGCACCAACTTGGTGGTATATGTCCCTACTAAGACCACCACCCCATTTTTAACACCTGTTAGGCTTTCCAACGAGTGACAATTATTCAGCAGTACCCATCATCAATTTCATAAGTCATTTAACACTGGTGACTTAAAAATTTGTCAATGCGAATGGATCTCAAATAGTGCCAAATGAGTTTTTCTCGGCCGTCATAATGTGCGAGTGCGTGTATTATAAGATAATAAGATAGATAACTCCGATTAGAGTTATAAACAGAATTTGTTCATAAAAATTCTAAATGTGAAAAAGTTTTTTAATAAACTTAGATTGAGGAGTCGAAACCTGCTGGGGACTCTCCTAGATTTGAAATGATACCGATTAAACTGTTTTGAAAAACGAGAGAACATAGAAAAGAGGTCATTGACATAAAAAATATTAAAAAAAGCGATGTCAATATGAAAATCCATACATGGGAGAACGATATAGGTAAAAAATTTGGTTTTTCGAAACTTATGCTTCTGTAAAATGGCTTTATTTTTATTTAAAACGTGTTTTTAAAATTTTAGAATAACAGTGGATTTGTGGAAACATGTTGTAGTTAAAGTCATTTCATTTTTTTGGCTTAATCCACAACGCCAGCCATGAAAGAACTTTTATATAGTACGCAAAGGATCTTTCGCTTATGCCAGCCAGTTACGTGTACGATGATGATCTTGAAACAATCATTATGGCGGCAGATGAGAGTCCAGAATACAAAGAGGATCTCATCGAGAACTTTGTTTCGAAACATTCAAAACGTTCAAAGCGACGACTGAGCGACTGGTCGAGTGCGGTGCTTATATTATTAATTGCCGTATTTTGTTCGATACTGGTTGACAGGGTCGTATCATTCCCGTTGAGCGCCTTTGCGCTTTTATTCGTATGGCTTGGTCTACTAGGCGTTTACGCCGTCAACAGGGTGCTTTCTGTCATTGAAAGTTCCCTTTTAAGGATTTTGTTAAAGAGGTTACTTTCTCGCAGGGAACCAACCTCATTTGTCCTGACGATTGTGGACATGGGCTTAAAAAGGTTGCGCAGATGGTAACATTTCCTGTTGGATAGATTCAACGCTCTTATTCCAACATTTAGTAATACATTATGTGCATTGGTTGTCTCACATTTTGAGACGCAGCGGCGAAATCTGATAGATGTGTTCATTTGTGACGCAGAGTTCTTTAAAAATCACTTTTCTTAAAATTATGTTGTTTTAGGGGTGACCTTTGGCTGTTCTAACTTTAAATTGCAAATTGTAGATTGACTCAACCCGTTCAAGAGAGTCAACGTCGTCAGGTCCCTTATCGTCTCTTATCCGTACGATGCGAGGAAATCTCAAAGCAAATCCAGAGGCATAATTCGGACTTTTTTGAATTTCATTAAACTTAACTTCAAGGACGATCTGCGGTTCAACATCTACTACGCGCCCCCGTTCAGCAATTATTATTGGTTTAATCTCCTCAGTGAGCAACTTTATTTGCTCATCTGAGACCCCGCTTGCGACCTTTCCTATGGGAACCCACTGATCTGTGTCCTCGTCTCGCGCTGCAAGTTCATATGATGTGATCCAGCCCGCCTTCCTACCATGGCCATACTCTGCTGCTATTACGATGAGGTCGAGGGTCTCAAGAGCCTCCTTTATCTTGACCATCTTCTTTCCGCGTATCCCTGGGCTATAGTCAGCGTCAAGCTCTTTCGCCATCAAACCCTCGTGCCCCGCGTTTATGGACTCATCGAAGAACGTGGCAATCGCAGTCACGTCGTCGAGTATCCTGAAGTCAGACAATTTGCACCTCTCATCGAGGGGGGTCACAGTTTTCTCGAGGGTTTCACGTCTCAGGCGAAACGGCGTGTCAACGAGGCTTTCTCCGTTCAGGTATAGCATGTCAAATGGTCTCAACTGCATCGGAATCTCCGCACTGAGTTCTTTTATCTTGTACTTCCGCCGAAGTCTATTCAAGACGTTTTGAAACGGCACGACTTTCCCAGTTTTCTTATCTACCGCTATTGCCTCGCAGTCAAGAATGACTGAGTCCGATTTAACGCTCTCCCTTACTTCCTTAACCACGTCAGGCAAAGCAGAGGTTAAATCTTCCATCCTTCTTGAGAAAAGCTTGATGTTGTCGCCTACCTTGTGGACTTGAAGTCGTGCGCCATCATATTTGACTTCAAATGCCGCTTTTCCCCCCATAGCCTCGAGGGCCTCGTTAAAATCCGAGACGGTCTGTGCAAGCATAGGCCTTACTGGTCGCATAGGCGCTATGTTGAGCTCCATTAGGCCCTCAAGGCCTTTCGTTTTTGCAATTTTAGCAACAAGTCCAATATCATTGGTAAGCATCCACGCCCTCCGTATGGCCTCTGGCGGCACGTTAAATGCCTTAGATATTGCATCTTCTGTAACGCCTTCTTTTGATCCGGTAAGGAGAGTTCTGATTACGAGGCTTACGATATAGCACGCCTCTCTAGGGGTCGCCCTGCTCAACACGTTTGAAAGGAGCCTCTGCTTCTTCTGTGACGATCCTGACCCCTTTGCAGCAGCCATCTCCGTGAACGTATTGTAGAGCTCAAACAGCGTTACATCTCCGAGTTCTGCGAAGCTCATCACTGCTTTTCTCTCAAACAATTTCATTGCGGTGGCGCCGAGGTGTCCAGTATCTCGATAACTTGCGACGACTTCCTCCGGGGTTTTACCAGTGATGTTCGAAATCACCTTGACGATTGACTGTCCAGCCATGCCGATTTCGCGCGTATCCCATGGCGGAAAAATCCTGCCCGTTAAGAACGTGCACACTATCTCCATCTCTCCGTCCGGAACCCGCTTCAAGAATTCAGCAACGATTTCTGCCTTTTTTAGCCTCGACGCATGCGAGCTCAATTCATCGAAAACCTCTACAAGTTCGCTGAAGTACATCAGATCGTTTCCCATAAAATAAGAGGGGGCTATGTATTAACACTTTACGAAATGCGATCACAAAAAGAGATAGGGAAAAGATTCCGATTATACATCCTACTATTTGTTCGACTTTAATATGTAACTCTTAGTGGAGTAATGTCTCGTAATCCACATTTTTACTTTACTTACGACGACTGCAAATGGTGATAGATAAATGACTTTCAGCCTGACGCGTTATTCAAAGACTTACCGGTGGTGTTACCCGGTATTCGCGATGCTGCCAAACCAAAAAAATAAACAAAAAAAAGAAAAAAACGAATGAAGACAGGATTATGTGCACATGTGATGACACACCCACAACCGGCAGCAATTAAAGGTGTTAGAACGAATAAACAGCTAACGTGATTTAAATATACAGAGGTCTTAAAATTAATTAATGCTTACGAAACGAATTATTCCGTGTCTAGACGTGCAGTACGGTACAGATAAACAAGCCCTCGTGGTAAAAGGTATCGAATTCGTCTCCCTTAGAAGAGCAGGAGATCCTGTGGAGCTCGCCAAGCGGTATGACCAAGAAGGGGCTGACGAACTGGTCTTTTTGGATATCACCGCCTCTCACGAGAGACGGCAAACGATGCTTGATATAGTAAAAGCCACTGCAGATCAAGTATTCATACCATTCTGCGTGGGTGGTGGGATACAGACACTTGACGATATCATACAAACGTTAAGGTCTGGAGCCGACAAAATAGCAATCAATACAGCACCGACGAAGAACCCTGAGTTCATTACTGACGCAGCAGAGGCAGTAGGATCGCAGTGTATAGTTCTTGCCATAGATTGCAGGCGCAATACTGATCTGGCTGGTGGAAAACACATAGTCACCCTCGAAGATGGAACTCCAGCATGGTATGAAGTCGTAATTTATGGCGGGAGAACTCCGGTAGGAATCGACGCCATCGAGTGGGCGATCCAAGGCGAGAGGAGGGGAGCCGGAGAGATACTTCTTACCAGCATGAACAGGGACGGTACTAAAGACGGGTATGATATTCCAATAACGAGAGCAATATCAGAAGCGACTGACCTACCGGTGATCGCTTCTGGAGGTGCGGGGACGCTCGAACACATATATGAGGGATTTGTGGATGGTAAAGCTGACGCATGTCTTGCGGCAAGCATTTTTCACTTCCGGGAGATATCAATAGAAAGTGTGAAGAAATATCTAAAAGACCACGGAATCCGCGTGCGCAGTTAAGTTAAAAGTTAAGCTCCTTGTATGCTACCGGCAGGTGATTGGTAATGATCAAAGAATAGAGCGATCGACCGTGTTTAACGACACGTAACGCCGGGCCAACTGCACGTACTGTTCTGCATTGTTCTTTATCCATTCAATCTGCCTTGATGTTACTTCTCTTATGACCCTGCCCGGCACACCAAGCACAAGACTTCGTGGGGGTACCACCATCTCCTCAGTCACGACCGCCCCTGCGCCAATGATAGAGCCCGTCCCTACCGTCGCATTATCAAGCACGATAGCACCGATGCCAATAAGGATCATATCCTCTATATTGCAGCCGTGAATAGCCGCGCTGTGCCCTATTGTCACATCATCACCTACCACCGTACCAACACCCTCGCTCACATGTATTACTGCATTATCTTGTACGCTTGTCCGTCGGCCTATTTTAATTGCCGCCACGTCACCTCTAATCACCGCACCAAACCACACGCTCGAATCGGGAGAGATCTCAACATCTCCGATTACCGTTGCGGTGGGCGCTATGTAGACGCCTTCAAACTTGCTGTTCATACTCAATCTAATGTTCTATTAACTTTAACTAGTAAAACTGCTATCGAACTATTAGATACGAATCTATTAACTTTATTTGATAAAAGACATGGCTAAAGTTGCTTTAGGTGGCACCTTTGACATACTCCACGATGGCCATAAGGCGCTAATCAAAAAGGCCTACGACCTTGGTGATGTGGTCATAGGACTGACCTCGAACGAAATGGCGAGGGAGAAAGGCCACTTCATACACGATTACGAAGCGCGTAGGCGGGCCATCACAACATTTGTGCGAGATGAGATTGGAGTTGAGCCAATGATCACAAGACTTGAGGACTCTTACGGACCATCAATACACGAACAATTTGACTTCATAGTGGTCTCGCCAGAGACCCTCAACACCGCTAAACGGATTAATGACATTCGGAAAACACATGGCCTATCTCCCATCATGATAATTGTCGTCGATTTGGTGTTGGCACAAGATGGAAAGCCGATCTCATCCACCCGAATAATCAGGGGAGAGATAGATGAACATGGGGTGTCTCTATGAAGGTGTCAGTTGGGACAAAAAACCCAGTGAAGATGCGAGCGGTGAAAAATATATTCGCACAGGTGTGCGACGCGGTTGACGTGTTGATGACTAATGTTGAGTCCGCTGTGCCTGCACAACCTTTTGGGCGTGAAGTAATAATCGGAGCCAAACATAGAGGTGAACGAGCATTTGCGTTATTAAAAGACGCAGATTTAGGCGTGGGGATAGAATCTGGCCTTTTTGATTTTTGTGGCGTGTTACTTGACGTTCAAATTTGCTCGATCTTTGATGGCAGCGTTCATACTATTGGAGCCTCCCCCGGATTCGGCTACCCAAAGATAGTACTTGAGGGTGTAAAAAGGGGGGAAGAAGTAGGCAGTATCATGGAAGAGCTATCTGGGATAGAAAGAATTGGTAGGAAAATGGGCGCAATAGGGTATCTATCGAAGGGCTTAATTGACCGAACCCATTTTACGGAGCTCTGCGTAATGATGGCGTTGATCCCGAGAATTAACTCTGAGCTCTACGGACTGCATTAAGACTCGTGAATTATTCTCGTGCCCACCTTTTTACCGCTTAGCGCATCAAGTAAGATCTTTGGATTTTGACCATCTACTATGACGGTTTCAATTTGAGAGCGCTCAATTATCTTTGCCGCTAGAGGATCGACTACTGATTTGAATCCGGCTTTCATCTCAGCTGACATAACAATCTTTACAAGCACGTCTGGCGTTACTTCGTCGAGCTTCTTTGCCTCTTTATCGAGGTGCGGATCCGCTGTGTAGACTCCATCAACCGATGTCGCCGTTATAAGGAGGGCTGCTTGCACGTATTCGGCGAGGATCGCAGAAACGGCGTCCGTGGTCTGCCCGGGAGTTACACCGCCCATAACCACTACTTTATGGGAAGACATAGCGTTCTCTGCTTCCATATAGTTGTGCGGTATGTCCTGGAAAGCCACGCTCGAAAGCGCGGATATCAGGAGCCTAGCGTTCAGGCGCGAGAGCGATATTCCAATGAGATCACAGACCGCTTCATTCGCCCCCATTGAGCGGGCGACCCCTATGTAATCTCGCGCGGCTTTCCCCCCTCCCGTTACGACAAGCACGGTGTTGTTCTTTGCGATCTCCTTTATTACTTCTGCATACGCGATGAACTTTTTAGCGTCAAGCGTCGGAGCTATTACGGACCCGCCAATTGAAATTACCACTATCATTGAATATATGAATGATAAAAAGGTGTATAAGTTAATTCCTTCTAAGTAAATGCATCTACCGACACGACCACGACATCAGGCTCAGGATACGACATTAACGTCACTTTCAACTATAAGGCAGCCACATACTGCGCACAAAATAATACTGATATAATAAAGGTGATTAAAGGATGAGAAAGAGGGACATCATGGAGGCACATACTAGGAGAGAATGCGATTGAATTGCCTGCCTACAAACAGCACAATATAGATGATTATCAATTGATGGGCAGCGAACTTCTACGTCGTCGACTGCAACAAAAAGTAATTAAGTGGGGATAATAGACTTCAACGCATTGGAGTTTGTGAGTTCTTAACCGACAATGCCTCGTTTTCTTCAGCCTGTCTTTTCATCTCTAGCTGTTAAACGTGGTCTACGGCGTGGCATTAAAGACGACAGTATTGGCATAATGTCGCATGTAGCACAATGAGCGGCCGATGCTTACACGGGCTTGTCTGACGTGCCATCATGAGATAAACTGCTGAACGAAAGAGCCGTAGGTCAAAAGAAGATGTAAGCAATGGCGGTAGCCATCACGCAAATTGAAGGTTTTTGCGTCTAATTGGGTTGTCTTTTGTCCTTAATCCACTATTTTTGCCAAGCGTGAACCTTGCGAATCTATGAGGTGCAATTGGAATCGTGGGTAGATCGTTGTGCACGTTCTTCGAAAACTTACTGACATTGCTCGGTTGTGAGCACACCGATGTCGCTCTAATATCTATTGTGCCGAAGCAAAATTTATCGATAGAAGAACATGAAAAAGTTGTGCTTGTTGTTATCACAGAAGCTAGCAATATATTTATTAGTCCAGTGCACATTAAACGTGTCTATTTAGTAGGAGACAAAAAATCTGAAACGACCTTTTTTAGCCACAGCGGTGACTGCTATGTTGCTGGCAATAGTTCTCATAGCGGGATGTGCCACATCAACAACGCAGAACAATACCACGATGAGTAATGCGTCTAAGACGGTTCCTGTATCTACTATTTCAACTGCTACCACTGTCGTGACGATACCATCCATCACAGCAGACCAGATGAGAACCGCGCTTACCCTTACTGCCCCTACAACTGCAAAGGTCAATGAAGAGGTGCCAGTCTCGGGAACTCTAATTTGTGTCATCTGCAAAGAAGGCATCGGTGGCGCTCCGATACATGACCAGCAGTGGGATCCAAACCTAGGTAGATGGGTTACCTTTGGAAGCGCATATACTACCGATGCGCTTGGCAGCTTCCATCATAATTTTACAGTACAGTCCCCAGGTACTTACTACTTCAGGGTGGCCTTCGATGGTAATAGTCAATATGTGCACGCGGCGAGCGACGCGGTAACACTTACGGTTAATTAGCGGATAAAGTCAGCGAATGGCATTCTTTGGCCATACAATAATTTCCATAATCTAAGATATTGGCCATCGTCTAAGATACTGGTCGAGTAGATAATATAACGTCACAGCAGCGTCCACTAAGGTTTTGTGCATGTAATAGTAAGATTACTGCGGAATTGTTGATGATGTTGATGCGGGTACTGTTGAATGCTGATACTGTCGATGAAACTGCACATTTTTTGAAATGGAACATGCTGTAAGAAGCCAGAGGAACGATTTAAAGTGACTGGGTTGTCACTCTGACACTTTAATGGAGTGAAATATTTTATTTCTAGAAGTTAATGTGAGGCAAAAAGTTCCATTCTATTTCAGTTGTAAATAATCGTACCCGGCCCTATCTGTCAGACTTTTACATGTATGTCCTTGAAGATCTGATAGAGCCGATTTAGACATATTGAACCGTACCATGGTAAGGCGACAGGAAGTCTACTCCTAAATCTGCAGAAGTGCACTAAGATACGCCGAAATGATTTTCTTCATAGACATAGAAAAAAGAGCATACGAAGCTCATGCGGAATAAACAATATTTCGATGGAATCGCCCCTAAATGGGATGAACTACGACGAGGCTTTTTCTCTGAAGCGGTTAAAGAGAGAGCCCTTGCCAAAGCACAGCTACAAGAAGGAAAAACAGCAGCCGATATAGGAGCAGGCACTGGATTCATCACCGAGGGGCTCGTCGAGGGTGGGTTGTACGTACTTGCGATCGACCAGTCGCTTACGATGCTGCAAGTAATGAAGCGTAAGTTTTCTGATAGTCCGTCGGTGCAATATTGCAAAGGAGATGTTCAGCATCTTCCTGTCCGCACTGAAGCGGTGGATTATGTCTTTGCCAACATGTGTCTCCATCACGTTGAACATCCAGCAGCAGCGATACAAGAGATGGTACGGATTCTGAAATTTGGAGGTATGCTAGTGATTACCGACCTCGACAAACACAGCTTCAAGTTTCTCATGCAAGAACGCACTGATAGGTGGATGGGGTTCAAAAGAGAAGATGTGCATATGTGGTTTGCTGAATCTGGACTTAACAGTATAACCGTGGATGACGTTGGGGAGCAATGCTTAGTGCAATCGAATTACACTAATAACTATGCTGATATTAGCATATTCATTGCGTCAGGAGTAAAATAGTAACGAGACGAACCTAGCGTACCATGAACAACATAGTGAACGTAACGGGGTCATCCTTCAGACGTACCAGCGGGCCTTCTTTTGACTGCTCTTCTATCCACTGTGCTGCGGGGCCTCTAGTCCCACAGCAGTTCACCGGCGGAGATGAGATGCTCAGCATGGGACTTGTTATTCCACAAAGCTATAGCAGAGCCGCCAGCGACAGACTCTCGGCATCTACGTCAATTGAACTGATGCTTTCGATTCTTACCTCGGACAAGAAGAATTGTATCCTCTTACCGATCGTAGCCACTTACATCTCCACTGAATTCAAGCGCTTGTATACTGCGGTAATATACAGCGATGGATTTCTAAAATGTCTCTTATGCGTCTACCTTTCTGTACGAGTATCTTTTTCTTTCTTGTTTAAAATCATTTATTTTTTTCTATTGGGATGAGTGTACATTTGAGATTATGAGGCATTCAGGAAAAAAGGCAAGTTCAATCATACACCTTCTGCAAACCTTTATAAGAAACTAAAATGTAAATATTTTTTAATGGCAACTAGCAGCTCGACTGACACGGTAATTGAAGATCAACTTGCAGAGTACGATGACGATCTGGACCTACGCCTTAAACGGGTTGGCCAACTGCTCGATATACCAAGCATCATTAATGAGCCGCAGGAGTATCCGCAAATAATTAACTATTGTAAGAAGACCAAAACTCAATTCAGACTTTATAACTGGGAAGGATACGTTCATTTCGGGATTAGTTACGACGGAAAACATAAAAGAAGCGATCTTAAGGAGCAAGCTAGAATCGTTGAGAAGTACCTCCACGAAATTGATGCCAAAAGCGTGCTGGAACTTGCATATGGGATGGGCGCTAATACCGCATTTCTGGCGCGCCGGAACCCCAACGTCGCGTTTGACGGAGTTGACTTGTCACACAAGCCTTTGAAACGCTATGCAAAGATACCGAACGCACACTATCAACAAGGCGACTACCACGATTTGAGTGCATTTGAGGACGATGCGTATGACATCGCCTTTGTTGTGGAGGCGTTGTGCTATTCGACCAATAAATCACAAGTCCTTCGTGAAGTAAAGAGGAAGTTAAAGAGAGATGGACTTTTCATTGTTATAGATGGGTATCAAAAAGACCGCGCCGCTCCGCCGAGTCCGTCTGAAGATATTGCGCTGAAACTTGTTGCGAAGGGTTTTGCGGTTGACAAATTTGAATGTATCAAAGACGTTGAGAGCTATATGCAAGAGGAGTATTCAATAGTTACAGCGCAAGATATCACGCAGTACGTCCTCCCATCTTTAGTTAACGCTGAACGTATGAGCGGTGATTATTTCGCTCATCCTATGTTCGCAAGAATCGTCAATGAAATTCTCCCGTATGAGGCTATAAAAAATATCATGGTCCCTTACCTCGTGCCAACGTGCTTAAGAAGGCAGATTGGGTGCTATTACATTCATGTGCTGAAAAACGATAAGTGATTTCATTTTCGAACCTTTTTATTAATTGTTTCAGATTTCCTAAGTTTGTAGCGTGAAACAGAGCAATAATTAACAACGAGGACAACAGCGGCGAAGATAAAGAGGTCAATTTCTATTCGGGAGTTCACTTCTCGTCTATCACGCACGAGCATATAGTGATGAGAGACCTCGGGGAGGCAAGGGTATGTTTTTGTTATGCAAATGTAAAAACGGGTCTCTCTCTGTCTTTGTATGTGCGCAACAAAAATTCTCGATGGGCCATAACAAGCTGACTGGGTAGAACTTGAACGAAGACTGAAGGTCGCTTACACAGGGTAGTGGAGATGCATGAGAGCATCTCAGTGCTAGCCAGATGCTGACGCACACGTCTACGCCATCGCCGACTCGCGCACAGGACGTGCGTTGTAATATCCTCACCGATGGCCGCCAACTGAAATTTGGCGATACCAGCGCGCTTGCTTTCCGTGGCTGCTGCAAAGGAGGGATATGGAACACTGAAAAATCCTTCATATGCCTACCCTTCTGTATGGCACCTTTCCTTTCTTTTTAAATCAGATTATTTCCAATGCAATGAGCGCGCAGTTGAGATTATGAGGCATTCAAGAAAAAATGCAAGTTCAATCATACACCTTCGGCAAACCTTTATAAGAAGCTAAAAATAATTATTCCTTGATGGCAACGAGCAGCTCAACTGACACGGTAACTAAAGATCGAACCGCAGAATACGATCACGATCTTGAACTGTACCTTAAACGGGTTGGCAGATTATTTGATATACCAAACATCATCAATGAGCCGCAGGAGAAACCGCAGATAGTTAATTATTTTGAAAAGACCAAAATGGCGTACAGACTTGGCCATAGCTGGGAAGGATATAAGCACTTTGGGATTAGTTACGACGGAA
>DASPRZ010000001.1:0-15331 GCA_035624185.1 Candidatus Acidiferrales bacterium
ACGTGGTACAAGGCGTCAGAATCAACCAACTTGGAGAGAACTTTGATATCCGTGCAAAGGTCGTGATCGGTGCCGACGGCGTGGAGTCAAAAGTCGGACGATGGGCCGGGATAAATACCACCCTTAAGCTCAAGGATATTGGGAGCTGCGCTCAGTATTACATGACAAACGTCGATGCATCAGAAGACTATTGTGATTTCTATTTGGGCTCACCGATACAAGGGGGCTATGCATGGGTCTTCCCGAAAGGCAATAAGACGGCGAATATCGGCCTTGGCATTGTTGCAAGCAAATTAAACGGAAAACGATCCATAGACTACCTCGACGAGTTTGTATCGAAGAACTTTCCCGAAGGCCAACCAGTGGAACTGGTGATGGGTGCTGTTCCGTCCAGTGATGAGCTCACATCCACTATAGCAAACGGGTTGATGCTGGTAGGTGACGCTGCACACCACTGCGACCCTCTTACGGGTGGGGGAGTTATAAACGCGATGGAAGGCGGAAAGATTGCCGGCGACGTAGCGAGGAAGGCCGTGCGTGAAAACGACACATCAACAAAAGTTCTATCAGAATACGAAGCCACGTGGCGTGCCTCATTTGGCAAAAGGTTGAAGCGTAACTATAAAGTCAAAGAGTTCTTCGTAAACCTACCTAACGATGACTTCAACAAGCTTGCACGTTCAATTCAAGGCGCCAAAATTGAAGAGATGACTTCAGCCGGGTTCTTAAAGCACTTAATTAAAGCGAATCCAAAACTCCTTCTCGATATTCGTCACTTACTGTAAACAGTTCTTGCGTCACAAGATGCACAGGATAAGGACATAGCCAACGAGTTGGATGAGCCGCAACAGCTCCTGCAGATGATAGTTTCATAGATTATTCAGTTTGGAGGTTCTAAGGTGCCGTGGTGAAGACGTTCGGATGCGAGTTCTGTCTCTTCTCCCACCAGCAATGGAGACATTGGGCGGACCATCGTGCTTTATAAGCGGAAGCACCATAATGCGAGAATAGGGCGGACAGCTGATGTTTGGTGAGACCTTATGTTGAAATCTCTCATAATAATCGGAGCCGGGATATCTGGTTTATCCGCTGGATGTTATGCTCAGATGAATGGATATTTTACGCAGATCTTCGAACAACACACCACGCCTGGTGGAGTATGTACCTCGTGGAAGCGTAAGGGGTATACGTTTGACTGTTGCATTCACAATCTCGCAGGATCAAGCGAAGCAACTAAGCTTCATCGTATTTGGCGTGAGCTCGGTGCAGTTCCCACAAGATCAATGATTGCTTACGACGAGTTCGTACAAATGGAAGACGGGGCAAATGTCTTTACAGTTAGCGCGAATATCGACCTGCTTGAAGGCCATATGAAAGCGCTTTCTCCTCGTGATGCCGATGTTATTGAAGAGCTTATCAATGCTGCACGACGCTTTACTGGTTTTGAACTCTTTTCGCTGCCGCTTGCTGACAAAGGGGAGACCATCCGAGCTCTCAAGTTCGTCCCTTCTTTACTGAAGTGGACGAGAGTAAGTTTGCGAGATTATGCCACGCGCTTCACAGGCCCTTTCCTGCGAAAGGTCTTTCCTTTCGTAGTATATGATAATGAGAATGTTCCAATGCTATTTTTTTTAAATTCTCTAGCAGCTATACATAATCGCGATTTTGGCTGGCCTATAGGGGGTTCTCTAGAGTTCTCAGCTGCGATTGCAGCGCGATACCAGGAACTTGGAGGAACCCTTCATTACAAATCACGCGTCACTAAAATTCTCGTGGAAGATGATAGAGCGGTGGGAGTTGTCTTGGCTGATGGCACAAAGCATCAGGCAGATATCGTGATTTCCAACGCCGACGGACGTACCACTATTTTTGACATGCTTGAGGGGAAGTACACCAACGATCGTATCCGAACATTTTACGCAAAGCCTGTCGAACGGCAAAATATGACTGTTCACGTGTCGTTTGGGGTAAACAGAGACATATCGGATGAACCGCATGCTCTGGTTCTTTTCTTGCAAAAGCCAATCACCATAATGGATAAAGAAGTTGACCGACTTGATGTGGAACTTACAAGTCACGATCCTACTATGGCACCCGCAGGTAAGGGCGTAATCAAAGTGGTGCTAAATTCAAGTTACACGTATTGGAAAAAACTTTATCTAACCTATGAGATTTACCAAGCTGAAAAGGAACGTATAGCGGGAGTCCTTGCTGACCAGCTAGAGATACGGTTTTCAGGCTTTAAGAAGCAGATTGAAGTAATAGATGTCGTAACGCCTATGACGTTTGAGCGCTATACGGGAACGTGGCAGGGATTTCAGGCATCGATTCCGGGGCCTAAATTTAGAGTATTTTTGGACATTTTACAAGGAAAAGGGTGGTGTAGGACGCTGCCTGGGCTTAAAAATTTCTATATGATCGGACAATGGGCTGGCGATATCGGCCTTACAACCGCCGCGATAGGTGGCAGAAATGTAATACAACAAATCTGTAAATCTAATGGAAAACATTTTACGTTTGAATGAGACTTTAGGAAAAATCAAATATTTTGTACCTTTGTAATAACTTGTAGGAATTTGACTATTCTATACATATAACGCATTTGCAAAAGCATTTATTAGCGATTTATAGCATAACAATAGATCGAACTAATAGCAGTAAACCCGAATCACTATATAATTAGATTATTGACCACAAACTAATTGTATGGCGAAATTTTATGCTTAAATGCTTGTCAAATATTTTTTGTAGTAAACTTATGGAAGGGAGACAAGAAGTTCAAGAGTTGTAAATGGCACTCAGCGTCTTCGATGATACACTAAAATTGCAACAAAGATGACTAGCAGTAACTCTGGAGCACGTTTGTTTTTTGGAACGAGTCGAAAAGATTTGTAGCATTAAGATTTATTCCGGTGCCTATCGAATGCGGATTTAACAGCAAGGACGGGGGACAGGGATTATGCTCGAACGATAGAAGCGGACCACTCTCTACATGTCCCATCAAAGGCTCGCAATTTAGTAAGCAGTCGGCATGATGACTGTGACTTGATATCCTCATTGTGATAGCAATGGGCATATATTGTAAGCCTACCGACGAGCTATAAAAACGCCTAGCAAGTCAAACGACATAATGGGAAAAGAAGAAAGGAGAGTGCAGTAATAATAACTCCGGGTGCTGTTCAGTTAAAGCACACTTTTATTAGTCTCTCTGTGCGGACAAGTTACGAGAGAGATAAAAATAGACAGGTCTGTCCACCTTCGGATCATCCTGCACCGTATCGTAGTTTACACAAATTGCTACTGTCGCAGAATTACTTAGTGACAGTAACCATTACTTCATTACTTACAGATGGTGCATATTGGCTATCGCCATCGTAAGTGACCCTAAATGTATAAGTGGATGGAAAGTATATAAAAACTGGTACAGAAAATTGGCCACTCTCACCGGTCTTGCCGTCTGAAAAGGTTGTCCAGTTCCCGGTTGTAAGGTCAATCCATTGAAGGTGCACCGCCGCGCTGGCTATGCCTTTAGCGCCTGTAGAGAGTGTTCCATTGACGTATATTGAATCGTTAGTCTTTACCTGTGTAGGGGCATTGATATCGATTGTTGTTTGTTGTGGGGCTGTTGCGTTTGGTATATATGTATCACGAGCTGCGATCGTTGGTGTGCTGATCGATGCTGCAGCAACGTTGAGCACGCTGAGCACTAATATCGCAATGATCGGCACACCAATAATTTTTATTTTTATATTCATATTCTATAACACCTCATCGTTGAAAGGGGGGTTTATTTATTGTCAGAATAGAAATCGCCCGGTCAACTTAAATTTTTAGCACTTAAATAGTGGTAATAATCAAAATATAAACGTTGCCCTCTCTCAGACTTTTATACAGTTCTACAATTGTTTCGGAAAATGAATAAGAGGAAAGACAAATAAATAGTTATAAAATCTTTTGCAATCTATGAAGTCTGCAATGGTCATTTTGTTTCGGCATATTATTATATTCGGAAAGTGTTGATCTGTATAGTTGGTAATTCTCAAGAGCACTCTGCAACCAATGTTTATCTACATAGCGATCGGCTGAGGAGTGTCACATAGAAATAGGGCTGATAATTTGGAGGTGTAAACTAATGGACTTATCATCAGTAGAACTGCTCTACATTGCGCTCTGGGATCTTAAAACTCAGTTAGAACAAGTTTATCTGTCAAGCGGTCATGCACCATGGGTATTATCCAATTCAGTGAGTAGCATGATCATACAGATGGCAACTGGACTACGTGAATATCTGATAAAAGCTGGTGCCATTACGGTTTCGTAGAAGAAGCACCAGAAAAGGTAAAATACGGATATAATACCGAAAAAACCTTAGATACAAACACATTAAACAACAGAACAATTTATAGAATGTTTATGAATCAAATTTTAGCTCAAGGCTAATAAAGTGAAGCTTTTGAGAGATTATCTGACAGTTGACACTTGATCGCAGGGTTGTTATACGAGATGTACTTCCTGATTGGATTGTTGATTGCAGTTGCATAGGGAAATTAGGAAAGAAGTGGTGGTATATATCTACAGGCGACAAGCAATACGGACTTAAAAGCAGGTAAGTAGAAAAAGTATAAACCGGTCAGTTTCTTATTTGAGTCGCGTCTCCTCTTTGAAAACATTTTCCATGCAGTGAAAAAGGAACAGTCGATATCAGCAATGTTTGGCTAGGGATGATTAAACGTGCGCGACGATCTCTCTCAAAGAGCTAGGTTATGCAGTTACATTCAGTTAGCATAACCGCATTATTGTATTCGCTATGGATATCTGAACTTAATTTATGCTAAAGGAAGGGGAGCTTTATTGGCGGTATTGCTGCTAGGATGGGATAAGGTATGTTTTGAATGATCGCATCAGCTAATTGCAAAAGAATAACAGTTATTGTTGTAAGTATAGAATCTATTACCAGGTTTACCACATTCTTTTACTTCTTTTCGTGAGCTTTTGATTTTAAATGTTGATTTTTTAAAACTGGTATTTATCTATTTGCTTGGGCTTAAATATTATGGTCATTTAAAGCTTTAACAAAGTCGAAGAATACTTTAGTACTACGTGCAAACGGCTTTCTTTTCACCAGCTTCCTTTGATGTAACGTTTGAAAAATTTTGGCCTTATGCCCAGCCAGATCCTGATATTCACGTGGCAGCCGTATAATCAGATACCCGTGCGATGGCTTTGAACTCTGGATGCTTATCTTGTGTATACAGATAGATTGTATGTGCTGTCGAACACCATTAAGCAACTTAATCATTTAGATTCCCATTTCTTATCTAGAATAGAACGATATTTTGCTACAGTGGGTTCCAGTCAACTAGCATTTTCGTACGCCGATAAAAGCTTGTACTAAACCCTGAGAGAAGAAACGAAACGGCACCCGGCACCATCAAGGCGTTAGCATATTCGCGACAAACTTGGATTACAGCACCGTGCGGGAAGGGTAGATTTTATATTGGAACTAGACTAATTCAAAGAAGTATATAAAATGTCTTCCCTTCATAACCCAGCGCAAACGTCCTTCGGCGACGATCTTCCCTCACACCTTGCCCATCTGCTCGCGGGGACGGGAGTTAGCCCTGCCGATACTGGCGGAACAATAACGTTTGCAGGTAGCGATCCACTCTTTCCCAGCGCAGTGCGTCTGGCTTCTGCCTTTGCGCTCGCGGCGATGGCCGCAGCCGTAGGGGCCGCTGCTATCTGGCGGATGCGTACCGGGAAGGGCCAGAATCTATTCATTGACCTGCGCAAGGCGGCTCATGGCATCGACCCGGAGTTAACGTTCGGCCCGACAATCAATGGCTGGCCGTACCCTAATCCGATTGGCAACTTTCATCCGTTCTCCGTCTTTCCCTTTCAAACGAAGGATGGGCGCTGGGTCTACCCCTCGGCGGTGTATCCCGCCCAGCAGTTCGCTTATACGAGTTTCTTCAACTGTGGGGCAGACCATCGCAGCATCGCCGCAGCAATCGCCAAGTGGAACGCCGATGAACTGGAGGGGGCCGCCAATGAAGCGGGGCATACCCTGTGTATTGCACGAACAGCCGAGGAGTGGGCAAGCCATCCGCAAGGGCAATATTTAGCACAGGAGCCGGTGATTGCAGTGCGGAAAATCGCCGAGAGTGAACTGGAGCCATTTGGCAATGCCACCCGGCCACTCAGTGATATCCGTGTCCTCTCGGCCACGCACGCAGTTGCGGGACCAGTTGTCGGTCGCACATTGGCGGAGCAGGGGGCGCAGGTATTGCAGATTAACCGCCCCGATGAATTCGAACATCCCTGGGTATATGACGATGTGAATGTCGGTTTTCGCTCTGCATTTCTGGATCTCCGCCGCCCCGAGAGCAATGCCAAGGGCCACACTTTGGTGAAGCAAGCCGATGTCTTTGTGGAGAACTACCGGGGACGCAAGCTCGCACGTTTCGGCTTCTCGCCCGAGCAACTGGCGCAGCTGCGCCCTGGTATCATAGTAGTTAGCATTCGGTGTTATGGGTGGGGGGGTCCATGGGCAGAACGGGGAGGTTTTGATATGTTGGGAACGGCTGCCTCAGGACTCGCTATGCTCGAAGGAGTGAACGGAAAGCCCTCCATGCCTCCGACGGCGCTCATCAACGACTATGTGACGGGTTATCTGGGAGCCGCAGGAGCCACGGCTGCCTTGATTCGTCGCGCAAAGGAAGGCGGTAGTTACCATATCACCGTGAGTCTCACGCGCAACGCTATGTGGTATCAATCGCTCGGCTTGATTCCCCCTAAGGAACGCTCGTTTGCCGAGAATCCGTTTCGTCATCTCGGAAGTCTGACGCCGAATGAACTCTTTGCGCTCCAACAGGGCCTCAAACAACGCCTTCTCGATCCAGACGTAATCATCCGTGAAACTCCATTAGGACAGCTGCGTCGCCTTGCCCCGGCGGTAACGTACTCGGCCACGCCTGCCTCGTGGAATGATCCGATCCTCACTCCAATGGGAGCAAGTAGCCCAACTTGGCTTGGTGCGATAGGTCAATAGTGCTTTTCGAAGGGCCGTGAAGGCGTCCATTGTACTTGGCTGAATTTTTAGTAGTGTGGAAAAAAGGCTTTCTGTTAGATCGAATCGCTAATACTCGAATCTTTTCGGCCGTGACGCTACATTGGCTTTTACTGTAGTTTCGATATGCTCAAATCATATACATTGTTTTCTGAGAGCTGTTAAAGTGCATTGTCATTCGACGTGTCCGAAATATATTAGCTCCCAGATACCCGGGTCACTCGGTGTTCAACTTTTTCGTCACCGAGATATCGCTCAACTGAGACTGTACCGCTGAACCGGAGGTAGGCACAATCCACGTTCGCCGCCTTGGCAAGGATATGCTTGAAACTGTTACCATGTCAGCAAATCTGAAATCAAGAATAGTCTGGCTGCGTTGAAATACGACTCGGTAGCGATTCTGATCATCTTCTTTGTAATCGTAAATCATCCGGTTCGCGACCAGTTTGTTACTCTTTGAATTAGTAAATTCATCTTCCAAAAAACAGTTTTGCCTTCGAAGAAACATCCGCTTCAACCTTGCCATCTTTGGCGAGCATAAAGACAAGGAGCTCTGCTCGGCTATATGCCTTTTCGGCGTAGAGATAGCTTGCTATTATGGAGTGTGGACCAGCTTGAACTCTTCCCCAGTACCAGTGGTTGAGGAACTTTCGGAAATTCACCGAATTTATGTAGCAAGCAAGACGGTACGTATTCATCTGGATACGTCCTTGATGGAATTTTTGCTCAAACCAAAAGAAACTGTCTTAAAATCAATTACGATATATTCACCTTCTTTCGGCGCTCGATACGGTCAATATAAATCTTCACATTTCTGCCATTTAGTGGAAAGAGAAACTCAAGTCCGGCCTCAATTATGTCAGTGTTGTTATGTTCAAGCATCCTTCAAGGGATATTGTGAGACCTTTCGATGATAACCAACACTGCTCACGAAACGAAATGAAAGAGGTTATAAAGGTGAGTTTCCGAAATAAAATAAAAGAGGTATAATTGCATGACGACGACACGTCCAACATCAACATTTCATACTCTCACACGTTTTGAGAAGATAGTAGATCATAATGAATTGTTAGATCCTATCTCACTAAAAATACTTAATATGCTCTTATTTTCTAAACGAGGAATGACAATAAAAGAACTTGCAAATGATGAGCAGTTCAAAGACAAGTACAAACAAAAATCTATTATGAAGCGACTACGTTACATGGCACATATCGGTCTCATTCGAGTTGAAAAAGCATCACACATCACAGCGATAGGGACCAAGTCTTATACACCGGCTTACCGTGCGGTACCGTTAGAAGAAATACAGCAAAGAGCAATGTCACAGATGCAACGAACAATTATGAGATGAACTATGCAATGCAAATCACTCTTAGATAACTTTTCTTTAGACGATTTGCTATAACTCTATCCTTGCATACGTTCAAATAAATCCGAATCTTTGAATTGTAGATATACTTGGATAGTAGTAAGATTGCTATTGTTCAAGAGCGGTTGCACTGTCGAAAGTCTATGCCATTACAAACTAAGTGAATAACTAGAAGTGTCTAAGTTAGCAGGGGCAAACGTCTAAACAAGCGATAGCGACAAAGAAGTAGCCGACGTATCGACTCCTGTCGTGTTATTGCTAAGCATGAGAATGCAATTGGACGCTCCTTGACTAGTACATTCATTGGATAGTTGTTACGACATTGGCTAACTGTTGTTCGGGGATGCAGCAGCGACATTCACACGGAGAAACTAAATATTGCTATTATCGATAAACAGATCACGTCTTTTTCACATAGATATGTTTCAACCTTTATTAGTATGGTGGATCGATTTTATCTTAGTTAGACAGAAAGTAGTGCAAAAAGCCGTGTCTTCAACCTTGCTTTTTACTGTATACATTCATCGCGTCTAGTAAGCGACTGGGGGCGGCGGTGTCTGCTGGGTTCATAACCAGCGACCTGTGTATCGCACGGTGAGTTAAAGCACGTTCTATTTTCTCGTTTGATCGTGCTTGCCTAAGAAAGTCCGTATAATGGTAAATGCCCGAGCATTTGTATCCGACTTTCGGGCAACTTTCCCTTTTTGACCGTCGAGGTTATATCGCTATAGAGGTCACGTGCGACACTAGACCAATCACACTGACGGCTCGACCTGTCGAAATAAGAATAAGAGGCGTTAAAATAGTGATAACATGCGTCTCTCATGGAAATTCACTACTATCATGACGGCCGTCGTTGTTTCTAAGCGACTATCTATTGTTAGCTTTTAAAATCCATATCAGTAGGTATTATAAAATAAAACAGACCATGTCGTTACTATTGAATGTGCAGTTTAGATTTGTGATTAACAATAATAAACGACCACAATCTTGTAAATACGTATCAAAACGCACAAAGCTTTATTTCGGTGAGAATTTTTAACTACTTGAAAAATTCCCTAAAAAAGAAGTGAGGATTATGAAAAAACAGTTTTTAATTATGATGATGATTACTGTTTTGTTAGCGACGGTTTTTGTCGCGGGATGCACAGGAGGTACTAAAAACGTAACTAGCACCTCTGCTGTAACATCAAATGCTACAACATCCAAAGTAACGCGTACCCTCACCTCCACGTCTGCTGCATCTATACCTACCGCAAGTGAATTTAGTGATATGTGGGTGCGTTTCCATCTTAATGATACTTTAGTGATGCCGTTCACAAAGTCAGTAAATGAGAGAGATCACGTTGCCTTTGCGGGGGTCACTAGGGGGCCTTACAGCCACGGTGATGAAACCAACATTTTTGAATTGTGCGCGGATAAGATAGACGCTCAACAGACGTACCAACTATTAGTAAATCAAGCGTTACAATTGGGTTATACGTTCGACAGCCGAGATATGAATACCATTCAAGATAAAAGTACCATGGTAGGCTGGATCCCTAGTGACAAAGCCTTCGTAAATACCACAATAATAGGCTGGAACGTTCCTGATGATTACGGTATCGGTTATTACGTTCAAACAATTGAGATGCTTTCGCCAAACACTTAAAACAAATAACAGGTTTGGATGTATACTTACATTATCTTTCCGGAGTCATTGAAGGTTGTGGGAATATGGCAGCTTACAAAGCGATCTCAACTTTTTTCTGCTAGTGAGAGTATTCGATAAGTAAAAATCTGGCACATCCCTTCTATAAAATGAATGGATTGGCGTTTTTTCTGCATTATTTTATGTTGAAAAAAGGGCTATATTGAAACTGCTACTAAAAAAGGTGATGTAAAAAAGATGAAGCAATTTTAAAACACTATAACTTTTATGATGGCTTAAAACGGCGAAAAATTTCTTTTTCACTTATTTCAAACCATTTTGTATTGGAGACCTTCTCGAATTCGCTGAACGGTATGGAGACATTATCCAATGGGAACATTAATCGACCGTACCTCTAAACACTAAGAGTAGAGGGTGTTGAGTGGTCTCATTATGGACATCCATCACGCAAATCCGTTTATGACGTCTACGAAGTACTGTAACGATGTCTGATTTGTTCATTAAAATTTATGTTTAAATCTTAAACGTTCGGCGGCCCTTCTTTTAGTAGCTCCTCTATCCGCTGTACTGCGGGAATTGCTTGTTCCCACGCTAACTTGAAGGTAGACAAGAGGTACTCGGCGTAGGTAGAGTCGTCACTCCAGAGTGCTACAAGGGGTGTATCAATCGAAAGACTCTCGATGTCGATACTCATTGAGCTGATACTCTCTCGTCTGTCCGCCACTAACATAAATATGCCTTGATACTGAGAGACGTGGCGGGTGTCTATACCGATATCAAGAAGTTCTCGCATCTCTTCGATATATTGATACGAGAAATCAGCAATCCCTCGCACACTTACTTCTTTCCGTATAAGCTTTTTGATGTTCTCGCGCAGGCCAAATTGTGAGCCAAGGACTAATAGGGAAGGAGGCGAGAGGTAGACAACCTCATTATTCGCGGATTCTATAATATTCGAACAGACCGCAAGGGCGTCCGTAATGCTTGTTATAATTGTTCCGTTAGCCATTGCTAATAACTAGCCAATAGGGCTTATAAAGCTACGTGATTACACTTTTATGTGACAATCCTTCTTTGATGTTGTTACATTATTTGATTAAAAACCACATTTAATTCCATTAGCGGAAACATCTCCATTGAAAAAAAAACATCTAGCAGAAGAGAATTGATTAAATTAAAATAACATCGTGATCATTTTAGATTATAAGAAAAACGGTATAGCAGCTTCCTATCTTAATGCGTGTAAATTAAAAGAGGGGTGAGAAAAAATCATTTTGCTTGAGCAGTCGTTAATATGACCATCGACTCTATTTTTTTGCATGACGGATCCTAATCATATTATCAACGCTCTTAAAAACAGTATTAGCGGGAATGAGCATGAATCCCTATGCAATAACAGCAGAATCATGCAAGCCAGCGATAGTTGGTATTGTAGCCTTATTAAGTAAGCTTCTTCTAACAAAGGCAAAATAAAAAGAAAAAGCAATCTATTCAGGTTATTAACGCTAAAACATAGAGCACGTTAGTTGTTCTAATCTAAAGAACTCTAAATTAATAATTTTTTGAACAAATTTCCGCTTGTGCAGTCAGAAAATAATAAATTCTTGTTTAGTTTGTTTTTTAGTGCCATAAACACTTACAGCGCATCCCTTGAAACCTGCGGAGGCTTCTTCTTTAACAGCTCTCTATCCGCTGTGCTGACGGGATAGACTGTTGCCGCAACAACTCAAAGATGGGCATAGGACCCTCGCTGTAAACGGAGTTATAGGGTCAAAGTGTTGAAAGAGACGTCAAGTCATTTGTGTTTGATATCAACGTTAATTGCACTAGCAAATTTTCTTATCAAAACTCCCAATGGTATCTCTTGATATTAATTGTAGTGATGCAACTAATACTAAATAAGGAACGCTATTATACTAAGCCCATACTAACGCTACGCATATGGATGTAAGAAGTTTGAAAGCATTCATAAGGCTAATAAGACTCCCATATTGGCTTATGGAGGGAATCTTATGTGTTCTATTTATGATAACATTCCAACGAGGTTTCTATAAACCAGTTTTAATGGGCTTAGCCGTTCTTACGATGGCTTTTGTAGGTGCCGGAGGTGCCGCCATTAACGATTACTTCAACCGTGACTCAGATGCAATAACACACCCGGATAGGCCTATCCCGTCACACCAAATTTCTCCTGCTACCGCTTTGCAATTTTCCGCATTGACGTTTCTTGCAGCATTAGGAATATCTATCGTGATCAATCCCGTTGTCCTTGGAATTGTTTGGCTAAATATAATCCTCTTCACGCTATATCCGCATTTTATAAAGAGACTCTCAGGTTTTTTGAGCAATCTTGTTATGGGATATTTAGGGGCATCAATAGCTCTTTTTGCAGAAGCGGTAGTAGTTCAAACAATTAGTATTTCTTCCCTCTCATTTGCAGGGATGATTGCAGCGGGGTCAATTGGTTTTAATGTGCTGAAGGATGTGCTAACCTTAGATGGGGATGTGAAGGTAGGATATTACACACTTGCCATAACTCGTGGTATAAGCTTCGCGGCAATAGTTGGCGCAGTATTTCTTCTTTTGTCTGTCTTTGCATCACCTCTCCCATATCTTCTGGGGGCGGTGGGTGTGGTCTACTTGTTTCCCGTTGTTGTGTGGGGGGGTGCTGTTGTCTATTCGGCTGTGGGACTACTTAAGAAACCCACCGCGCAAAATGTTAAAAAGCAGCTGAAGATGTTCACTACCGCTGCTGTCGTTTATCCCGTCGCTTTAATAATGAATATAGTGTTTTAAGTTATTAATGAAAAGGTGGAATATAACAAACGACACTTTTTCGTCAATTATATCAATATATATTAACGAGATATTAGATGTGCTTCTTGTGCGTCCTCTCCGTCGTTACGCAGTTCAATTTAGTGTTAAATCGAGTTAAGAGGCATAAACCAACCTCTCAAGGACAAGCCAACCTTTCGCTCTCTGTAGATTCTGTAGATATACTATTTGAAACAATGGCTAAAATATTTTTAACTATTTTAACAATTACTCCGTGAGTTATTGTATCTACAACATTGAATGTGTGTGATATACTTTTTTTGAATGTGTGTGATATACTTTTTCTTTAGATACATATAAGCAGTTAAAAATGTAAACCGTTATTAGTCTCTTCAAGTTTTGTAAAATTGCGGTTACAGAACTTATTAATGGAATAACATCTAATTGGATAACTGATTCAACTATGGGAGATCAAATAACTGAATATACTGACAATCTTGAACAATACCTCATACAAGTTGCTAGGTTATTTGATATACAGCGTATAATAAATGAACCCCAAAGGAATCCGCAAATAATCAACTACTACCATAACAATGCCTTTCTTATTTACAGACTCTTCCACAACTGGGAAGGGTTTATGCACTGTGGGATTAGCTATGACGAGAGACACAAAAAGGATGATTTTAAAGAGCAAGCGAGGATTGTTGAGGCGTACATTCGCGATAGAAGTGCCAAGAATGTGTTGGAACTTGCATATGGGATGGGCACTAATAGCGCATTTCTCGCGCGTCGAAACCCTGAAGTAACATTTGATGCAGTAGATCTGTCGCTAAAGCCGTTAAAACGGTTTACTAAGATTCCAAACCTACACTATCAATTTGGAGATTATCACGATTTAAGCGCGTTTAAAGATGATTCATATGAGGTCATCTTTATAATAGAAGCACTGTGTTGTTCGACTAATAAAAAACTAGTCCTTCATGAAGTAAAGAAAAAGTTAAAACAGGGAGGTCTTTTTATCGTTATAGACGCATATCGAAGAGATTGTGCAAGCCTATTAAGTCAATCTGAAGACGTTATGGCACAACTGATTGAAAAATGTTTTTCAGTTGATAAATTCGAGTGCGTTGAAGTCGTCGAGGGCTACATGCGAGAAATCTATTCAATAGTAGAATCAAAAGATATTACACAATGCGTTCTTCCGTGCATGGGCAAAAGCAAGTACGTACGTCATTACTTTTCACATCCTGTTTTTGCGAGAATTGTCAATAAACTTCTCCCGTTTGACGTAGTGAAAAATACTATAGTAGCATTACTTATAGAAATAAGTATAAAAAGGCGGATTGCGTGCTATAATATTCACGTATTGAAAAACGATAAGTGAGTTTGCATTAGTGTATTCACGTTAATATTTTCTATCTGGCTCTCAAAGAAGTGGGTGACGAGATACTCGATTTCGTTCTTTACGGATGAAAATTTCTAAAGGAAAAGATACGTCCCTTAACGTTTTTGGCCTTGGCCGGGTTATCTCTTATAATTTAATAGATTTTGGAACACGTGGATTTATTCCTGTCTTTAGAAAGAAATTGTGCCCAGATTTCGAAAAAAGTGATGCAATATTGTGGAGTACGGTAGTATACACGATATGACGTTTTTAGATATGTGGTGGAGGTTGCTCTCGTATCTCCTCTATTCTTTGTGCTGCTGGGGTCGCCTCCTGCCACAACAACTCAAAGGTGGACAAAAGATACTCAGCATAAGTAGGATCATCAGTCCAGAGCACGCTTACCGGTTCATTAAGCGAGACGTGTTTTATGTCGGCGTTAATCGCACTCATACTAATTTTTCTATCGAAAACGCAGAACAATATTCCCGTGTACTTGTCAAGATGTTGGACTTCTATTTCAATATCTAAATGTTGTTGGATTAAGTCAACATATGGATATGTGATATCGGTTATGAATCGTAGCTTACCTCCACGGTCTATAAACTTTTTATCGTCCTCAAGAAAATATAACGATGAGAAAACCGTTAATATCGTGGGGACAACTGCAATCCATTCCTTTTCAGTTGAGGCCACATTAGATAACGTCGTAGTCACCACATCTCTCATGTTTTTGAGAATCTTAAATGTGGAAAATTCGTCAGAAGGTCTAAAACGCTGTTCCTTGGACATCTCCTGAAGCTCTTGCTTTCTCCGTTCCATCTCACGGAGCTGAGTCTCGTGCTTTTTGAGCGCGGCGTCGAGAGCAACGTCAATATCCACTGCTGCGTAGACCGTCGGTGAATCGAGCGATGGGTTGACCATGCCCTTATCAATAAGGCCATTCAGTGTTCGGTAGATATCCTCACGATATGTCTTGAGCGATTTCGCGAGCAATGAAGGGGGCTTTGGCCCATACTTAAGCAAGTGGAAGTAGAGTTGTGCCTCTTTCTCGCTAAGACCGAAGCTAATAAGTCG
>DASPRZ010000130.1:0-28562 GCA_035624185.1 Candidatus Acidiferrales bacterium
AATTTCCGGCTTTTCGTATGGAATTTTAACAATTGTGGTAAAGATGTTGCCCCAAATGGCAAAATGATAGAGCACTTCAAGGTGGTCTCGGGCATCTAAACCGCTGATCATGCTTATTCTTGCTCCTTCTGCAAGGAAAAACTTCGCCGCTTCTATGAGATCATCTACAGCAATGTAGTAATAAGAGTTAAGTCCCTTATGACTTGACTCTGTAACTGGCACAACGTCTTCGAAGCTCTTCATCCTACTTACCTTCTGTGATGTTGTCTAAAGAGGTAAATCGCGGCTCAATTTTTGTCGCGCTAAGCATCGCTTCGTCAAATCGCTTGGTAGATACTACCTCTTTGGATTTGACCTTCGAGTCCAACATTTTAGCTGCTTTTAAAATGCCGTGTATGATATTCATCGGTCGAGGTGGACAACCCATGACGTACACATCAACCGGTATGACGGTATCGAGGGGTCCCGTGAGCGAGTAACTGCCATCAAAGATAACATTTGAAGTCGGACAGTTTCCTACTGCCACAACTGCTTTAGGGTTAGGGATCTGTTCATAAATCATTTTCAGTCGATCCTCCATCCGCTTTGTCACTGGTCCTGTTACCATTAGGATGTCTGCATGTCGCGGGCTGCCGACCCGCAATATCCCGTATTTTTCTGCATTAAATCTAGGATTTTGAATCGCTATGACTTCTATGTCGCATCCGTTGCAAGATCCGGTATTTATGAAGTAAACCCAAGGTGATTTCGCTCTGAACATCGTTGCATCATCTCAAGAGGGCCAATGATATTTTGTTTATTTGATCCAAAACAGGGGTAGGATATACACCTAATAATATACAAAGTATGCTTAAAATAATTATTGGGATTATTATATAAGTAGTTAAATATCCAATCTCTCCCCCTTTTTCCGCTTGGTCCTGATCGACGCGGAAAAATATCTTTTGAAAGACTTTTACATATGCAGCAAACATGGGCAGAGTGAACATGAGCATTACTGTACCTAAAATTGGATAGTACCCTCCCTTTTGAAAGCTTGCTTGTAAAATCATGTACTCGCTTAAAAACCCATTAAGTGGTGGAATACCCGATAGCGCAAAAGCTCCTATGATAAATCCAGCGGCAACCACCGGCATTTTTCGCGCAAGATCGCTCATACTGTCGATATGCCGCTCTTTCGTGGCCATTATGACCGCCCCAGCGCAGAGAAATATGAGTGTTTTCATAAGCATATTATTAATGATGTGGAAAATTCCTGCGGTTACGGCTGCCGAAGAACCGATACCAATAGTGAATACTATTATCCCTGCTTGCTCGATAGAGGAGTACGCGAGTAATTTTTTCAAATCTTTTTGTGTGTACGCCATTAAAGCTCCTACACCGACCGTAATTACCGCAGTAACCGCTATAAAAAAGAGCACTAAGTCAAGTGTTGGGTTCACCGCGAATATTAATCTTATAAGCATAAAAGCCGTCGCGCTTTTTACCGTACTCGCTAAGAATGAACTCACGGGTGTGGGGGCTTCACTATAAGAATCAGGAACCCAGGCATGCAACGGCACTATTCCTATTTTCGTGCCGATTCCCACAAAGAGCAACAAGCTTATGATGTATGCAGAGTTCCTGGAAAGCGATCCAAGCGCAGTTATGTCTAAAGTACCGCTGTTGACAAATAACAGTATTAATCCTAGCAGCGCAAGCGAACTTCCTATGCTATTAAGCGCTATAAACTTCGTGGCTGCTTCCAAGGCCCTGCCCTTTCTGTATGCTACAAGGAAAGTCGCTGCAAGCGTACTAATTTCGAAGAATAAATAAAATGCAGCTAAGTTATAACTTAAAACGGTCCCCATCGTCGCGCTAATGATTATTAACAGCAGCGGATAGTATATAGGGCGAGCATCTTTCATGTACCCCAGGCTGTACCACGTTATTATCGTCCCAACTACCAAGACAATATATGCAACGAGTAGCGCTACTGTATCCAACCCATAAGTAAATGCAATTGAGTTTTTGCTGGCGAACTCTCCGACTTTCATGTACCAGCTTACGCTAAATAAAATTAAGCTTAATGTTGGACCCGATACGGCTATGTATGTAGCAATTCGACTTCTTCCAAGGAGAAAAAACACTGCACATAGTGCAGCAGCAATCACGGGTATAATAATTGTATATAAGAGGTACATCTTGATCCACTCCACTTTTACCCACGTAACCTCGTAAGGTCTTTCTCATCAATAGTGCCATATTCTTTAAAGTCAAGTAGAGCAATTACGGCGAATGTCACTGCGATAAGTACAACAAAAACCTCCTCAACCAGCGTTAGCAACACGGAATTGTAGCTCCAAGAAAGAAGAAGCGTTCCAATATTTTCAAGCACGAGTACCCCAAACAAGAGCTTGAAGATGGTCGTTTGACTTCCTATAATGAGTATTGACAGGCCAAAAAGTATGACTAGGAAATAACTCAGCAGCAGCCGATCTTCGGGAAAGACGCCTCTAATCGCATATGCCACGGCATAAGAGAGAACAACTGTAACTGCTATTCCTATAGAGGCTGCTATCTTCCCAAACGCCGGACGTGTAGGTTCGATTCGCCGTGTAGCTGCGATAATTATCGCTGGCGGCAAAAATCCTAAAACGGCTTTAATCGCGGCGCTTATAAGATCACTTTCTGTATATAAAAGTGCCACTATCGTGAGATTCAGTCCAAGAAATGAGAGGGCTGAGAATTTATCATTTAGGATCACGATAAGAGATGTAAATGCTACCATAAGTATTCCAAATAGTACAATCTGATCCATTAGAGTCCCCCAAAGACCAAAAATACAACGCCTGCAAGTATCAACCAGGTGAATATCCAAAGTGCGTACCTGATGACGTTCCCATTATGCGCCTTACGCAATCTTTTAGAAGCAAGTTCTGCGTCTCGCCCCAGGTCTGCATAGATATTGTCTGGATTTAACACTTTGAGTCGCTCAAAAGGCAGGGTAACCTGGTAGAGAAAATGTTTACCAGACGAGTATTCATAACCTTCGGGCAGTTTATCTCCTGACCCGAAAAGCTCACGGGATGGTGATACCGCGGTATGAGGTCTCCTCGTAGCATATTCATTTAATAATACACCGGCAGCAATCGCAAGCAAAAGCAGGGCAGCGGCAAGTGTTGGAGCGAAGCTTGCTATCCCTGCAATCTCGATGTTGGTGAGAATTACCGTAGATTGTGTCGTGACCATTCCTGCACCTGGTACCTGCATTATCAGCGAAATTGGATATTGTGCAAATACCCCTACAAGTATACATCCTGCGACGAGTATTGCTTGAGTCATCACCATCGTACGCGGCGCTTCATGAGCACTTTCAAGATCTTCCGGTAGCTGTCCATAAAATACGCTATGAGCAGCTCGGAGTATGTAGCCTGCTGAGAGTACGCTGCCGATTAGCACTAATATTACAAATATTTGTAATCCTGCTAGTGATGGTGATATACTGCTCGTGTAAATGAGCCACTTACTTACAAACCCACAAAGAGGGGGCACCCCAGCAAGTGCTAGGGCTGCGATGGTAAAAGAAGCAGCGGTGTACGGCATGCGTTTTGATAACCCCCCTAGTTGGTTGAGGTCTATGGTATTTGCAGCGTGATCAACAGCTCCTGCCCCTAGGAACAGGCAACACTTGAAGAACGCATGTGCTAAAAATTGCATCAACCCTGCCACAAGTCCGATTGGACCAAAGCTGAATGCAAGAAACATATACCCAAGATTAGAGATAGTGCTGTAAGCGAGCACCTCTTTTAGGTCATTTGACCGTATCGCTGTGGTCGCAGCTAATATAAGGGTAAAGCCGCCGACTATCGCAAGAACCCATTGCCAGTTTCCTGTGAGCATCGGAAATAACCTCGCAGCGAGATATACACCGGCGTTTACCATTGCAGCACTATGAAGAAGTGCAGACACTGGCGTTGGTCCCTGCATAGCGCTCGGCAACCATGAGAAAAACGGAAATTGTGCAGATTTCGAAAACATTGCTACGAATGCAAATATAATAAGTATGCTCGTTTGCCATTCTGGTAGATTAAATGTCAATAAATTGTGGATGCTACCCGATCCTGTCCACGCATAGGTTCCCACTCCAAACAGTAGCAGAACCTCGCCAGGCATGTGCGTAAAGAAGAACACTTTTTTTGCGGCATCATTACGCGTCGCTTCTTTGAACCAGAAACCAACTAACAGGAAAGAACAGATACCTACGATTTCCCATCCTGCGTATAGTACGAGGACGTTCGCGGCACCCACGAGCATTAGCATTCCTCCCACAAAAAGAAGCATGAGGAAATAGTATCTTCCTTGCCCCGCCTCTTTTTGCATGTAGCTATTGGAGTACCAGATCGTTATGAATCCCATAAACGATACCACGAAACTGACGAGGAGTGTAAGTGGATCAAGTGTGAAAGTAAACAACGGGATATCGTATGGTGCGAGTGTGATTGAGGACACAGTTACACTGATTAAACCGGAATAAAAGACTATGAGTAACGACGCTAATACAAGCGTAACTAAAGCGATAATCGACGAAAAATAACCTAGTACTCTAGAATTGGTCAGTCGCCCCACTAATAATATCGGAACTGAAAAGATGATAGGTGTAAAAATCATTGCAAGAAATGCATAAGGAATCAGTGAAACATCCATGACAATACCTCGCCAGCAGTCTTAAATGCGGCTTAATAGATGTTACCGTTCTTTATTAAAGTGACGCTTCTATGTGAATTTTTTAACGTTTGCAGTATCTCTCATGTATTTGTGAAGGGTCAAATTAGAACCCCTTTATTTACATAACGCTAATGCAGGATCAGACCGTCACCAATATTATGTTATCTCAAGACTAATGATAAAATTGAGTCTTTTAATCGTTTTATTTTTTATTTTAAGCCCAAATTTTAATTAAAAATTTTATTTATATAAAGCCAAAAATTAAAAATTTATATATATGAAGTTATCCATTCTTGTAAAGAGGTGTATGCGTGAAGGAAATGAAAACATCTCACAAGAGACTTTTTACTTCTTTAGTGGTATCGGCACTTGCAGCAACCATGCTTATTTCTCCAGTTTTTGCTGCAAACAAAGTTTCGACTGGTTTAATAAAAACGGATGGGCCGCACACCTACATTGACTTTAAAGGCAATTGGGCGGGTAGAGAAGATTATATAGCTTCATACCTAGCGAAATACAAAATCGTAGCGCTTCATTATAGGGATTCTCCTGAGCACATTCAAGCGATCAAAGCAGTAAATCGATATACTGTTGTCCTCGGATACTTTAACCCGCTTTACGGAGATGAGGTTGGAAGAGCACATCCAGAATGGTGGTTACACGATACATCAGGACAGCCACGCACCGATTACCAGGGTACAGAACAAGTCATGGATTTGACCAAACCTGGCTGGCGGAATCAATGCGTGGACATATGTGATTCAGCACTTCGGAAAGGTTTTGATGGTCTAATTCTCGATAACGGCATATCTTCGCCAGCTGTTTACGGCTGGGCTGGACCATCGGAAAGCCAGTGGCAGTCGAGCACCATAGATCTCTACAAAAAAGTAAAAGGTATAGCTGGAGAAAGGCTCGTCATCTACAACGGTGCCTACTTCATTCCTGGCTACGTTGATGCAGTGGATGGCTGGATGGATGAAGGGTTCCCGTTCTATAAGGGGTGGGCGAACTCAATCAGTTTTGCACTTGACGCCTCACATAAAGGAAAGCTCTCCCTCTTTTACGCTCAAGGCACAGAAGCTCAGAGGTACTTTTGTTATTGCTCAGCATTGCTTACAGACGGATACTTCTACTATGCTCCTACTGGTGGTAAATGGAGCGATGACTACGGCATTAATCTTGGCAAGGCACTGAACCAGGCGCATCAGGCGGATGGTGTCTGGCAACGGGATTATGAAAACGGAAAAGTAATCGTTGATCCAAGTACAGGTGGCGCACAGATTAAATCTTGGAATGCAAATGCTCAAAAACCCTCTCCAGTAACATCAGGAATAGAGCCTGATACAACTGGATCTAAGACAAAATCTCAGTATTATTACGCAAATGGAGGATCTGAAAAATTTGGTGCAGCGACAACACAGGAGTATTATTACAACCCCTCACAGTACGGTAATCAAATAATCATTCAAAACTTCCAAAAAGGGATGATAATACAGTTTAAAGGCAAATTCTACTTTGCTCCATACGGAATAATAAGGTAGACCGCAGGGAAACGACTGCGTTGCTGTTAAAAATTCGTTTTTCTTTCTCTTTTAACTCATTTCTCTCTTCAAAATCCTTATACCTTTCAGTCTGTTTAATGCCTACTGACAAGCGCACCATATATCGAGCAAAGCGTGCAACAATCAGCTAGACCATATCTAAGTTTTACATGTCTAACATATCACTGGTTGATGCAAGTTCTTAAACGTAAAGACTGTTCTCCTTGTTCGTGAGACTTATCGGGTCGCTAATATATAATCGATCCTGAAGTTTGTAAGTTTAGCTCTTTATAACTCAAAATCCTTAGATAATATTTGGAGTGATATCAAAAGCACCTCTTATCAGCTGCTGCAGTATGTCGTAGGATATATTATTGCATCAATTTCCAACTTTACGTTTGTTTGGACCTGTTAAGCATATCACGTGACACTCATAGCGATAGCCTTTGTCTGCTTTTTAATGAAATTTTTATTTCTATCCTATTATTATACAAATTTTCTGTGTCTCTACGTCTCTAAAAATGATGCGATTTCCTTCTTTTTTTGCTCGATATCATAGTTATTCTGTCGGTAGATATTTTAACTTAATTAGCGTTAAGTGCAATCAAAATAGGTGTTTATAATGCGTATTGCTTTGCTTGGAGGAACTGGTCACATCGGGAAAGGCTTGGCACTTCGCTGGGCGTATAAACACGATGTAACGATAGGATCGAGGAGCATAGAAAAAGCTGAGGAAGCAGCAACTTCCTGTGGAGAGGATCTCTTAAATCGGGGTATTTCGTGTGAACTATCTGGTGCAGGGACTACGGAGGCTGTGAAGGGTTGTGAGATTATAGTAATCGCATTGCAGTATGAATATGCAATTTCTACCACTGAATCTATTAAGACTTATTTGAACAGAGATCATATAGTGGTGTCTCCGGTTGTTCCCATGATAAAAAATGGGTTTATGCGTTACACGCCGCCTCAAAAGTATGGCAGCGCAGCTATGGAGTTAAAGAGCATTGTCCCCGACGTTCCGGTCGTGTCAGCATTTCACACCGTTCCAGCATCACGATTAATTGATTTAAATGATGATTTGGGGCTTGATGTTATAGTTTGTGGAGACAACGACCCAAAGAGGATCATTACTGAACTAGTAAAAGATATACGTGGACTCAATCCTCTCGATGGAGGTTCATTAGAAGCATCGTACATGACGGAGTCGATCACCCCACTTCTGTTAAACCTGTCCGCGAGAAACAACTTGAAAAATGCGTCAATAAAGATAATTGGCTAAGTCAAACTTCGAGCTAGAGGGGGTCGTAAATACAGGTAAAGCAAATTTAAATAAATTATCAAGTTTTTGAACATCTAAGGTATTATAGCGCCTTACCAGATCGAGCACTTATTCGTAAAAGTCTTTCAGCGTTTCCGTTTGAATAAACAATCTCGAAAAATGGTGAATATATTAAATTAGTATCCACTATCTCACAGTCCGGATAAATCTGATTTATGATATTATGCAACTTTATCTCAGAAGTTTTGAGTCTCTCTGCGTGTTGGTTTATCCCTTCGACAGTTTTTAAATTGTCAATATTATATGATTTGAGAGACTTTGGCTTTGTTTCATACGCGGATAAGTACTGATCATCCTTTATCTCGATAAGGCCCGCATCTTCAAGCTTTCTTAAGGCGAGTTTAAGACCTTTTGTTGAATGATTTTCTTTCAATTTCATTATCGTAACTTTTTTGTTCTTACGTATAAAATTCATCACTTGCAACTGATGCTGATTAAGATCAAACAACTGCCTTACGCTCTGAGAGCGCACTTCGCCTTTGGAATCTAAAATATCGCCTGTAAATCCATCTACGAGCACTAAGTAATTATCAGATTTTTTACCTATTACCTTCTTTTTTGTCTCTCGAATTTGTAAAAGAAAGCGAGGCAACATTACTGGCTTTACGCTCTCCACAGTTTCATACTTACCAATAAACTTGTACTGCTTTTGCCTATTATCAATTATCGATTTTAAAGCTTTCGTTTCACTGAAATCGATATATGTTCCATATTTTCCTGATTTTATAGAATTAATTGCCCTCTTTATTCTTTGCTCCTCGTCGATACTCACGATTTTAATGACGTTGGATTCGTTGTTTGAATCAGGCAAGATTTTTTCCGAAGTGACTCGGATCGGGATTTTTGGTGTGCTTCCACCGTGGCGCGTTTTCCGCGCTCTGATTTTTATAAACATTGGATCAGAGATAGCCCCTTGAACATAGAAGTATCCTGGCTCAAGCGTGGTTAGTTGTTTCACTTCATCCATTGACGAAAAAAATAGACGTACTGAATCTAGATCATTTTTCAACATTAATTTACCGATAAAAACATTATTACATTGGCTTAGGACATTTTTATTCACAAGTGCAGGTCTCTGCGTAGCTAAGAGAATTCCTAACCCCCTTTTTCTCCCTCTTCTACTTATCGTCTGTAAGATTTCAAGGCCCCCAGTTCTTTTTTGGGGAATATATATGTCCGCTTCCTCAATGATTAATAAAAATGGCGTTTGTTTATTCTCTTTAAACAATTCTGTCGTTACACTGTATATACCTGTGAGAAATTCGTTTACCGTATTCTTATCAGACTCAGATACATCTAATATTATCCTCTGGGAGTCCATTATGATCTTCTTGATATACTCTTCGTCTGCACTAATATCCTCGACTTCTTCCGTTTCTTTAATTAATCTTATGTTACCAAATTTGGAAAGTCCATGATATTCTCCTTCTGTATCGAGTAGCACAAATCCTAGGTCATTTGAGGCTAGCTCCTCGCATATAACGCTAACTAAATAGCTCTTCCCGCTGCCGCTTTGACCTATAACGGCTGTCCGTTCCGTCACAATGTGCGATGGATCAACGCTGAAGTTGACGGCATCTGAAATCTTAAGCTCCATTATTAACCAGTAACTTTGCTATTTTCATATAAATGTAATTATTTGATAACAATGTGATAAGAAGCTTGGATATATCGGCAAGGCCCTAGACTCTTGTTGTTCATTAATAAGACGTTATTCGTTCTGCTATCTAGTACTTGTTTTTGCTTTGTTTTTGTGTAAACTCTCTCTATTTTTGTATGTTTAACGTCACTATATCTTCGTCACATAGCACGTGATCTGTTCCAACTCTCTGACCTGGAAACCTCACGGATTTTCCCCATACTTGAGCATATTTAAATTTTCGACTAAAATCCCTGTGGAGAACGTTACAAACGTTTTCAACAGTTGCATTTCGTCGCAAGATAAGTGGATGTACACGATCTGGGCCCCCTCCGGGCGGTTTCATGTAGATTCTTATAAAAGCAAGCTTCTCAAACATTAGGTCTTTAAGCTTATCGATGTTAATATCCTCTTTAGCTGAGACGCAGATATCGCCGAAATGTAAGTTATCATTGAGTTGATCTATCTTATTTACCACAGTGATAGATGGCAAGTACCGTCTATTCGTCATTAGCGCATCAATAAATCTTTCTACTGACATATCTTCTCGTAAAATTACGTCAGCATTATGGATTTTGTATTCTCTCAAAATTGCCTTGATAGTATTATCGTCGAGTTCTGAGCGCAGTGTCTTGTTGATTGTGATGCCCCCTCTTGCCCGTTTAATTATAGTAGCATTAGGGGGGTGCTCGTTTAATCTAATGCCTGCATTATACAATTCTTCTTTGAGTGTTTGAATCTGGTGTTCGCTGAACACATCAATTACAAGTAAGATTAGATCCGCGTTCCTAATTACTGAAATAACCTCTTTTCCTCTACCTTTTCCCGAAACTGCGCCGCTCACCAATCCTGGCACATCGAAAATTTGGATATAGGCACCTTTGTGCACCATAGAGCCGGGTATCACATTCAAAGTTGTGAAATCGTAAGCTCCAACAAGGGACTTAGCGTTAGTTAGAGCATTTAAAAGTGTTGATTTTCCCACAGAGGGAAATCCTACGAGAATGCAGGTCGCATCACCTGCTTTTTTAGGAGCGTAACTAGACCCTTTTTTGGTTGTTGATCGTTCAGCTTCTTCTCGAAGCTTTGCAAGTTTAGCTTTAAGACGCCCGATATGCAGCTGGGTTGCTTTATTGTATGGAGTCTCCCTTATCTCCTTTATTATTTCATTAATTTGCTCTTCTACGCTGCTCACGGTTGTCTCCAAGATTTAACGAAAAAAGGCTTGATTATATGAGACAAATAAATTGAGAACCCCAATAAAGGAATAAGTTTGCTCTAGCATCTACTTTGAGCGACAATCTTAGTATTCACGAGGACAAGCTTCGTGTCTTCACATTTAATTACTACTAAATAGACGTGTGGATCATTTGAAACTATGTACTCCATCCACTTTTTATGTAAGCCACCCTCGGTAGATATCGGCGGTGAACCATTTTTTGCCCTCAACATATTAACGTGATGAATGAAATCGATTTCGGATAAACGTGCAATTTTTGACTTCGTTCCGATGTTGTATATCCACCAGTTTTGAAGCTCTTTTTCCATATCGTTTATAAAGCCGACACTCGGCATCTTGTTTTTAAAATTATCAAAAACTTCGACCTTGCAATCCTTGTCCGCTATATCGTAATAGCACTTTGCTGCAAATTTAGCCAGATCGCGCTCGTCTCTCTGCAAAGAATGCCCCGTACAATTATACGTTATGATACTATTTCAAGGTTGTTAGGTGAAATTAACCTCATTTATCCCTATAAGTTGTACTGATTCTTTTTTCTAAGTGGCTTTCGATAACTCAGACATATCGGATCGACAATTAACATGCAGCATTAATTAATGTGCTTGGTTACGATGAGCAATGTTGCGGAAATATCGGATAAGCCTTTTAATTATAAACGGCAATTATAGATAAGGAATAGTTGGACCCTTGGAGGTCACATAATGGTGGTTAATGAGGAGTTAAATAAAGAATCTAAAGAACAGTTCTACGCTGGCCTACCTAAGCTTGTGGTGTATCTAGTCGTAATATTTGCAATCTGGTTATTCGCGATCGTGATATTCGGGCCACTCGGAACAGGAATCTTTATCGCAGGTGTCGAAGCAGCTTCAGTTGTAACGTGGATTGCAATAATTGCGATTCTAATTCTGTTAGCGCTCATTGTCAGAGAGATCATCGCAATTGCAAATGCCATCGGAGGGTTCATAGCGGCTCGAAGCAGCACCGATTCGCCGCAAGGACTGAAGAACGTTCAACAAGCGGTAAGGTACATTATATATGTAATTATCGTCGCGATAATTTTCATATTTTTCCGAACCTTGATATTATCAGTGTCAAATTCTCCGACAAGTCAGACCATATTAGGCGTAGTTTTGATAGCAATCGCTATCTGGGTTATTTGGCTATTGTACCGTGCAGGTATGGACGCCTCAGAGGAAATCGGCAAATATGCTGTTAAATTGACAGAAACAGCCGAGACACAGGCTCGGGCAGCAAGCGCATCGATATCTGAGAGAACGTCTAAAAAAGCAACTACAAAGCAAGCAGAGGAGAAAAAGGAATAATTCATCATGAAGCCTTCGTGCAAGTGCAGATTTATTAGGTTTGACTGGGCACCCCTAAGTGCTCGGCTCTTCCTTTAATTTTTCCATTCTGTCAAATCGCACCAATATTTTTACGATCATCCATAAAATCCAAAAGATAACTATAGTTAAAACGATGCCATTTAAAGTGCCAATTGTCGTGTTCATTAGTGGCCATAAAAAAATATAGGCAATTATCACAGACAGTACATACAAGAAGTACTTTACCATTTCACTATAGTTTTCAAATTCGTCATATGTTTTATCATGCGCCATCACTAATGTCATCATCATACTGAGAGCGCTGCACGTTATTATGTAATATTGATATGTCCTGCAAAGAAGCGTTAGGATACTTAACAATGCTATAAAGCCGATAATTTGTGCAGTTTCGAAAAACCCAAAGATTACCACTCCCATCGATATTGGTATATAAACAAGAAAAAATATTATCCAAATGAGAGCTGCTATTGCAATGTACGTAATTACTTTTGAACTATTGAAAAGAAGTTTGGAGCGTAGATCTTCGTAAAGTGGTATCTCACCCATATTGCACGTAATTATCTTTTTTATGATAAATTGTTTTCTAAAAACGTAAAATACTGTCGTGCGCTACATTTTAAGAGAGTGAATCCCTCGTAATAGTGAAGCAATGCTCAGAAGAATTTCGTTGCACACGAAAGATTGATGATAATGCGTAAAATGGTTGAAAATCTAATGTAATTGTTCTTTTGTACTTAAGCTTACATTAGTAATTGTAGCCATTCATCGAGCAGCGCACAAAATTCTGGTGTACAAACCTCGTGGCAGCCGATGCAAGGAGCTATAATGCCATCTATTAATAGAATATCGTACTTCTCTTTTTCAAGTTTCATCATGATCAAGTATATCGCTTATGATTTCGACAGTGACCAGCTTGACTTTTCATTTATATTATCAAACTTTTTGTATTTAAATTAAATGATTTTAAATAACAGCATAACTTCAAAATCTCAAGCAAATGTATACCTTCATCCGTTTAAAATCATTCATTTACAGGATTAAGAAGAACGATATTGTTGCCACGAAGGACAACAGACCCTAAAACTCGTGACTTTTCACCGTCAATCACTTCAGTAGTGTTAGTAAGGTGTAGGTTAAGGTAATCATCAGCGCTCATAAGCATGCCTTCAAGTATGCACTTTTCACCTTTTACTTCTACTTGGACTTTGGAACCTATTAAATTTTGAACTTTCTTTGATGGAAACAACTTGAATCCTCTCCTTGATGTTACACTTGGAATGTGCTCAAATATATTTGTAATCGGATTCTATTCCTGATTGACAGATAGAATAACCTGATCAATCACTATTTAAATATATGGGTTACATCTACTGTGCAATTCAATCGACCCTCGCATTGACACAGTAGATACTTGGGGGCGTCAATTTGTTTGCGAGCTCTGCGTGCGCGCTCGACATCAGTAATTCTGTATATATCCTGAGAAGCAAACAGTGATTGACTCTGATAATATTTCTTCGCCAAGCTCGTCGTCAAAAACATATGGTAAGTTATAAAAGATATGTGTTAAGTAAATATCCAACAGAGTCCGATTCGCCAAAGCGGTGTTATCGTATCAAACGATAGTTAAAGCCCGGTAGTGTAGCGGTCAATCATGCGAGACTCTGGATCTCACAACCACGGTTCGAATCCGTGCCGGGCTATTCATTTCATTCTATGTCGTATAGTTCAACTTTCCCTTTTTTACGCTCCCATTCGTCCAGGGGTATGCTATACTGCTTCTCAATTATTTCCCTGTAATTTGGACCGCTGTTATATGCACAGAACGGAATAATCAACCCTCCGGGGACAGCGTAATGTATGACACATCTCTTAACCCGTTCTATATCATAATTATATGAATCCATAAAGTGCATTCCGCCAATAAATAATGATTCCCAGTGATATTCTCCAAGGGAGGTGTAGTCGTGCTTTAAAAGTATTTGTTTAATCATCGTTTTAAAGTGAACGCTCTTAGGCTGTTTCTCATCATCAACCATTGAATTTAACGCTAGTAATGCCCTCATTAGCGCTGAAGGTTTGCTCAGTATCCCGCCTTTGTTAATTTTTTCAGTAAGCTTTTCCATGAGCGCAAAAAACTTTTCTACGTCGACGAATCGATTTATTGGGATCGTTTCTCCATCTTCTATGAACAAATAAGTTGCGAAACCGCAATGTGGATGGGCACTGAACTCGATCTGGTCAGTTTTCGTATAAGCCTCAACAATCTTTGAAATCGATACAACACACGGAACTGGATAAAAGTCATCGGCCTTTATTTGACCTTTGGTCTGTGTTTCTATGCAAAACGCGAGGTCTGGGAGCGTGAATCTTGTGGAATTTCTTTCATCTTGCGTCATTGCATTTGCAGCGCCAGCGAATGCCATAGGTTGAAAGTTAATGCCTCTAATTATATCACAGTTTTGAATAGCGTACTGGATTATCCGGCCAATTTCGTGATCATTCAAACCCTTGCCAATTGTCGGGACTAATATCACGCCTTGCTCGGCCCCTCTACAATTATCTATTGCTCTTTTTTTAATGTCTATGAGTCTATCTGTTTCTTTTGAAATTCCGTTGAATTGGAGATATACTGTGTTCAATCCGGCTCTTCTGAGTTTTTGCGCTAGCTCTTGATCTTTTGCGAGTTTTATGCCATTTGTAGCTATTTGAATCTGTTTGAAGCCCATTTCCGCAGCCATCTTGATGATATCAGCTAGGTCTTCTCTTAAAGTTGGCTCTCCTCCTGAAAACTGAACAGCAAGTGTCGGCGTTGGTCTTTCGCTCCGTAAAGTTGTAAGCATATCCTTTAGTTGCTCGATAGTCGGCTCATAGACGTAACCTCTTGAATGAGCGTTCGCGAAACACCACTCGCACCGTAAGTTGCATCGATTGGTCACATCGATGTTCGCGAGACAAGTTGAACTAGCATGAACATCGCAAAGCCCACATTCAAGAGGACACTCTTTTTGCAGTTTTAATTGAGGATTGTAGACTCCTTTGCCTCTATAGGAATAACGTTCAGCTCTATGATACATGTCTGCACTAGACCAGTACAGTTCGTCGAACGTTCCGTGTTCAGAGCATTTCTTTGTCATCCAAATTTCTTTGCCCTTCTCGTAAATGGTTGCATCTACGATTTTTTGACAGGCAGGACACAAGGAAGAAGTATGCTTTGGTAATTTTACAGACGCTTCATAAATCGGCATACGGATCTCCAGTTCACGTTTTGAATATCTTATATATCCTTATTATTATTTTTGGTATATCCTCGCATTCTGGTTGATTTGCAATGTCGCTGATGGTTTATTATGTCGCACCTGCTTATCGTCCTTAATGGTTAAAACAATGTTCGAAAAGGTAAATTTAATATGATATTGATAACTTCCCCAATTAGATGTCATTTTTTATTGCCGATGCGCTTTGGCTGATGTTGCCTGCCTATGTTGCCAACTCTAGTGCGGTTCTCTTCGCGGGAAAACAGCCGATTGACCTTGGAAGAAACTATCCAGATGGCAGGAGGATATTGGGGCAAGGGAAGACATTCAGAGGTTTCATTGGCGGCACTATGGTTGGAGTGATAGCCGGGATAATTCAGCAAGCTGTAAGAGAGCGTGCACTGCTTGGTGTTCCGTCATTTGACCCAATATTCGTAGTAATTACGCTATCATTTGGCGCGTTGCTCGGAGATATTATAAAAAGTTTTTTCAAACGTCGCCTTGGGTTTGAGAAGGGCGCTCGTTTTCCAATCGCAGATCAATATGATTTCGTTGCAGGCGCGTTGCTGCTCACTTATATATTCTTCCCAAAGTGGCTTACGTTAAATGTTACAGCTCCTGTATTTATTGCCGTCATTGTGCTGACTGCACCCATTCATTTGATAGTTAATTATATTGGCTTCAGGTTAGGGAAAAAAGATGTGTGGTGGTAGTTATTTAAGTAATTTCAAAAGTAGGGCCTTTTGAGTATGTAACCTATTTTCTGCCTGGCTAAATATAGCAGAATGTTCACCGTCCATGACGTCGCTGGTTATTTCTTGTCCCCTATGAGCGGGAAGACAATGTAGCACAATGACATCCTTCTTTGCAACTTCAATTAGCCTTCCATTAACACGGTAGTTTGAAAAGTCCTCCATACGTTGGGCATATGTTTCTTCATCGCCCATAGAAACCCACGAGTCTGTATAAAGCACATCTGCGTTTTCTGACGCTTGTATGGGATCATGTAAGATCCTCACGGTGCACATTTTTCTGGCTTTTTCAATGATAGTTTTGTCTGGTTCATAGCCAGGAGGGCACGCTACATCAACATCTATACCCATGATCGCACAGGCAAGTATAGAAGAATTACATACATTATTACCATCTCCTATCCAGGCGAATTTCTCACCTATTAATTTGCCTTTCTTCTCGTAGATCGTCATGAGATCCGCTAGTGATTGACAGGGGTGCTCGAGATTAGATAACGCATTTATTACGGGGATGGATGCGTTTTGTTGCAACTCAATTATAGAGGCGTGGTGGTTTGCTCGTATGGCAATCACATTGACATAGCCTGAAAGAACCCTGGCTGTGTCAGCTATAGTCTCCCCCCGTCCGAGCTGGAGATCGTGCCAGTTCAAGTAGATTGAATGCCCCCCCAGATGGGTCATAGCAACTTCGAATGAAATTCTCGTTCTAGTTGAAGGCTTTTCAAATATCATTCCCAAACTGTGGTACTTTAAGCCATCTGAGAATTTGCCCTTTAACCTCTTTTCTTTTAACTCTATAGAAAGCTCAATAATGTCGTAGATTTCCGCTTCGGTAAGGTCACAAATAGAAATTAAGCCCTTCATCGTTCATCCCCGATTAGTTGCATCATTCCTGGATTAAGACGATCTAATTGCTTTCATGTGTTCAATGCGTTTTTCTATGAGCTTCTTCGTTCCTATGTCATGCCGTGAAAAAATGTTGCCCTTTATATTATTCAACGCATTTTCAGCTTTATGTTCGGCATCTTCTATCGTATCAGCGATGCCTAAAACGGCTAGAGACCGTGAGGCGGTAGTTGTTATTTTACCGCCCCCCTCGTTTACGCTCGCGTAAAATAGCAAGGCATCAATCGACCCTTCATCAATCCGTATCTCAGACAGCTGTGGTTTATCTGGATATCCAGACGGTACAACATATTTACAAACAGTAGCACATAATTCATAAGAGGCGGCTTTTAAGTTTCCGTCTATAGACGCGTCAGCGAGCTCAATGAAGTCTGATCTCAGTAATGGCAGCACATTCATTGCTTCTGGGTCACCAAACCTACAGTTAAACTCTACCACCATTGGTCCTAATTTTGTTAACATGAACTGTCCGTACAGTATTCCTTTATAATTGATCCCTTCTGATCTAAGCGCATTAACTGTATCTTCCATAATATCTACCGCGCGATCAAAGTCGTCTTTATTCATGAAGGGTAACGTATACGACTTGTCACTGTATGAGCCCATGCCACCCGTATTAGGACCTTGATCCCCTTCATAGGCACGTTTGTGATCTTGAACTGCGGGAGCATAGGATAAACTATGTCCGTCAACAAATGCTTGTATAGTAAATTCTTCTCCTGTTAGACACTCTTCAATTATCACTTGACCTTGCAGTTTTTTAAGGTAATCACTGCCTTCTTTATATTCGTTAATAGTGAGCACCCCTTTACCTCCAGTCAGCCCAACAGGCTTTATAACAAGATTCCTCTCGTCGATGTTATCTTTAATAAATTCGTCTGCTTCCGATAAATCACTAAAAAGTTCATATCTTGGACAACCCTTGATTCCATGTTTGGACATAAAAGACCGGGCCCAACCCTTATCCGATTCTATCATAGCAGCATCAGTTGTGGGGCCAAATGCTCTTATTCCCCGTGATTCAAGAGAATCGACAATTCCTGCTGCTAAAGGTGCTTCTGGTCCTATTACCACCAAATCAAATTTATCAGCATAATTCGTTATCTTAGGTATGTCCATTTCATTGACCAGCAAGTAATCTTCGCATATCTTGGCGATACCAGGGTTCTTGTATTTCATTGCCGCATACAGCGTTGGCTCTGGCTCGCTTTTTTTTATGGCCATCGCTATAGCATGTTCTCTACCTCCCGAGCCCACAAGTAAGACCTTCATGTTTTTGATACTTAGTCATTTTTGTAATAAAAAATTATCTAATATTAAAAATCCATCGAATTAACTGATTAATGATGTTTTACTATCGTGCGTCATTTACTGCGTTGTGAATTTTTTGGTTTACAAGCGTGAATTTTTTGGTTTACAAGCGAAAAACCGATGAATTAAAGCGTAACTTTTATAGGATATAAAGTTCGCCTATCTAAAAGCCTACTGAAATTGACGAACGTTAAAAACGAGACGATCAAATGTGTGGGATAGTTGGGTGTGTTGGAAAAAGAAGTGTAGTTCCAATACTTCTAGAGTCATTAAAAAGGCTTGAGTACAGAGGGTATGATTCTGCCGGAATTGCTACTTTGAGTGATACTGAAATTGACATAACAAAGACTAAGGGAAAGATCTCAGAACTCGAAACAATTCTAGACATAAAAATTGACTGTTGTATCGGGATTGGCCATACGCGTTGGGCAACGCATGGTACTCCTTCCTCTACTAACGCACACCCTCACACAGACTGTAATGGTAATATTGCAGTTGTTCACAATGGTATAATAGAGAATTTTCAGAGCTTAAAAGAAGAGCTCATTAGGAACGGGCATATCTTTAATTCTGATACTGATACGGAAGTTTTTGCACATCTTGTTGAAGAGCACTATGAGGGCGATCTTACAATTGCAGTAAAAGAATCTCTTTCGCATGTTAGAGGGTCTTATGCGATAGCTGTTATATCGGATTATGATCCTGATACGATAGTAGCCGCAAGAAAAGATAGCCCAATGGTCGTTGGGCTCGGGAAAAACGAGAATTTTATTGCCAGCGACGTACCTGCGATTCTAAAGTTTACAAATAGGGTCATTTACGTCAATGATGGAGAAGTGGTAACGCTTAAGGACACAAGTGTCGAAATATCGACACTTAGCGGGGCAAAAGTACCGCTCAAAGAAATAACAATAAACTGGGATGTTGAAGACGCCGAACGAGCAGGGTATGAGCACTATATGCTAAAGGAAATACATGAGCAACCAAGATCGGTCAGGGAGACAATGGAGGATAGACTCCTCGAGCTCGAGGCTGTCGTAGACTTCAGAGAGATTGAAACGCTCGAAAAAAAAGTTCATAACCTTAATGGCATAACAATTCTTGCCTGTGGAACTTCCTATCACGCCGGGCTCATCGGAAAATATGTACTTGAGGACATGTTAAGGATCCCTGTGCGGGTGGAGTACAGCTCTGAATTTCGTTACAATAACTCGCTATCTGGCAAGAACTCTCTTGCTATCTGCATTAGTCAATCAGGAGAAACTGCAGATACGCTCGCAGCTTTAGAAGAGGCTAAGTCCCAAGGGTTCAAGACGCTTGCAATAACGAATGTTCCAGGAAGTTCCATAACGCGTAAAGCTGATGAGGTGATATTCACACGATCAGGCATTGAAATTGGCGTTGCCGCTACGAAGACCTTTACATCTCAAATATTGACTCTCTTTATGCTCGGGCTCTATCTTGCAAGAATTAGAAATTTTTCTTCGACTACGATCGATTTTGAGACCTCTCGCCGTATGATTACGTCGCTCAAATATTTACCTGTGGCTATGGAATCGCTCCTTGATGATATTAGCGACATTGAAAAGTGCTCTTTAAAGATCAGCGAAATTGACAGCTGTTATTTTATTGGGAGAGGTGTAAATTATCCTCTCGCACTCGAAGGTGCCCTTAAAATGAAAGAGATATCTTACGTAAAAGCTGAGGGGTTTCCTGCTGGAGAACTAAAACACGGTCCACTCGCTTTAATCACAGAGGGCACACCAATAATAGCAATAGCCCCGAGAGGTCCCACCTACGGTAAGATTCTCAGCAACATTAAGGAAGTAAAAGCGAGAAATGCATACGTAATAGCAATTGCAAGTGATTCAGACAATGAAATTGCTAAATACGTTGATTTTGTATTGAAAATACCGGATGTTGAGGAGATATTCTCGACAATTCTTTCGGCAGTTGTACTCCAGTTATTAGCTTACTGCGTTGCGAAGAACAAAGGTGCTGATATCGATCAACCGCGTAATTTGGCTAAGAGCGTAACTGTTGAATGACGATCACTTACTTTTTGTGCACTAGTAAGAAATTTTGTTGACGGCAACATCGGCATTACCTAATTATTTATAGCTTATCCAAAAATTATTAAATGAAAATGTTGTTCTCAGTGTCAAGGGATGCCAAAACCCTTTTGTTTAGAGAAGTGATACAGGAAAAATGCTCGTATGAAACGTCGCCCCATTCATGTTGGGTTGGTAATCCACGGTCCCGAAATTATAGACAGCGGTCGAATTTGTAGATTGATTCTCATTTTGCGCAAAATAGGGTATCTACAAGCGCTCATTGGGGGCACAATGGGCAGAGTTGCTGCTCGGAGGTCGCCACTTGAGAATTTTGTTGACATATCAAAGAGGATGCAACCAAGTGCTGCTTTGAACAATCTTTCGAACTTAGACGCGTTAATTTTGGCAAACTGTGGAAAAACGACAGCAACTGGTGAAGTTTTTGGCCAAATCGTCGTCTCGAAAGTCAATAAGTCCGTAATACAGGTTGAAAGACCTGGATTCAGTGACGGGTGTATTATACTCTGGGAAGGTCCGGATGACTATAATGTTGAGTTATTACATGATGTTGCTGTGTATCTGAGTGATCAACTGGGTCTTCAGCGCGTAGTAAAACTTAAACAAGATATCAAGATTGACGAAGAGGGCGGTCTTACTTTTAGGCATCTACACGGCGCTGAAGTGGGAGAAAATGTCTTGATCGGCGGAATTGTTGTTGGAAAGGTAGTAGATCAGGACGTAGTAATTGTATCTAACAACAGGCGGATAGTCGACATTAAAGGAGTTCAAATCAAAAAACATGGATATGATAAAATCGGAAACGCTGACTTAAAAACGTTGTACATAAAAAGCGGGAACCTAAGACGGGCCAGAAACAACAGTTTTTCAAAAACGAATGAGCCTCAAAGGTGGTTAAAGAGAGGTAAAGTTGTATTTATAGATCATTCTGCTGATTCTATTCTTGAAGCAATAGATAGGGAGACCATCTGCGTAATTACCATTGGAGATGATACAACGAATATTAGCGGGGATATATTGTCAGGATTTAGTATTCCGATAATCGGTATAACAGATGGAGATATAGATGGCATTTACAATGGTTCGAGTCGAACCTGTGACTCCGTGATAATTCAGGTACATGGTACAAGTGACGATGAGGTCGGCGCGGCGTTGCAGAATAGCGGATTTTTTAACGCCAAGGAACATTCGTTAGAAGAAATTAAAAACTTTATATTTAACTTTCTAACGGAAAGAGAAATAACATTCGAGATTAAGGATTGAACGTTGCTTTTTGTAATGTGATTGCTTTCTCAGTTTTTACTCATCTTATTTGTTAAAACAGTCTGCATCTTATCAACTCAACGTCAATTAACGAATTTTGCGGATAGATCTTAGTGCTGCTATTTTGTTTTACAAGCAAAATTTTTACACAGACCATGTAAGAAATATAAATCGTCACGCTGGTTATAGCTCACTTATATTTTTCCAACTGAGCGATTTTTTTAACGTGCGACGGGATGTATTGCGAATGAAATGTTTGAGTTTAGTTACTAAAATTGTTTCATAATTTCATGCCACGTTGACACTAAAGCGAACATAAGACGTGGAGTTTTACTAATTAAATGTATTGAAAAGCCTTTTCATCCGATCAGAATTCCGCCAATAATCAAACTTTTATAGTAAGAAACCTATAAAATTTTAACTTAAATCAGAAATAAAGCAAACAGGAGGGTAAAGTTTGGCCAATATAGTTCAAATTGAACCTGTGACCCGTGTCGAAGGGCACGCTAAATTAGTTCTAGAGACGAACGATGATGGCATAGTTGAGAAGGGTAATTACTTCAGCATAACGCCTGTGAGAAATTTTGAGAAGTTCCTTATAGGAAAGCCGATGGAATTCGCGCCACTTGCAACATCACGAATATGTGGTATTTGCCCTATAACTCACTCATGTGCTTCAGTAGAAGCGGTCGAAGATTCTCTTAATCTTGAACCACCTAAGGATGGTATGTTGTTGAGGGAGCTCGCTGGAATCGCAAACAAGATGCACAGCCATCCGCTTCATAGCATTCTGATTTTTCCAGACTTCGGATGTGGGATAGGATTTGACGCGAACGTCTACACGGACGCTATGAAACGATGTCAGGGCATGAGGAAGATTGCTCAACACATCATAGATGTGACTGGCGGCGAGGGCATTCATGCGCCCGATATAGTGATAGGAGGCATGGCAAGGAACATTACCGAGAATGCTAAAAATAAGCTGATGGCGGATCTCAGAATTTACGAATCCCTTGCAAAGGAGCACGTTGATTTCATGTTAGGTCTATTCAAGGATTCTGATTATCCGCCTGGAATGGGCACTCATGACTACAACGTGTTTGCAACGCATTTGACGCATGGAGATAGAACTGCTTTTCCATTAGACAACTTCAACGAAGAGCTGCCAAATAATTATTATAGCTCGCTTGAAGTCGGTCAAGAGGCAAACAATACAATCTGTCTCATCGGCGGTGAGCCCGTAGAAGTCGGACCAAGAGCACGAGCAGTTAAGTTCAAAGGCTTCACCCAAAAGGGGGCTATGGCGATAAACGTTGCGAGAGCACACGAATATACAACGCTTGTGCACCGTGCTGAGAATATACTTGACGAGTTGAACACAAGCGGTGTCACCAAAGCGAAGCCGGAAAACCTTGGTACCAATAAGTTAGGAATTGGAATCAACGAAGCAGCCAGAGGTTCAAATGTTCATATGACGAGAGTTGAGGATGGAAGGATTCGATACTACAACTGCCTTGTTCCGACAACGTGGAACTATCCAACGATTAGCAAGGCGCTTGAAGGATCTTTGTACAAATACGCTGAGGTCATAGTGAGAGCCTACGATCCTTGCAACTCGTGTGCGACGCATATGATTGTACTTGGACCAGAAGGAGAAGTATTGCAAAGGAAGATGATCTGAGGTGAGTGATTCGATTTGCGACGCTGAAGTTGTTATCGCTTGTTGTGGTAACCCGCTTTACGGTGATAATGGATTTGGGCCAACATTAGTTCCACTACTAAAGCAGAAACTGAACGGATCCCAGCGCTTGAAAGTTGTCGACATAGGCAGGGGGTACTTCTTGTTTGGGATTTTAGAATGCAAGAAGCTTATTCTCGTTGATTCTATTGATTTCGGAGGGCTGCCGGGAGATATCAAAAAATTTTCAGTGGATGAGATCGATGCAGATAATTACGTCGATCATCAATGTTGGAAGACTTCGACACCGCTTCAAGACTTGAATGAAAGGAGCGATATTACTGTAATTGCGTGTCAACCTAAAAGCAACCAGCAAATCGAATTTGGGCTTACGGATGAAGTTAAAAGATCGATTCCACATGCAATTGAATTGATTCAAAAGGAAGTAGAGGAGTACATATGAAACTTTTTTCTGGGTTGAAAAAAACAACAAAGGATGCCGAGGGAATTTTAACTATGGAGAGAACAAACCCTCCAGCAGAGGAGAAACCGGCAAAAGCAGCGCCAGAGATAACTGTCACTCCTCCTGACGTTTCAGAAGAGGTGAAGGAAATGGCTACTGCAAAACCAAGAGTGCTGAGCGCCGTGCTCAGTGGATGTACTGGTTGTCTCGTATCCTTAACGGATAACTATGACATCTTGCTTGATTTACTGAATGCTATAGACTATGTATACGAAACTACTCTTGCTGATGCTAGGGAGATTCCGGAAAATATTGATATAGCTATAGTTCATGGTTCTGTCTGCTTACAGGATAAGCGGCAGGTAGAGGATATAAAGAAGATTAGACAAAATTCGAAGTACTTGGTTGCGCTAGGAGGATGCGCTACCACTGGTAATATCACTCGATTCAGTGTGGGAGGACAAGCAGCGAAACCGATGCACGAGTCGTTCGCGCCAGTTTCAAACCTTGTTAAAGTTGACTTTGCTCTCCCAGGGTGCCCAACTGGTGCCGAGGCCATTGCGAACACAGTACTTGCGGCAGTGGGCGGAGACGTTGATTATCTTGCTCCACTTGCAACGCTTGCTGGTTTCGCGTGCGGTTGCGATCTTTTGGTAAAGATTGTCGGCCAGGGTCTTTGCATAGGCTGTGGCTCGTGCGCTATGGCGTGTCCGACGAGGGCCATAGAAATGGATTACGGAAGGCCTCACGTGAATCAAGAACTCTGCGTCAAATGCGGCGCATGCTACGCTCAATGTCCAAGGAGCTTTGAACCGACCTTTGAAATGATCGAGAAGAGATTGATGGGGGTGGAGTAAATGGTTCTTGGTAAGTATACAGACATAATGACCGTGAGAACTACCGATAAGGCACTGCAAAAGAAAGCGCAAGATGGAGGAATAGTTAGCACATTACTAATCCATGCGCTTGAAACGGGTGTCATTGAGGGAGCTCTCGTGGCAATGCCAACAGACGAACCATGGAACCCACAGCCGTACGTAGCCACCACGCCGGAGGAGATTGTAGCTGCTGCAGGTACTAAGTATGTTCTCTGTCCGATGAACGATGTGATGAAGACCGCGGCACGGGAGTATGCTCTTGACAAGATAGGATTTGTAGGGATGCACTGCCTTACTTACGCAGCTCGAAAGATGCAGTTGTATCCTATAGGTGCGCGTCACTTACCAAAGACTTTAGCCCTTCTTGTCGGCATATTCTGCACAGAGAACTTCCACTATGAGGGTATCAAAGCGATCATAGAGGAATTGCATAAAGTCAACCTTGAACTCGTTACGAAAATGGACGTGACGAAAGGCAAGATGATTGTATCAACCATGGCGGGCGACGAGATAGGGGTGCCAGTAAAGCTTACGCACAACTACGTGCAACCTGGTTGCTACGTGTGTCCGGATCTTACGGCGAGGACAGCAGATATATCAACGGGGTCGATAGGTTCACCCGTTGGCTGGTCAACGGTCCTGCCGAGAACAAAAGCTGGCAAGGACGTGTTTCAGAGTGCAGTTGATGTTGGCTTGTTTGAGACTAAGCCTATTGATCCAGGGAAAGATGGCATGGAGTTGCTGACAAAGCTTGCACAGAATAAGTGGGATAGATCAGTGAAGACGAGGCAGGAAAGGACTGAATTAGGCCTTCCGAATCCGTTCTAAGATCAGTTCCCTTTTTTATTTTTTATACATTATTTTTTATTTATTTTACAAACTTTTATGTTTCTGTAGACCAATATTTATGGAATGACTAACTGTTTGACTGTTTAATCGTGGTATAATGGAGTTACTTGCAGACGTAGGCGGAAGGCCTGGACTTGATTGCCGAGGATTTTGCACGTACTGTTATTTTCGAAAAGTACGAGATTTCCACCCATTTGGGTGTAGTCACTGCTCGCCATTATTTAAGGGGTGTGATTATTGCGGGAGAGCCATAGCAGAAAGGTATGTAGGATTTAAATCGCTTGAAATAGTGGCTCGAGAAATTCACACGATATTAAAAATGAGTTCGAATGATCCTAAGCGGGTAACCATCAGTGGCGGGGGGGACATTAGTTGTTATCCAGACCTAATAGGTCTCACGGAATTACTCTCAAGTTTACAAGCACCGATACATCTTGGATATACGAGTGGAAAAGGTTTAGATAACCCGAAAGATGCTGAGATTATCGTAAGCAACGGCGTAAAGGAAGTCACATTTACGGTATTCGCGACAGACCCTTCTTTAAGAGCTAGATTTATGAATGACCCAACGCCAGAAGTATCGCTTGAGTGCCTTGAAACGTTTTGTACGTCGTGTGACGTTTATGGTGCTGCAGTAATTATCCCCGGGGTAAACGATGGAGATGTTTTAAAGAAAACGTGCGACGATCTTGAAGAGATGGGAGCAAGAGGCATAATTTTGATGAGATTTGCGAATAACGTAAAAGAAGGTTTAATTCTTGGCAATAAAACTATAATAAAAGGAATCGATTCGCAACCAATAGAAAGCTTTAGAGATATGGTAAGCGAAATGAACAGTGCTTATAAGATGCGTGTGACTGGCACTCCACTGTGGGACCCGGAAATTGGCTCACCTTTTTATATAGCTACTAATCCAGAAAAATATCTTCCGTACGTTGAGAAAGGGGCCACCATAATCACAGGAGCCATAGCCGCACCATTTTTAAATTCCATATTTAAGAGAATAGCTCCTCGCGTGAATGTGGTGAATACAGAAAAAGAAATCGCCTGCCTTATCACGATAGATGACATTAAAGAACTTAACTTGAGTGAGTTGCAGGAAACCGTCATACTACCGGGAAGGGCGTTAGTTCACGATGGAGAGGTTGAGGAGATATTGAGATCTGATGGAGTTTATAGAATTGTGAGAAGGGGCCCCGAACAGCTTACTGTTGATGGTGAGATGAGTATCAGCCTCGCACGCGACGAAGTTCTAAAAACTGAAATTAAAGCATTCAATGAACTGATACGATTAATCAATGCCGTAGGAATCTAGTTGACGTATTTATTAAACGTTGCAACCTACTCTACTTTTGCCGTCAGAATTAGACTAATATTATTAGAAAAGAAATGTATCGCATTACATTGTTCGTGTATATTTTATCTCTAGTAAGGGGGATGCATTAGAGTTACAATTTTAAAAATATAAGAAATTTTGCCAAGTTCGTTTCAAGATCTTTTAAGTTCATTACGTTACAGAGACTATGAGTTAATATTCTACTCTCTTTCTTACTGGTCGCGCACATCATTTTAATGGGAGCCTTAACATTGTCTTTTACAGCGTAAATCCTGTAACGGACTTTGGTTTGATTTTAAGGATAATGTACCCCCTCATTCGCGACGGGAAGACATCAGCTAATTCCGATAGGTAAGGCCCTTCTATAAGCCTGATTTCCCTTATTCTTTCTGAGTATTCATCGTAAGGCAATTTAATCCGCATGCCATCCAAATGCAAGGTAATTGGAGTTGGCGAGAGGCTCTCCAAAATATCAGGAATCTGTTGATTAATTTCATCCATGACTCTCATCGGATTAACACTTAGTGGGTCTTTTGCAAGTTCCTCTCGTTTGTTGTCGAGTGCTTTTCCACTAATTGCTGCGACATCTTCGAGGGTTGACAACTCAATTTCTTTGTGGAAACCTTTTGCCCGTCTTCCAATTCCGCTGATGTAAGCAAATGCATTAGGTACCGCTTTACAATGAGGACCGCCGGTGACAATTACCGGAATATCCAAATCGCTGTAGAGTTCCGACTTCACTTCAGTTATACAGCTCTCGAAATCTCCGAATATGAATACAGCGATATCATGTTCATTTATTAAGCCCCGTTCACTTTTCGTAAGTTGAGCTGCACGTCTTCCCACCCCTCTTGCTAGTCCTATAATATTCGTTTTAGCTCCTTTCCGGCGCAGATATTCTGCAATATCGCAAGTAGGGTGCGGCATGTGGTGGTATGCAAGGCTGGGAGCCACCACTGCAATTTCTGTACCTATAAGTGGGGCCCTGCTTATAGTTCCCAAAAGCTGCGCTGCCTTTTGCTCTACAACATCGATATCGTCGAACGGAACAACGATTAAAAGAACTACTTCAAGTTGCATTACATTTTTTTGTAATACATAACCACCAAGATCTTCAACGAGTTCTACCAATTCGTCGTTCCTGTAAACTCCGCCGGTATACATTAAGGGCTCCAACATCTAAGCTCCTCTCATTTCTTCTGTCAACGCCCTTCCTTTTTCCAACCACTCATCCTTCAAAGGCTCTTCAGATGCTATAAAGAGTATGTATTCATTTGTTACATCGTGTTTAATTATTCTGTAGCCTTCGGGCGCGATACGCCTTATGGAATCAATGATCTTACGTTTAAGCTCTTCAATGGGCTCAAACACGACAACGTCAGGAATATCCTCGTCGGTAGCAACGAGCAACGTATATCTGTCTAATTGTAATATGTTCGCTCTACCATAGATTTCTGTAAGCTTATCAATAAGGTTGAAGGCATATTGTTCATTTTTAATATCAAGTTTGAGCCCTTCTTCAGTATGGCTCATGTTTGCAACATCTGAAACCCTAACGTTTGGAAGTGATGTGCTTAGTTTTGCATAAAGTATGAAAACGGGCTCATTCGGATCCACGTAGATCCTAATATTCTCAATACTTCGGGCTATATTAAGATCGGTTAAAATGTCGTTTGCAAGTTCTTCTAGTAACTTTGCGCCCCGTTCGTCGGGAGAAACCACAATCACTTTTTCTGACTCCATCTTTTGAACCGTCCACCTAAACAGCTTCCGCTTTCTCGTTACACTAGGCTTAAAGTCCGGCCTTGCAATCTATTTCATGCAATAAATCCGCTAGCGAGTAAGGCGGATCCAACTGCTCCTATGTACTGAGAATATGGGGGAACTACCACTTTCACTTTCAATAAATCCTCCATAGCTTTGACTAACCCTTCAATCAAAGAAGTTCCGCCAACCATTATTACTGGCTCAACTATTTCCAATTCTTGTAA
>DASPRZ010000131.1:0-2091 GCA_035624185.1 Candidatus Acidiferrales bacterium
TACCATCTACGCTGTTAAACAAACTGTTGCGGCTAAATCTAACGTTTTTCTTTTAATTCAGTCAATCTGTGCCACCGATACATTAATATTAATGAACAAGTTAATTACTTGAGATAACCCCTTTCACTCTTTTGAACACGTTAATGAGGGGTTATAACTCAAAGAGTAGTTGGTGAAAAAATGGCTAGGGAAATTGCATTTGGAATAGAATTTGTTCCCAACATGCCGCCAAATCAGTGTGCAGATAGAGTCAAACTAGCTGAAGACAACGGGTTTAAGTACGCTTGGATAACTGATCACTACAATAACAGAATGGTTTATCCAATGCTGACACTCATTTCATTGAAGACAGAGACTATCAGACCTGGAACAGGCATTACTAATCCCTTCACGAGAAACCCCTTGATTACGGCTAATGCTATTGCAACGATAGATGAAGTATCTGGTGGTAGGGTTAACTTGGGCATGGGCCCGGGAGATAAAGCGACATTCGACAGGATGGGATTTGGATTCCCAGCTCCGGCTATATGGAAAGGAGACTGGACGATTAAAAAACCGATGTCTGCCATAAAAGAGGCGAAACACGTTATATACAAACTTCTCGCAGGAGAGCGGGTAGACTTCGAAGGAGAGACGTTAAAGGTAACCGGAGCCAAACTCGACTTTACCGGTCCTCAGAAGGGAGATGTGCCATTTTATATGGGTGCACAAGGCCCGGGAGCACTAACGACCGCTGGAGAAATTGCAAACGGGGTGCTCATTAACGCTTCTAACCCGAAAGACTATAAAGCGGCTATGCCGAACATAAAAGAAGGGGTCGGAAAAAGTGGCAAACCCATGAGCGATTTCGACGTCGGTGCATATACCGCATTTTCAGTAGGACCCGATCTGGCGAAGGCGAGGAAGTCTGCAAAGATCGTTGCAGGCTTTATTACGATGGGATCCCCGCCACCTGTTCTGGAGAGACACGGAATCAACCTAGGCACAGCTAAGGCAATCGCTGATGCTATTGGAGCTGGTAAGTGGGGTGACGTTGGCGGACTCGTTGACGACAACATGATCGACGCATTTGTCATTGCCGGTGACGCAGATTTATGCATAAAGAAGATCCAGGAACTCTTGGATACGGGTGTCACACAAGTAGTAGTTGGATCCCCAACCGGTCCTGATGTTGAAGAAGCTATCAGGATATGCGGAAAGGATATAATTCCATCGTTTGCAAAAGGGCGCTGATCACGCGCATATAATTAACTTTGTAATAGCCCACGATGGTACCCCCAAGCTCAACATAAGCATTAAGATGGGTTTGGGGAATTTTAATTTTAATTTTTATGTAAATTTTCTTCGCGACTTTTTTGTACTTTCGATATTGCCTTCACAGCCTTAAGCTAATTGGGAATTCTCGGCGCACGTAATATCACTAAATCGATGGTTCACGTAGTCCCAGGCACATATAACTAAAATGGTTCTCAAGAGCCAGAATGCTTACGCTACGTTACTATGTTTAAATATAGAGCCCTATTATAACATTAGGTAATATTTTGTTTGCAAAGCGTTGCACGTTCTGTACAAGTCAAGGACCGGTATATATATGTTTAATTAGTATTGGGTGCATATATATGAATGGAAAAATATTATTATTTATTTCTAGCGTGTGTTAACATTATCCAAAGAATTCTTCTGTACCCCTCAAATTATGATGTCTCATACTGCCTGTCCCGAAATAACATCTGCATTTTGTCTTTTACACCCAAGAATTCTGGAAGTATTACAAGGGCGCTTTGAAACGCCTACTGATGCCCAGCAGAGTGCAATCCCGCAAATATTGGAGCATAAAAACGTCCTTTTGATTGCGCCAACTGGAACTGGAAAAACTGAGTCGGCTATACTGCCAATTTTTAGTAAGCTACTCGATCTCAATGACAGGCAGGGCATATCAGTGCTATACATAACCCCACTTAGGGCACTTAACCGCGATATGCTCGACCGTCTCGAGTGGTGGGGTGAACAGCTATCAATCTCTATAGAGGTCAGACACGGTGACAGAACGAAACATGAGCGTCGGCGGCAAACTCTCAATCCGCCAGATAT
>DASPRZ010000013.1:0-2827 GCA_035624185.1 Candidatus Acidiferrales bacterium
CCCACCCTCCAGGAGCAGAATTATATGTAGTATATGGGAATATTGCAGCTGCTGCACACAGTAAAACTGGAATAGCAGGCCACAACGGGGGCATCAGGATAAACATCTTTTTTCACTCCTTTACCTTGTTTGTTAATCTTCATCGATTTCTTGTAGATCTTTCCCTCAATTTTGCATTCGTTTTTCTTTCAAAAAGTAATAGCAACTAATGCAGCGAACATAAGTGTAGTTGTGGTAGAAAATGGTGACACTATCGTAAACAATGCTACAGCATCGACGGCCAATAGTAACGGAATTGCAGGCCACAAGGGGGGAATCAGGATAAACATTTTTTTTTCACTCCTTTACTTTATTTATTAATCTTCACAGATCTTTTGTAGATCTCTCCCGAATTGGGATTTTTAAGATTTGATCGCTCATCTATCGTATTTTTCTCGTCTACTGTTAAGTCAATCCATAACTCTTGTAAGTTCTTTCACTATGCGAGCCCCAATAGTATGATACAATTTGCGCAATTTACGATACATGCGCCCAACTGAGTTGGTGGGGTATTTAAGATATCTCCGAGTACCAACATCGCCGCCCCCGTTACCAAGACCGGCAACGCGATCCACGGCCCAACTAAAGGAATAATCAACACTTTCTTTCACCTCCTTTTAACGAGTTGTGAGCTTCTACAACGTTTGAATTTTCTTTCGTTTTAACAATGGCAAGCAAAGATACCTTGCAAATATCAAACGTACGTTACAAAGATTACTATCATTCTTCGTGCGAATCGTTACAGTGCTAATTTTAATATCGCCGCGGTTAAGAGTTTTTAAGGCTAGAATATCATGAACGGCCATAAGAAAAATGGCCACAGACAGAATAGAAGCGGCGCTAAGAGATACATTTTTTTCACCTCCATCTTGTCATTATAACCAATCGAATAATGTGAAGAGAAGTTTTCTGTAACACCAATGAAAACCTCCCCCTCATCTTCACGTTCATTTTTCAAAATGCTACCGCTATTATTGCGGCGGCAGCGACCCATCCACTTAAATTATTGCCCCACCCTCCAGGAGCAGAATTATATGTAGTATATGGGAATATTGCAGCTGCTGCACACAGTAAAACTGGAATAGCAGGCCACAACGGGGGCATCAGGATAAACATCTTTTTTCACTCCTTTACCTTTTTTGTTAATCTTCATCGATCTTTTGTAGAACTCTCCTCAATTTTGCATTCGTTTTTCTTTCAAAAAGCAACTGCAACAAGTGCCATAGCAGCAACTAATGGAGTAATGATTCCGCTGGCTCCTCCAACAACTACGGTATAAGCACCAGTAAGCGGGTTGCTGATGGGCACAAACAACATTCCCATTGAGGCAATCAAAAACAATGGAATAGCAGGCCACAACGGGGGCATGAGCATAAACATCTTTTTTCACTCCTTTATTTATACGTAAATCTCTCCAATCTTTGGTAAATATCTCCTGAGTTGAGATTTCTTGGTAAACGCGTCAATATGTATTTTGCATACCTATTGACACGGCGTTGCTTCAATTTTATAACGCCACAGCAGACGTCCAGCCGCTTCTATTATGTCGTTGTCTTTTGACTGCTTCCAATGCAGAGTTTCTTGCTAATATGATATGACATCTGTTGTGTGAAGTGTAGTGTCTGACTAGTCTTTTTTCGTCAAGTGTAGCGCCTATCATAACCTCTTATTTATCCTATCTTTTTCGTTTGTAGTTTGTTCATAATTTTTATAATCTAGCCCGCTATGCGAATCCCAATAATACAATAGCATTTCCTATGGCATTTATGGCGGGAGCAAAGCCAGTAAGGCCAGGTACCGCAGCAAAGATTGCCCCGATAAAGAGTGTTCCAGCCCCTGTTACCAAGATGGGCATCGCGATCCACGGCCCGAATAAAGGAATAAGCAACACTTTCTTTCACCTCCTTTCACCGAGTTGTGAGCTTCTGCAACGTTTGAATTTTCTTTCGTTTTAACAATGTCAAAGATACTATGGAATCTGTCGAACTGAAGTTACAGAGACTACCATCATTCCACCTACGAACCGTTACGGTGCTAATTTTAACACAGCGGCGGCTAAGGTACTCAAGTTCTCCAACGTAAGTGCTGCACCTACGCCGAAAACCGCTAGGCCACCCAATCCCGCAAAGAGAGCGGCACCAACCGTAAACACACCTTGAATGGCGTTGAACATCCCTCTCGTAGTCGCAAATAACGGTGTAAGAACGCCAAAAAGTGCTATAAGACCTGCTATAGATATCGCCATGGTTCATTGCTCACCTCCTTTTGGTTTTCGCTTGTTCAATTTATTGCATAAATCTAATGTACTGAAAGTATGGAGGAGTATATACATCGGAGGCAATTTCTTCAAGTAGCATATTTAGGTTGCACCCCACAATGAATACAGCAATAACTACTTAGCGAGATATACGAAACCCTATGAAACTGAGCTCTCAGGCAAATTACTGTCAAGAAATCTTTGATACTCTCAGTTAGTATTGCCATTAATACACCTCGTTTTAGCTCATACTTGTCAGTAACAAGCAAACATTCACTGTTTAACAAACGTCAATTTCCAGCGGAACGTCAGCTTCCAGTTGAACGTTAATTGCAAATGGAACATCTACATTATAAAGTTTTTTAAATTGAACGACTATTTCCATTGAAAAAATGAATGAAAAATTTAACAAGTAGACTTGCTAAAGAATCCATTTCTCGGTGATTTATCCATATCCATATCTATCTAGTGCGTGTTATAATAAATCCGGGATCAAAGGCGGTCGTTGTAGTTATTGCGAAAGGGTTTCTA
>DASPRZ010000026.1:0-12900 GCA_035624185.1 Candidatus Acidiferrales bacterium
GTGATAGTACTCAGAGGTTTAAAATGGCTCTATGCAAGTAGCCTTAAAATCAGAGAGAAGGCATGCGTTAGAGGGTAAACTATATGCATAACTCTGAGGCGTGTGGCATGAAAACATGCTAGGACGCATGGATCTTACTGAGCCGTCTTAAACTTTCAATTCTCTTTTTCCGCCCTACGTGCCTTTGCCGCAAGCAGCGTGTTGTAGGGAATGTCCATCACCCTCGAAACGGCCGACCAAGATAACCCCATTGCCGATACTCCGTGTGTTAAGATGTGTGCTCGGTTTGACTGCCCCCACTGAATAACGTTACCGAGTCGTTCCGCATATTTCCTCAGATTGCCGCAGACAAAATGTCCGCTATCGACTAAAGGAATTTTTTCCTTCTCGCCCATTTGTCGAAGTATTCATGCGCAGATATGCGAGTATCGTCTTTTCGATTTCTGTCGTCGAGAAGCGGTGTCATCGTGTCAACAACGTAGGGGTGTAATGGCACATAGTGCTGCGCGGAACGGTTTCCTGCCCGCGGGAGTTGGAGACGTGGTGTCGTCAGGTGAGTGCTATACCGTTTGAACGCCGCGGAATTACACGCTATAATCGTGATCAAATGTTAAAATTCATTGAGTGTGCTGGCGCTGACATGGTAGCATGCGGGACACAAAAAAACATCGGAGGCTTAATAATACTCCTCCAGCCTAAATAATGCAGAAGCCACCTTAGGAGCTTTTCTTTATTTTCCTCATCTGTTACATAGTTTCTTTGAGTCCATATAAGTACACAGGCGGCATGCAACTACTGTCTCATCAAGGATGAACGGCTCGAAGGATCGTACCTACATCCCGTATTAGGGTATTGCATCAGCAGAATAGCATCAGCAGAATAGCATCAATGTATCTTTCAGAATTGGATTTCCCCGAGAGGTGTGTTTGTCTATTGCCATTAGAGTTTGACCATGATGTTTTCGTTTTCAACCTTTAGTTGGTAGGATAGCACATCCTTTATCTTTGGATGGAAAAATCCCACTTTCGGACGAGTAACCACCTTGCCAGTAGTGACGTCGAACTGTGCATTGTGCCGCGTACAAGTCACAATATTGCCGTCTAAAACGCCTTGTGAAAGGGGAGTCCCCATGTGGCTGCACTTATTGCTAATGGCATAGTGGTTGCCGTTCACGTTTGCTATCAGAATCTGAATGCCCTCAACCTCAACCTCTTTCATGGTGCCGATTGGAACCTCTGACGTTTCAGCAACCTTCACATAACCTGCACTCATAAGCTTACCTCTATCTCTTTTGACAAACTCTCGATGCTTACCTCTGGTGCGTTTGCGTGAACATCGATATCTCTCTCCGTTGGACAAGGGAGGGTGTTCAATACAAACGCTACAGATGCTGAGCAAATATGTTAACCACTTTCGAGTGTACATAGCAGTTACTGTAAGCCCTTAATAAGTATAACGCTACACAGCGTTATCTCATTTTTTGCCAAAACGCGAAGGTATGCGGACGTTGTAGTTTAAGAGCCGCGGGAAAGAGGGGGAACGACATTTGCAGTGATAAAATTGTCGACTTAAGGCAAGAGGAGACGAGAAAGAAGGAGGGGGCTTGCCTCACAATAACCACGTGCCCATTCGAAAATTAAACGTTGCATGTGAGATTGCTTTTAATTATTTTTGCCCATAAATAAGTATCTCAGAAGCATAGAGCTCACTGATCTATTTAAAATTCGACTTTATCACACTTTTACAAGCTTTATGTTTCGTTGCAGCTATTTGTGGGACCTCACAGCCGTTCCTGATTACCTTGATGAGCGCAAGTTATATAATTTGATGTTCAACATACTAAGCATACTTAAATGAAGTGCAATCATTGCATGCGCCGTACCGAAAAGAATTGAAACATGCAGCTAATCCATAGGAGTATCGGACATGCAACAGGATAAAGTAAAGGTTGAATTAGGCGGTACATTGGCGTCGTTGCTTGCTCCGTTATGGGGCCGGGCACAAGTGAACAAGGACTACAGCTCACTATTCTATGATGCGAAAGCAATTGAACTCGTTGAACGAATTGACTATGACTTCTCAGCAAGTGATGTTCCGTTTAAAGATATTATCGTTCAACAAATGTTTAATATTCCCTCGGAGGCGGCTTAACGTTACTCAATTTATTTACGTTAAGAGCAAAGCAATTCGACGATAAGGCAAAAGCATGCCTTACAAAAAACCCCCTTGCATCGGTGGTGAATATCGGTGCCGGGCTAGATACCACGTTTTACCGCATTGATAGCGGAACCATTCACTGGTAAGACCTTGACCTCCCCGAAGTCATTGACATCCGGAAATAACTGCTTCCCGAACCTGACCGGGTAACGTACATCGCAAAATCACTCCTCAACCCGAGCTGGTGTGAGGACGTCAAGCATACCGAAGGCAGGGTATTCATGATAGCTGGTGGGGTGTTAGGGTGGCTTGAAGAATCACAAGCTAAACAGTTCTTTTCGATGCTCGCAGACAACTTTCCTGATGGAGAGATTGTGTTTGACTTCCGATCAAGATCAGACGATGGCGTTATGGAATGGATAGACATAGTTCCACCAGAACAACGGCGCGCGGTGCGAGCAGCGTGGGCTGACGGATTAAAAGACTGGTGGGAGAAGGCACCGCAAGACCAGAAAAATAAGCTGAGTGATATGATAGTCACGTTCAAGATGCCGACAAAGCCAAAAGGTAAGGAGTGGGCAGATATTGACGCGTGGTGGAACCAGCTTAGCGATAAAGGAAAGGAGGGAGTAATGGCCGGCTTTATGACATTCTTTCGCGGGGGCGTTGGTCGATGGGCGCCAAAAGATGCGAATGAAATCACAAAGTGGGACAGCCGCATCACCGTGATAGATCAGCTCCCGATGTTCAAAAATATCCCACGAGACTCATTCAGCGCAGAAATTCGAAGAGTAATGGACTACAGTGATGAGAGAAGAGGGTCGAGTATTATCCACTTGCGAGTTTGATACCAATGAGACCTGTGATGTGGTCGGGTAATATCGACAATCCGTAAGTGCCAAAGAGACGATGTATCAAAAGACGCTACGTACTGCCAAAATCAACGCTGTTATACGCTTCCATACCGCTTTCATAACTGTGTGTTTCAGTTGCCTCAATATTCCATCGTTACTATTTTTAACATTTCTCAAGCTGTAATTAACACTTTTTTCTTAGATTCGGCTGAACGCTCAGAGATCGGTAAACTGCGATATATATACGCCTTTGCATTGGTAGATTGTACTAGCTACGGCTGATGTATGTGAATTTGGCGCTGATTGATCGAGGCACTGTTACCAGCCACGGCCCAACGAAAGCCCCAGCATGAGCGTTCCAAGTCTAAGAATTAAAACCTACTCTGTACCCCGTGCAACACATGGTATAGATGGCGCAAAATGAGCATAAGCTTCGGATTCGCTTTGAGTACCCTTGTAGCTTGCATAAAGTTCACCTCTCCGAACTGCATATCTTTAATTTCTCCTATAATCTTGTTGAATTCGTCATCAGACATGTTTGCGTAGAACTCCTTGATTTTGTAGTTATGCTTTTGCAGTTTACCATAAGTATTGTGCCATCTACTCTCGTATTCCCTAAGAACTTTTATTGAGGCATCGTTTTGACGCACGGCTTTACGTGCAACTTCACCAGACATCTTTCCGCTGTCCATCGCAGAGATAATCCCGGCACCAGTGACTGGGTCACCACAGCGTGCGGCGTCTCCCACGACGAGGAATCCATTACCCGCTATAGTCTTGAGTGCATCGCTTGCAGTAACTCCTCCCATCACCAATTCTGCTGGCTGCCCGTCAGGAAAATTCTTCGCTACAAATTCGTTAAGGTAGTCGATTGGCCTTTTTCCGTTTAATTTGCTCGCAAGCACGGCAATCCCGATATTTGCTGCCTTCTCGCCTTTGGGAATCGACCACGCGTAGCCACTGGGCGCTACTGAGCCTACATAAGCATCAATAATATCCTCTGGCCCGTGTACGTTTGCCATATAATACTGAGCGCAGCTCTCGATATCCTTGAGCTTGAGGGTGGTGTTGATTCCACCCCACCGTCCGACCTGTGATTCCACTCCATCAGCACCGATGACGACCTTAGCTCGAACCTCGAAGTTTTCGCCAAGCCTGTTGATTTTAACGCCTTTTACCACGCCGTCTTCTAAAACGAGCCCTGTTGCACGGGTGCGTACCATGATGTCGGCTCCTGCCCCGGCTGCTCGCTTCGCCATCTCCCGGTCGAAGAGCTTACGCTCCAATACGTAGATTGTCTCAATCCCGATTACCGCTCCTGATATTTCAACCGTTGTCCCGTCAGGAGCATTTGCTCGGTATCTATGAATCTCACTTGCGATCCACTTTTTGTCAGGCTGTACGAACTCTGAGAGTCGCTCTTTATCCACCATCTCCGCACAGCGCACAGGCGTCCCGATCTCCTGCCTCTTTTCTATGAGTAATACATCGCACTCTTCAGCAGCGGTCCGTGCCGCGATAGACCCTCCGGGCCCTGCCCCTACCACGATAACATCGTACTCATCCCTCATGTCTCATCCTCTTTTAACAGAGTGAGATCCTTTTCTTAATAAAACTAACTTTCTTAGGATGCATGCCAGCATAGAATTGTAGATAAAAAACGGCTTCTAAGGTCGTTTTAAATAAAAGAATCCTTTTACTGGCATTAAAAAAGAAATAAAGAAGATAGCATTTTTTTGCTTCGCTGCGCTTCGCGGTCTATCAATTGTTTTAGAACTAGAAAGCCACTGAAAACTCTATAAAAAATCAATGCATAAGAACTAGTTAAAATGCTGGTGCGAATACCCACGCTGAGTACGGCTGTAATCCTGGAAGAAGTAAAAACACCATTTTTGCGGCCTCCTTTTACGGGGGTTGATTCTTTAGACTCACATTTTGGCATTTAGCCCACGCTACTGTTTTTTTTAAAAAAAAACTGCAGCAACACATCATGAGTTTTGTTGTATAAAAGCAGTTCAAAGCCCTCTCTAAGATACCACTCGGCCATCTCCCACAGTAGTCACTCACATGCTCCTTACCGTCAATGACTACTTTTTTAAAGTATTGTGTTACAAGTGCATTAATAAGTGTAATTAAAACGCCATCAAAATGCAAATTATACCCCACTGTATAATAGTTAAACCACAAAAACCAGGCAAATTGCCATAATTTGGCACGGGGCTGATAGCTGGCCACACGAAGATGTGTACCAAAGCACCTATCAAAAAACCAAGTGCCGCAACTTGTCCACCGGGGACTAACAAAAAAATTGTTATATCGCCTCTTTTTTCCCGATATATCAACTATCAATTTACTGATAATTTTTAAAAACATGTAAAAATGCAGGTGAGATGATAAAACTAACCCGACTTTTGGTGTCAAACGTGCAGTTTGAAGTCATATGTCATAGAGGGTATGCAGCAATCTCGTATAAATGCGAATCAAAATCGCACAAAGTTTTATCTTTTGAGATTAATCTCTCATTAGGGAAGTTCAAAGTTTAAAAAAAGAATTAGGTGGCTATACTATGAAAATGAAGACAAGAATGATAAGTTTATCAATCTTAGCACTTTTGACCATCTGTGTCCTAAATGTTGCAGCAGCATCGTCGGCAACCGCACCTCACAGTAAAATTGTAACAGATGCGAAGACAGTGACACCAACCAGACTTATGTTCGCTTGTCCTACAACTGCACAAGTCAACCAATCGTATGCCGTCAGTGGGTCTCTCACCATAGGCGGCAAGGGAGTTGGCGGCGCGTATATATGGCCGCAATGTGTGCTGAACGGCCAATGGTATACTTTCGGTCATCCTTACACGACCGATTTTAATGGCAATTTCGCCGATACTTGGACGTCCTCTGTGGCGGGAGTCCAACACTTCAGGGTTATCTACTTCGGTGACTATGCTGGTCAATACGCGGCATCTGTATCTCATGTGGTAACAGTAACAGTTAGCTAGCCGGGTATCAGGTTTACTGTGAGAATAACCGACGGTTGATAGGCGACTTTCAGTAAAAACATCTTTTTCCCCGTACATACCTCGATGCCGGGAGGAATCAAATTTGTAAACGAATGATGCCGAAATAAAAATACCTTCAAAAACTCCATATTCTTTCAAATTACTATCGAATTAGACAGATTCTCATAATTAAAATTATTAAACCTCACTAATGGCTTCTTCTCCAACTCGTAGCAAAACATCATGGAGTTTATGGTAAAGACGATCAGAAAAGAGGAGTATTCACCGACCGGTGGATATATTCCTAATAAAGTTACAAGTAGAAATTGTGTGTCTGTGTTAATAATGTCTGAATTTTTTTTTAGATAATTTAATGGTTGTTATAAAATCATCACTACTCACAGATTTTAGACCCATAGAGTTGTGATATATGAAACGGCTTAGAGAAGTATACGAAACAATCAAAAATCTATCACAAATGGACACACATGCAAAATGGCATCGGGACCACTCAGAGATACTATATTGTCCTTATGGTCTATCTTTTTCGCGTTAATTCTGTCATTTTAAATTAACCTACGTGCAATATTGACTATATAAGCGTAGTACAAAGAGAACAAGCGGGATGTTCGACTAATCGCTTTTTATGAAATAAATAAGCCTATTTTAAGCATCGTTTAAGAGTCTTTTGGTTTTTGTAAATTTGTGACATAGCTTGTTTATACGAGCTGCGTCATGTTCCCAAAGCGCTGTTTTGGGACATGTGGCATTCGTTATGAAATAAACAGTACTTTGTTGCATGCTATCAACGTGAGTTGAACAACTCATCATTAAAATACAATGAGAGTTTTTAATTTTTTGCAAATGTCAATATGCATTATGTTTTTAAGGGTATATGGCCCACATGAAGAGATTCTATCATAGCAAGCATCGCAATTACCGCAGGTAGTATATTGGGGATTACCGAAGGGGGAATAACAAAGGCATCGTTTTCATCTCTTTTCTATTTAAAACGTTGAACACGTATGAATGCGCTTTTAGAGAATAAAACTAAACCATATTTGTTAGCGTCAAACGTGCAGTTTAGAGTCATGTGTCGCGTCACAGAAGATATGCTGCACTCTCGCGTAAAATACGAATCAAAATCGCATGAAGTTTTATTTAACTGAAGGAGCACTAATTGGAGAAAATCCTAGAAAAGAATTGGTAACTCTAATATGAGAATGAAAAATGCGATAATAAGTTTAACAATTATAGCGATACTGACATTTTGCATGTTCAATGATGTTTCTGCAGCGCCTGTGAACAAAAAGTCGACCGATGTTCATAGCAACTGTACAGTGGATGTGCGGGGGAACCAGCAAACATATCTTGTAGTATATCTTCGCAATAATCAAACAGCGGCCACAATGGTGGTCAACCAATCCACGTATCTTTACGGTGTTCTCTCCTCTGGTCACCACCAACCTCAGCATACGACACCTCGCACGGCATCCCCAACGCGACGATTAATATCCAAACTATGAGTTCTGACGGGAAAACATGGACTACCGTCAATTCTGAAAGTACACTGTCAGACACCGGTCAAACAGGCAACAACTACTCAGGAAGGTTCATCATGATTCTAACCCCAGAGGCTACTGGCGCCTATACTTACCAGGTAACATAAGATGGCGACAGTCAATATACTCCTGCTGTCAGCAATATGATAAAGTTAACTGCAACTGACGTGGCGATTTAGTAATTTAGCTAACTCCTCAATCTGCTAGGGCACATTGCGTATGTGACTCTGTGTGGAGTAAGACATGAAAACGTGGTTGGAAGCATGCCCACAAACTACCCTCTAACCTGATTGGTTAAAATTCAACCAGATTTTGAACCACTGAAAATTCAATAATTTGCCTTTTCAATGGAAATCAACGTTCAACTTAAAAAACTTTATAATGTGGATGTTCCACTAGAAACTAACGTTCAATTGCAAACTAACGTTCAATTGCAAACTGGTGTTTGCTAAACGTTGAATGTTCGCTTGTTTCTACAAGTGTAAATCAAAAACGGGGTGTAAGTAGTGGCAATGCTAACTGAGAGTATCACAGATTTCTTGACATTAATACGCCCAAGGGCTCAGTTTCAAAAGGTCTTGTGTATCTTGCTAAGTTGTTATTGTTGTAGTTAAGACGAGGTGCAACCTAAATATGAACACCATTCAAGGTGTGTTTACGGTTGGTGGGATGTCTTTGCAGGATTGGGGGCATGGTGGTCTTAGGCTTCGGTTCGTGCCTTACAATGGAGAACCTGACTGCCTTAGCTGGTGCGATATTAAAGTTAGCACCGTGACGGTTCCAATGTTACTATTATCAATAAATCAACAGAAAATGTAACAAGAGATGAGTGATATTTATTATTTAGAAGTATATGAGCATGTGCGTTACAACTTTACGAAGGAGGTGTAGATGATGTTTTTCATACCAATACTATTTCCAATCCACCCGCCATTTTTCCCGTTGGTTTGTACATGGATACTTTAAACAATCGTTGAGATGAAAAAAGATAACTTTGTGGGATATGTGAGGAGGTGAACAAAGGATGTTGGCATTAGTCCCGGGTATTGGCCCGGTAGCTGCAACGTTAGTAGTCGTTTTAGCTGCCACCCCATTCTCGGGAACCGTAATAACAACGCATCCCTTGCTCGCTACGATAGCGTTCGCCACACTCTTTTAATACAAACAAAAATAGCAATACAACTACCGCGTCTGTAATAGTTCTAAGAAGTTTAATTTTTATATATAGAATATAACCACTGGGGGGTGATTCACTTGGGTTTGTTATTAGCAACAATAGTGACAAGTTCGATAGGTTTAGCGGCATATAATCTTTACATATTAAGTGTAGGAGTCCCGATAGGTCTCTTTGTGTCCATCATTAAGTAGTTAACAGCTAGCAACAGAAAATGATTAACCCACTCCTTACCTAAAATTTATAATTATCGCAGAAATTACAGAAAATTACAATTACAACTTACGATATAAGAGGAGCTTTAACTGAATTTTCCGCTTCTTTTTCTTTCTTAATCTTGTTTTCTATTTTCTTGCTTAATTTCCCGAATAAACGCATTGAGGGCCTCGAGGCGAAGCTACGAGGTCTCTTGTGTATGATAGAAATGGATTACCGGGATGTGAAAGGGTTACAGAGAGATATTGACGTGCGTATCTTTTAAACTCTCTATACAATCTTTTTTTGCCTATTCTACTTGCGCCGCAATATTTAATTAATTGGAGCACATGAAAGTGTGGTTCTTTGAAAAGGAGGTGAACGAATAGTGGTATTTGTAGAACTTATATTATTTGCTCTTATATTTTTGATTCTCACAGCTCCGGCTGCACCAGTCGCGATTCTTGGTGAAATATTTAGTGGCAATGCGCTTTTGGCATTAACACTCCATTGAAACTCCAATGAGGTTGTATAGCACCGTTGTGTATTGTATGATAGAAATGGATTACCAGGAGATGAAGGGGTTACACAGAGATATAGACGATATCGGCTTCTTGAGTCGCAGCCCTATATGTGGAACACATGAACCCGAACTACTGCTGCTACAAAGGCCCACCACGCGAGAGCTAAAATGAGGGCAATCAAGGTCCCCTTTAAAAGCCGGTGGTCACTCTTTCCGTCATTCATTCGCACTTAACAAGCGACACGAACAGATAAGCCGATGATATAGTAATCGATTAACGCGATTGCGTGTCATGAACCTAAAGTTCTGTGCAAACTTGGTCAGAAGGTGAGCGCAAACAATATTGCCCATATTGCGTTTGGTAATGCAGCCATTGGAGCTGCTATTGGAGCTGCTATTGGGGTTATTGGAGCTGCTATTGGGGTCACTACCGCGCTCGGTACCACCATAACCATCACAAGAGCAAGCACAAAAGGTAACCCAATACCTGGTACTAACGCTAACATTGTTTTTCACCTCCTTATTAGAAAAATCATGTAAGAGTGTTCGAGGTAGAATAAATTTAATTCCATTTGTTGTCGACCTTGAGGTGAAATTACAAAGCGCCCATTTTCTTATAGAACATGACTATCACGAGCTAAAAAGCATGCAAATAGATTTGGACGACATGTATACGCGAGTGCTCTAGATCCACTTCGGCATTACGTCGACGATAACAAAATGAATAACAAACGCGGGCCCGGGTCACACAACACAATATGCGGTGTGTGATATGATATGCAAACGGGACCTGCTCTTTTCTTTATTAGTTTTTAATTTAATTTGACGTATAAACGCAACGCGATATAGAATGCTGCTACAGCTCAGCTATAAAGAAAACTCACCCTTCAAGTTGCCTTGACAATGAAAACTTAAAGTCATCGCCAGCCAGCTTTAACTAAATAATGTGTCTTTTTGCTTTTGCTTTTGTTTCCGTTTTATTACGCCGTGCTATAGTGCGTTCTTCTTCGATACTACGGGCTGCCCACATATCGTAGATAGATGGGACCCATGTAAAATCGTTCATGCTTGTTACCTTCTCACGAGCGCAGTATTAACTCATGTTTTTTAGCTAGTCTTAATGCCTCACTAAATATATAAATTATATAGATTAGTTATTGTCAATCTTGGATGTGCTGACTCGCTTTATGGGGCGTAACAAAATCTTTTTTTTACCCTTTTGTGTTTAGTTCGCGTTTGTATTCGTCCAAGAAAGAACGAGAGCTAAATGGTCATCACTATGCAGCACCAGTCAACAATCAGAGTTCTTCCTCCTAAGACATGATTAAACGCTTCAAGTCACCGTAACTTTTATCAGAAGTTATCCCTATTTCTAGTGCAGTTTTATTATTTGGATTGAAAAGGAGGTGGAAAACAATGTTAGCGTTAGTACCAGGTATTGGTCCAGTAGCTGCAGCGATAGTAATCGTCCTAGCTGGTACCCCACTCTCAGCACTCCCAGCAACAACCGTTCCCTTGCTGTGGACGATAGCGTTGGCTACACTCTTTTAATCTGGGTGTTCACACAAAAAGCGCAAGGAGACGAATATAAACCTTCTTTGTCTTTACTTTTTCACACAAATAAAGAATCAAAACAATTTCAAACGTCGGGCCACTTTTGACACCATGTTACACCGTTCCGCTTGCGGGGAACGAAACGGCGTCTCGACAATTGTCGGGTTAATATCGCGCACGTTTTCACCCATAACGGTTATTTGCCTTCTTTCCCATAATACGCTACGAGTAAATCCTGTACGACTTCGGTAAACGTGACATGGCGCTTCCGTTCTTTAGTCAATTTTTCTTGTATGGCCTTTAGCTCTTCAAAAACACCCATTGTAATTTTTATGCTAGTGCTTGGTATCGCCATCAACTCCGTTTCTTATCGTAGTAGATAAAAGACTTTTGGATTGCTACGAGTATGCTAGGATATACTACTAGTAGTAATATAAAGGTTCTATGGGCTACCATAAGCATACGTATAAACAATAAGCATCGTTGAAATACGTATAGGGGGGGTGAATTTGTTGATGGAGACACCCACACTAATAAACGATATAAACTACGTAAAAGACTTTTGCTTTAAAGCGCATTTAGACGCGGGATTGTGTGAGCCTATAAATGCGAATGCGAATGAAGAAGATTGCGAAGCTGTCGAGAGCGTAACTATCATCTTCACGGCCCATGATGGCACACTGCTTTTCGAATTGTATGAAATGGCCCTTACGAATGTTTCGCTGGAAAATGGTCGATTTAGGTTGGAAGCAGTTCACATGCTGGAATCCGAGTTCGCCCAATTTCAAAGAGAGGTGGAGTCAGGACGTGTCTTAAAGCATACTATACGAGGTCGGTTAGATTGAGCTCACACTATCCACACAACGATATAATCGACGCCGAGAAACTGGCACTGGAACTCGAGATTGATTCACTGAATAGACGCATTGAAGACCTCGAGGTGAAGTTGCGAGGTGCTTTGTTCATGATAGAAATGGATTATCGCGGAATGAAAGGGTTGCAGAGAGATATAGACGATATGTACATGAGAGTTTTTTAAAACTCTCTATACACTTCTTTTTTACTATTCCGCAGCCGCCGCAATATTTAACTAATTAGAGTACATGAAAGTGTGGCTCTTTGAAAAGGAGGTGTAGTAAGATGTTTTTAGTTTTCCCATTTGGACCCCTTCCAGCGTTAAATATGCAAAATATAGTAGCTTTAGGCTTAGGGACTCTTGGTGAAATATTTAGTGGTAATACGCTTTTGGCCTTAATATTCCATTGAAACTCCATGTGGGCGTATAGCATCTGGCTGTATAGCACCTTTGTGCATTGTGTGATAAAAATGGATTACCGGGAGATAACGGTGTTACGCAGAGATATAGACGATAACTGCTTATTAAGTCGCAGCCCTATTTGTGGAGCATGTAAACAAGTACTGCTATAAAGGCCCACCACGCGAGAGCTAAAATGAGGGCAATCAAGGCCCCCTTTAAGAGTTGGTAGTCACTCTTTCCGTCATTCATTTGCACTTAAGATTAAACGCTGGACTGTAACTAGAACCTTTTTACTACTTTTACGAAATTTGACCTTCCTTATGTCCCATAAGAGTGATTTTGGGACGCAGGTTTTTAAGTACATTTAATTGATATCATACTCTCATCGGGTGAAGGGGTTATCGTGGTCGGCCGCTTCGAGCTGATACGTCATTTCAAAACACAACCTTTTTCTTACACACACTCATACGCGCAAACGGTGAATAATCAAAAATGGCTGCACAAATACATATGAATGTAAAAAATATATTGCTAAGTTTGACAATTGCGGGCGTATTATTGCTTTGCGCTTTCAATAGTGTTGCTGCCACTGAGGCGTCGGGTGGTAAATTTTCACCCTACA
>DASPRZ010000031.1:0-15067 GCA_035624185.1 Candidatus Acidiferrales bacterium
GGCCAAAGCAATAAATGAAAAAACAAACGCAGCTATTCCAGACGCATAAAGATACGACGTTGTTTGTCCCGCAGCAGCAAGTTGTTGCGGCGTATAGATAATGGTAGTAACAAAGAGTTCATAAATGCCAGCAAGGATTCCGAAGATCGTACCGATAATACCAAGCGTAAAAACTTTGACCATTGTTATTACTCCACGTGAGCGTCTTTTCCTATTAACGCACTACATATGTATAATCCCTTAACACTTTACTGATATATTAATGCTTTTTTGAGGAACTTAATGATATAGTATTTCTGTCGACAAGTTCTATGAAAAAAGATGCAAACTAAGTTCTACGAAGAGAGATTCCATCGCGTTCCTCTGATGTACCGTATTTAATCGCACAAGGCTATCGAGAGGAGGCACTAATACTGGAACATCGCCGATTTGTCCCAGATGACGTCGTTTTGCTTGAACAAACTAGCTTTGTCATTCAAAGCCTTATAGAGTGACATTACTGCCTGCATATCTCCTAATTGTCCGAGAGAGCCTGATACAGTTCTACGAATATGTTTGTTTCCATCTTTCAACATGCGGATCAACGATGTTACTGACGACCTTTTATCTTTTATATTTCCTCGTGTCACTGTCGTCTTTTTAGGATGCTAGGATCTTTATCTCTTAAATTCTAAATAAGGAGCTGCACTTCTAGCTTTATCTCGCTCTCCTTTTCCTTTATCAACGTACATGTATTACTTGTTGAGAATGTTTTGACATTCTTCTTAGAAATGAGTCCTGAGTTACGTTGTAAGTAGATCTCTGTCACACGAGAATTTTGTCCAACTGTTACTCGCGATTACATATGAAGGAGAGTTGAAATGTCGACACGGCAGGAGCATAACGTCTTTACAGCATTGGTGCAAGGTATTAAAGAGTAATAGTGTTTAGACATTAGAGTAAATTACAACCAATTTTGGGGACTGATAATGGCCATTGATGGCATTAGAATTAGAGATTTTATCATTACGCACGATAACTGGATTTTCGCCGTGATCGGCTATGACAATAGCAGCAACATCCAAGCTTATTTGCGATATGTGCCGGATGAAGATGGTGACAGAATTCGAAGTGACGGTAAACGCTTTAAAAAAGTAGGATTTGATGACGCCTACCGATTATTAAAGAATTGGAAGCCCCATTATCTAAATTACTCGCATTTAGTTCCCTTTGAAGATGTGGCTCAAGTTAAATACCCTCAGCAGTTTGTTGCAACGACGGACGATGAAAAAGTCTTGAAAATAGCAGAGTTGCTGGAAAATTATGGAGTTGACCGAAAAAATATGGGCGTCACGGGCTCAAGACTTGTCGACCTTCAAGCAGAAACTTCTGATGTAGACTTTGTCGTTTACGGGAGACATAGCTTTGAACGTGCGCGGGGCGCGTTAAAAGACGCGACGCAGAATGGGGAGTTGCCTCAAATAAGTGCTGAAATGTGGTCGAGGGTATACGAAAAGAGGAGGCCAGAACTCACATTCGAGGAATTTGTTATGCATGAGAAGAGGAAATGGAACCGTGGCGTAGTAGATGGTACCTACTTTGATCTTCTTTTTGTGAGGGATTACACTGAAATAAAGATAGAACCTCATGGAGTAGATGACGGCTGTGTTGAGGCGATGGCTTCAGTTACAAATGTTGACTTCGCTTTTGATAATCCTGCTATTTATGAAGTAGACCACGATGAGATAGCTAAAGTTTTATCGTACACCCATACCTACGTAGGACAAGCTCTTGTTGGAGAGACAGTAGAAGTTCGAGGCGTTTACAATAAGGCTGGCGAAAAGCGCGTTATAGTTGGTACTACAAGAGAAGCAACGGGTGAATGGATAAAATCTTGTACACTTCTCTCCGGATCGGCAATATCTTAACTGTTTGATTCTTCAAACTATAAGAATCTAAAAATCGCAGCACCTTTACCGCAAAAAAATTAAGAGATTCGCATTTCTTTTTATCTTTTTGTTAATTGTTGAAGTATATTGATCGAGCAAACGCATACTTCAACACAGTAAAATACGTTTATGAGTTTTACAGGTGTAAGTTAGAATTGCAGAATGATTTATATGTGGATTTCTTTAAAAAAGGAATTCAATTCTGGTGTGATTATTTCTATGTTTACTGTTGATTCCTTTAAGGTTTTGCCTAGCATTTTTTCTTTTTATTGATAAACAGTAAGAATATATTGGGGAAAGAGTGGACACATATGAGGAGATAAGTTAAGATTTATCGTTGTAACTACTTCTCTAGCAATTAACTGGAGTCTTTCACAAAGAGTAGCTGAATTTGAAGGTGTCTTAGAACATGCAACGTAAACATAAAATCACGATACCATTCGACCCAGTTACCAGTAATTTCGACCTCAACCGTCTGCAAACTCCCATCAGCGAGATTATAGGCATCAATGGAGACGAGCTAATTCGGACATACCTGTCCCCAACAAATATTGTTGTTAGAAGCGAGAAGGCGTATATGACCTTAAACCTCCAGACTAATAAAATATACGAGATTACTACAAGGACGGGAAAGATAAAATACGTAAAAGTTGGTAAACGTGGAGGACTCAAAATAATGTCAAAGAAAGACGTCAAAAGTGAGATGGAAGGTTTAAAAGTGTTCCGTATTATGGAACAGATGGATGACAACAATGGTATTAACGACCGTTGAGCGGAACATCATAATTTGATATTAGTTCTAGTAGAAACTGCCTATTGTTAATCACCAAGCTTCAGTGAGACCGGTGCCTGAGAAGATCTCTGCTGTTAGATCCCACAGATTTATTTTTATGAGCTCTAATAATTAAAAGACAGAGCATTTTAATCGTTATAGCACTCTAGGGTTTTTAATCCTCAAAAATATCTCTCTCACACGTGAATTTCTTACAGATGGAAATACAAATAGAATGCACGACGTGTTTATAATGTCTTGATACTGCCCATAGATGTACTTAAGGTGTTACAAGACATACAAATAGAACAAGCACGAATGCCACGAGCTTGCGATTCTAAGTACCAATGAAAAATAAAAGGATGGTTGAACGAAGGTCTTGTACGCGAAAATTTTCTATGATAAAGGAACAATTCTAATAATGGGAGATTTGGCTATCCCCAGTTCAAGCTGGGACTCAAGGGCTAGAGCATACAGAGCGATGGCCTTGTTTTATCGTGATATCATTGAATATCTCAAGAGAAGCAACGTGAACTATGTTGACGACGCTCTTGAGCTTCTTCCAACGCCCTACCTTCAATGTAAGGTTAAGCTCAAGAACTTTCAACATGAAGCATTAAAGGCTTGGCTTGACGCTGGCAAACGAGGCATTGTTGTCCTACCAACTGGCTCTGGAAAGACGGTAATCGCTGTTGCTGCAATTTCTGAACTGAAAACACCCACAATAGTCATTGTTCCCACACTCGATTTAGTTGAGCAATGGCAGCGAGTATTGACTAGTGAATTTAACGTTGAAATTGGAGTATATGGTGGGGGCGAGAATGTACTACAGCCCATCACCGTTTCGACTTATGACTCAGCCTATCTACGGGCTGGAGAGCTTGGTAACCGATTCGGCCTAATCATATTCGACGAAGTGCACCATCTCCCTTCCACAGGTTTCCGTCACATTGCTGAGATGTTCGCTGCCCCTTATAGAATGGGATTAACAGCAACGTATGAGAGGCAAGACGGGTTACATAACGATCTCCCACGCCTCGTAGGAGGTAAAGTGTACGAACTGTCGGTCGAACATTTAGCTGGCCGACATCTCTCGGAATACGAACTTGAAAAGCTCTATGTTGACTTGACGCGAGGAGAAAAAGAAGAGTATGAAAGGCTATATAAAACTTTCACTGATTACCTTGTGAAGTGCAATATCATCCTAAGGACCCCTCATGATTTCACCAAATTCATTATGAGAAGCGGCAGAGATCAAAAGGCTCGGCAAGCGCTGCTTGCGAGGAGCAAGGCCTTGGATATTGCCCTTAACTCACAGAAGAAACTCGACGCCCTCGAGAACATTCTTTTGGATCAGCCAACGGAGCCGACCATCATCTTTACGCAACACAATAAGCTTGTCCACCGGATCGCTCAAAGATTTTTAATCCCTTATATTACGCACGTAACGCCGAAAGATGAGCGGAAAGAGATACTTGACAATTTTCGTGAAGGCAAATATCGGTTGATAGTCACATCGAAAGTTCTCGATGAGGGGGTAGATGTCCCAGACGCCACTCAAGCGATAATATTGAGTGGGACGGGGAGTACAAGGGAGTTTATACAACGTCTCGGAAGAATTCTCCGCAAGCGTGAGGGTAAGAAGGCTAAACTCATAGAAATTGTCACAAGAAACACGGCTGAAATGAAGATGAGCTCGAGGCGCAAACAAACGCGGAGGGATGATGCTTCCATCGAATCTATTGATTACTAGGTCACGCGCCGGCAATATCAGACCTGTGTTCGCGCCATCTGATGACCGCTATGTAGATCTAGCGACAGAGTTGATCCAAACATTTCAAGAGGGGGTTGGCAAGCGAAAAGGCGAATTGTATGCGAACCTCGAGCTATTCGAGGAGCTTGATTTTGATTACAGATTAATTCGCGGATTGTGTGTACTTCTTGAGAGGAACAGCAGCTTTGAAGCTCAAAGTCACATAGAACCAAGAATAGCTAGAAGATCTGTTTTTCGAGAAGCGAATAAATATCCACTTGTCGCAACAGAAGAATTGAAGCGTCATATTTTTGAAATAGTGGCTTCCACTCTAGAGGTATCTTCGACACAACTTGAAGAATCGTTGTGGAGTGACCTTGACGACGCTCTAGTGCTTAAAGTATTCGCGCCCATCGAACCCGTTGAGTTGCTAAAGCGCTATAACCTAAGTTTAACGCAGACGTTACTTTTCAAGGCAGTAGCTTTGGATGTTACAGTCAATGAGAACTTTCAGCAAATCTTCAGACGCATCAAATATCTAGGATTGATGTATTCAGTTGAAAAGGATGCCGGTATGTTCACCATTAGCGTCGAAGGTCCTATGTCGCTGTTCAAGCTGACAGATAAGTATGGTACATCCTTGGCTAAGCTGCTCCCAACCATAACAGAAACTAGTCAATGGAGCCTTAAGGCGAGAATCGTTGCGGGTGAACGACATTCACCCCGCCTTCTTCAAGTGAATTTAGACAGTGCTACTGCCAAGGACTTCTTCCCCTCTGCGGATTCTATGCCCGGCAAAAGAGTGTTCGACAGCTCTGTTGAGGCGGGATTTGCGCGATCTTTCACGTCACTGAGAACGGGATGGAGTCTTACTAGAGAGCCTGAACCGCTCTTGGCGGGACACGCGGTTATGATCCCTGACTTCAGCTTCGAAAAAGACGGTATGACAGCATACCTAGAAGTAGTTGGGTTCTGGACTGAGGAATACTTGAAAAAGAAGATCAAAAAGCTTAAACAGCTGGAAGTTCAACATTTGATTGTCGCTGCTGACAAGAGTCTGAATTGTTTCTCTTTCAGAGAGCTCAAAGGACAGGTCATCTTTTACGAAAAAAAGGTGCCACTCAAGCCAATATTGGAATATTTGAAAAAGATGGACGAAGAGCTTGTAGCTAGACAGTCTGTTGCACTCGAGCACGTCGAGATAACGCTTCAAGAAGATGTCGTTGACATGCAAGATTTAGCAGAGCGATTTCATGCTTCAATGGAAGCGATGAAGCAACTACTTATAGCGAGGCCCGTTGAGGGATATCGAATAATAGGCGACGTATTAATCCGTGAAAAAAAACTCAATGATATTTCTGTGAAACTCTCCAAAATAAACGATGATAGATTATCTACAGCTTTAAAACTCATTGAGGCTGAGGGTGTTAAGGCACCTTACCAAATTCTACAGGCGTTGAAGTTCATCGTGGAGTGGCATGGCCTCGATCAAGATAAAGCGACTATTAGGAGAGCTTATTGAGTTTTAATTTGATTATTTCGGCCTAAATGTCCTTGTCGGACACATACTCGTATCTCTGTCGCCTTGGACTTCATGTCCGAAGCAATTGCCTTTTACTTCGTCGATCGGTTCATAAAATTTGCATTCCTTGCACGTTGGCATTTTTTACTCCTTCATATACTATAATAAAAAAGTATTTGATAACATTTTCTTCTGAGATAAAAATGGCCACTAGATAATTTCACTTAGATACGTCTCCAACCGCTTCTGGATGACGATGTGATTTATAAGCTTTTTTACAAGTCCTACGCGCACCAGACTAACTCAATCATTGAAGCTCGAGTAAAAGTGGGGGGTTTTGATGCCGTCGCGGCGAAGGTGCTGTTACGGAAGCTCATCGACGGTCATTTTCCCGCATACACCGTTACGAACATGAACATCAAACTGAATAACCCTTGAAGAACCTCCTTGACCTTCGACAGATGCGGAAACTGTAGGAGTGGCAGACTGCGCACAACAGTAGCAGACACTTGATAAGCGATGTCAGTGTTTTTCATCCTTGTTACCTCCTTTCAATTGAATATAAATCGCTCGCCATACTGTTGTTAACTACTTTGTTGCTCTGTTCTATGACTTTATCTAAGTTCTCTCGGATCACCAACTTTCCTCAGTTCATACGCAATGAATGGAATTATCAGTATACCCGTCGCGAGTATGATAGCATATGCTCCAATGACGTTGTAAAGGGCAAGTAACACGGTGAAATATATGCCAGCGTAGAGCGGCACAATTCCCCATAATATGAACTTGTGGCTCCGCCAGTAGAACTGCAACAACTGCTTTTTATCCATGGGAAATCGCAGGTGATGGTATAGTGGGGGCAAGATAAAGATGAGAGTTGCAGAAGAAGAACCGGTCAGTGCCAAAACAAGAAGGATGTGTCGAACAATTCCGGGAAATTGAGGCGAGTAAGCAATTGATACGGTCAACAGAAAACCAAGAATAAGTCCCGAAACTGTAGTGAACTGCCGTGCCTCTGCGAGTATATCACTTATTTGCACGTCATGATCATTGAGGCTAGATAGTAATTCTTCCTGAAGACTGTTCAATGGTGGGGTGCCCATTGGTATTCACCTTGCTTATTCATATCCACCTTCGAAGGGACTCTTTTATCCACAGTATTTCGATTGCTTGTCTTATATTCCATTTTTTATGGATCGTATATAAAGTCGCCTCATTAGAACGAATTATGGAGCATTTTGCTGCTTTTGCCCTCATTCATCTGTCTGTAATCGAGCTGCCTGATGAACCCCCTAAAAATGACGTTTATCGAGAGAGATGGTAGAATATACATCCTGCTCGTAGTGAGTACGGACGACCAAGAACAGCCTTGAGGAGTAACTAAGTTAGTAGCATTAAAACATTTATACAAAAAAGAGAGCGGTATCGACATCCCCTGCATCAAACGAGGAGGGACAAATGTCTCTTGATTTTAACTAAAAAAAGTTATTTCATATGTTACATTGCGCGGCAAGTACGAGAACGACCGAACAATTTTTTCCCACAGCGATCCAACAGCTTTATGATGTTTTTCAAAAAGCTCGAGTCAGTCTCGCATTACAATATGGTACTATAATTCACCTTTGATCCTCACGTTTCAATTCCAGATTCCTCTATATTTAATTACGCGATTAATTCTAGAAAGGAATGCGCGGTATATCGCGCCCCGGAGTGAGTACTTCGCATCCACTCTCGGTGGTCCTCACAACGTCTTCTACTCTATAACCGCCGACGCCGGGAACAGCCAACACGACATGGCCAATGCTCACTGTCGTGTTCGGCTTCAATACTATGTCTCCGTGCTGTGGATAATGACTTGGATGTGGGTATTCCTCAAACTCAAGTCCTACACCGTGAATGTAGCCTGGGACGCTGTATTTGCCAAATTCTGTTTTTTGAGTGAATCCGTCATATATTGCGTCACGTCTCTGACCTTCCATCCAGCGCTTACTTCTTCAATAGCGCCCCTCTGAGCCTCATCATATGCCGCAGCAAGCTTGATGAATTCAGTACGTATTGGCATTGCAGCTACATCATCAGACGCATTTCCACAAACAAACTGTACGCTCCATATCACACGCGTACTTATCAGCGACCGGATGGAGATCAATTACGACTGGGTCACCGCTTGCAATTTTTCGGTGCGACACATACCCGTGAAGATGCGGCGAATTCTCACCAGAATTCAAAAATATAATGGCTCCAAGCCGTTCGGACCCTACCTTTCTCATCGCGTATTCCGCTTCGGCAGCGACATCATTTTCAGTAACCCCACCTTCCAAAGATTCTATCGCAGCCTTCATGCCCATTTCGGCAACGTGTGCGGTCCTCTTCATACGCTTGATTTCTTCGTCAGACTTTAGCATCCGAAGGGTACTCATGACATCATCATTTTCGACATAGTGATATTGGGGGTTCAACTTCCGAAACCGATACACTTCAAAGCCTGGAGCGGTATGGGTGTCAAAGCCCACCGTAGCTTTCGTTAGATTGTGAGATTTAATCGATGCAAAGAAGTTCTGCATCAGTTCTTGCACGCTGTTCCATCCACGAACATCCTCAACCCACGTATTCGCCTTTACTTGTTCTACTTCAGGTCCAAAGACAACAATCGTTGGATCGCATCTTGATAGAACGACATCCGGGCTTATCGTCGATAGTCTCCTGTGATGTAGTAGTTCTCAACACCTGCGATGAGCATTGCATCTACGCCCTTTTGCTCCATGATAGACTGGATTTGTTGTGCTCGTATTCGATAATTCACCATTGTCTCAACCCCGAGTGGTCACGCTCAATGTTATTTTCGCCATCTTCTGAACTTCCGCCATGGGTGATATAAGCCCCTGAGCCTCAAACAACCCGCTCTCTCGCACAAAAAAGGTCGTCATTCCCGTCAGTTGTGACGGGGGTTTAGAGCACATTTTGGGCATCGAGTTGACGTTTAGGACGTTCTCTAATTAAGAATTCACCTCATTCTTCGCGTCACAGTAATTGCTTGAATCATTTTTTTGTCGTTCGTTGTTCCATCTGATTAGCTGCTCACGCGCACGCTCTATGAACGGATCATCGTTAGTAACATCTTAAATTTCCGTGTCGCCCTCAGTGCGTGGGGGACATTTGCGGGCATGATGACCATCTGGCCCGTGGTAACGTGTAAAGGATTACCTCCAATGATAATTTCAGCCTCTCCATCTATAATTTGCACGACTGCATCATATGGTGCAGTATGTTCGCTTAAACCTTGTCCCATATCGAATGAAAATAACGTGATGGTTCCTACTTTAGTATCTACTAAAGTCTTGCTCACCACAGAATTGTCTGAATATTCGATAAATTTCGACGAATCTAAGACCTTTGCTTTATATGATTCAATTTCTGGGGTCATGAAATTTCCTCTTACATTCATTTAGTCTAACATTGTTTAAACGTCTTCAATGAGCGTCTCGATATGACGTACTCATCTTATCATTATTCTTTGAAAATTCGAATAACACAGTCGGATGTTCCCAGCTGCGTGTCTGTTCACGCCCCCATCATGCGTTTGATGTCTTCGTCTGGTGTGCTAATGAGTTTTATGTCGTAGGTATCGACAAGCACCTTTAGAATGTCATCATTAACCCATGCAGGAATTATGGGCCCGAGGTAGATGCCCTTTAGTCCAAGAGCAAGCAAGCTCCACAGGATTGCCACTGCCTTCTGTTCCATCCAACTCACAACAAGTGTCAGTGGTAGCTCATTTAACCCAACACCGAACAGATCTGCAAGCGCTTGCGCAACCTCTAAAGCGACGATGGCATCGTTGCACTGTCCCAAGTCGATCAGTCGTGGAATCCCCTCGATATCGCCAAGATCAAGGTCATTAAAGCGGTATTTACCGCAAGCCAGCGTTAATATGACCGTATCCTTTGGGAGCTTCTGCACAAATTCACGGTAGTACTCCGCCTTTTTTATGGGGGCATCACATCCTCCGACGAGGAAGAAGCGGCGAATCTTGCCCCCCTCGACAAGTTGCTTGATTGTGTCCTTCAGGGAAAGAATCGCGGAGGCAGAAAACCCCGTCGTCAGGACGTAGTCTCCTGGCTCATCCTTAAGCTCTGGCAATGATTTCGCCTTCTCAATGACGCGGGTGAAATCGTACCCCTCAATATTCTGTACGCCAGGTAGGCGAACAGGACCAGTAGAGAACATGCGATCTTTAATGTCTTCTTTTGGTGGAAGGAAACAGTTGGTAGTGCCAAGGATCGCCACGGGATATTTGGGAAAGAGTTGTTTCTGGTCATACCATGCCTTTCCTAAGTTACCCACGAGGTTTTTGTACTTCTTGAGTCCCGGGTAGCCATGTGCTGGCAACATTTCCGAGTGGGTGTACACGTTGACGTTTGTCCCTTCAACTTGTTTGAGCAATTCTTCGAGCACTTTGAAGTCATGGCCTGTAACGAGAATGCCATGGCCTTTTACCGTGCCAGTCTTCACCGTAGTGGGCACTGGCTCCCCGTATCGTTCGATGTGGGCTTTCTTGAGAAGCTCCATCGTCCTTAAGTTCATCTTCCCAGCCTCAAGTGCAAGCTTAACGTACTCTGTTGGATCAAAATTGACGTTCGTTAGCGTTGAGAAAAATGCCCGTTCTATGAAGGCATCAACTGTATCATCTGTGTAGCCGAGCTCTCGTGCATGGTAGAGATACGCACTTATACCTTTTATGGCAAAGAGCAGGTTGTCCTGCAAGCGAGCGATCGTCGCTTCCTTACCGCATACTCCTTTTAAGGTACATCCAGTCTCACGAGCAGTCTGGGAGCACTGATAACAAAACATGTCTAACTGTTCTTTCGCAGCCATTTTAACACCTTTTAACGTATTCGTAAATTTGAGTTTCACAATGCTTACTTTATTGCGTCAGGCAACAAGACGCATAAATCGATGTCCCAATCAGAATAGCTTGAATTAAACATCAACCGTATCTTGTAGCACTCTCGCTCATAGAGTACTATATTGCTTTAATTTTAACTACTTTTTGCAGCAATCTTATATTTGTTTTTTGGCTGAATTAAGCCTCAAAAATGCCATAATTCCCCTATTGATTTTTTCTCTTCTTATTATAGCAAAGTGATTAAAAAAATCCCGAAAAGTTTAAGTCAACTTCCTCTTGTAGCAACCTTCTGCCCAAATTTTCAGTTAAAAAAGGGAAACACTTAAGTCAGTTTCCCTTGCACTGTTTCACAAAACAAATAGGCAGCGAAGGCCATGCGATTTTTGGTCGTGATACGTCTATTCGATACGATTACGAGTGCAGAGATAGTCCGTGTTCAGCAAGAAATGGGTGAACAACTGCAGTGTATGCTGGGTACAGGCAAAATCGTGACAAACGGCACATTTGTCGATGCGCGGGGTGGCTTCTTCGTTGTTGATATTGACGAGGAAGAGGATTTTTTCGACCTCCTTGGCACGGCAATATTGGATAATTTTCACGTAGAAACTCATCCTGTAGTGCCGTTTGAAAAGGTCGTTGAGATACAAAGGAAGCTGTACAGATCCCGTTTGTAAAATTACAATTATTTTACCTATAAAAAAACAATTGCACGCTCTTAAAGTGATTGGTAACGTCCTTCACGTCAAAACAATAACGCGAGATAGGCTCATTGATGTATTCTAGGGTACCCGCAGCTGCCAATAGCGATAAGTAGTAGCGTTCACATAGTTAATTGCCTAATAGTGGTAGGAAATCTATAACAGTGCGGGCTACAAGGATTGAACGCCATGAAATAGAGCATTTTGTTATCCATTGTATGGGTGATGCCGTTCGTTGGACAATTGAGGGGCTCGACTTCAATCGCTGGTGCATTAACAATAATAAAAGTGGAGAAACTGCAGAAACTGAGTGGCTCAATAGTATTGTGATCCCTTATCTAACTCGCCGATTTGACTATCTTGAAATCCGTGAAGACGGCCACCTTTACGGTTTCCGAAACGGGACGAACGAGCAGCTATGCCCTGGTTCTTACCATGCTGACTCGTTGAGCACGTGCATGGTGGCGGAATGTCCTGGCCAAGAGTGGAAATTTGCCTTGGGGTGCTGCAGGAAACGAATGATTATGCGGTAAAATATCCTCTCGCTTTAAATGTACGAGAACATTTTTGACACAGTAATCCTAGTATGTCGTATCTGTGGCAGTCGGGAAGCTCTGGCAAGTGAATTGGTTGTGTTGCACTTGTGACTTGCTTTATTGGCATTTATATCTATACAGCCCAAAAGTTTCCTATTTTAAATAACGAATGTCATTTTAACCACTAGAGGATTACCCTATTTCGACAATTATGCCTGTAGCCGGTCAGCGGATCTATCGAATCCATTAGAGCTAGAAAATGAATCGTATGAGTGGTAATTGGATCTGTGGATGTCTTATTTGCTTTCTATTGTTTAGTGGCAATTTTATGTATTGTATTATGTCTTATCGTAACATTTTCTGATATTTTATTGTGATTCTATCACTCTTGTTTCAATCCTTGTTTTGTCGTCGGCGCTCTGTAACATTACTAAAATCAATAAAAAATAATGCGATATTTACCAGATATATGGAATTAACCGGTACTTGACCTTCTTTTTATAATCCATATATCCATCTAATTCTTCCACTAGCATCTTTTCTTCGCCCATAATACGGGCCACAAATAAGATGGAGAGGAATACACCCATTATTAATCCATATACTGATCCTAGAAGCAATGGTGCTCCTAAAAATAATAGCATTCCTCCCAGATACATAGGATGCCTTACAAAGCCATAAACTCCAGTAGAGACTACTTTTTGATCCCTCTCTGATTGAATTCTAACTAGAGGTGATACAAAGGCGTTGTCCTTGAAGGATCTAAACAAAAAGACGGCCGAACCCATTAAGAAAATCAATCCCAGTGATTCTAACCATACCGGAAAGTTAGCAGTCCAAGCAAATCTCTGTGCGTCCAGCGGCATGATTACAAACCAGATTACAAAGCTAGGGAATAAGATATACACAAAATATTTGTCCCATCCCTTCTCCTCACCGCTCCCGGGTTTTCTGTACCTTTCTTCTAAAAGTGCCGGGTCGTAGCGATACAGATAGATTATGGTGAGATAGCACAATCCTAAAAACCAGGTACTGAATATCCACCCCCCAGCCATAACCAGTTCCCAGAAATAAATAAGAGGGCAACGGGGAAGATAAGAACATAAATAAAAGTTAAAGATAGCGTGACTTTGGATATTTTCTGGTTTTCCGTGGATATCACTCCCTGACTAAGTAAAGTTTCGATCCTTGTTTAATAAGTCTTGCTCTTCAACGTCACGGTTTCTTCCGATAACCCATATTTTCAACGTAGGTCATTCATCAAGTCAGTTGAGGTTTCCTAGCTGCTTAACGCTATTAGATAAATCGTGCTGTAAAGGGCGATGCTTTTCACCGTGATTCCCTAGTCGGTAACAAGTCCCGAGGAACTTATATCGCCTATATCGACTCCTTAGAAACGACATGATAATTCGGAGATGGAGCTGTAATCTTTGTTGTCGACCTTTCTACGCTCCTCCGCGATTTCGTAGTCGAGTGGTGAACCTAGGTCATCGCCCTCACCAAAGCGCATTTCTCAAGCTACTAGTTCTGAGAGACATAAGCCACTTTCTCACAATGTATGTAAAATAAAATAATTACGTCTGTTATTCATCTTGGTATAGTTTAGTATTTAATGCACTTTCTGTTTCTCGCAATACGACTTTATGTCTTTTATTACGTTCATTCGTGAAATGAAGGAAAGTAACAATAAAGGGTCATTAAATTGACATGCTTTCGCAGTTTATCCTCTTTCGACAATTAGACTTATAACTGGTCCGTGGATCTACTCAAATGTAGAATAAGGGAAGAGGCTTATACAATTAGCATGGACGTAAATGATGTTATAACCTGCTTTTTATTGTTTTGTGGCAATTTTACATGTAGCATGTTATCGTAATATTTTTTGATATTTCATGGTGGATAGTCTCCATTAGAAGAAAACGCTCCATTAGAAGCAACTAAGAGCAAATCGTAACGTTATTAAAACCACTACGCTTTTTAAAGTGGTGAAGATGTTTGCGTGAAAAGCGTGAATGTGGAAGTTGCTCCAAAATGAGTTGAGCAAAATGATAACCAAAGAATCAATAGTTCTGACACGCTGGATCAAAAAGGTCGGCGTTGATGAATTCGGCTTTTTCGACAGCAAAGAAAATCCATGCCACATCATTGATTATGTGGACGTCCACAGTGCGCCGAATTTAGATAAGGTTCTGCCACTTTGCACGCAGGTATTTATCGAGTCTTCCACTAGCGGGAAGGCGTACACTTACTATAGACCGACTAGCATGGCTATCGAGTATCTACTAAAATGCAACGATGAAATAGAACAGGAAAAGAAAAAGATTGAAAAGATCGAGCACAACGTCCGAGAGATAAAGAGAGATAGAAAAAGCGGCAGGATCTATCGGATGCGTAAGACAGCGAAGTGGATCAGAACAAATGTACTACTTTCAATCCTTGTGCTGGTTTCAATTTTTGCTATAATGGATGTTGCTCTAAAATCTTAACAACTATACAGTTCTGGCGCGCACCGTCAGGCGATATGAGGTGGATGCAAAACCTCGCTCTATATGGGTGTAGCGTCGCTCTGTGCTTCTTTAGAGTCATTATGAGTTATATGTCTATTCAAACGGCTATAGTTGGGTGAGGTCGCAGTTTACGATTATCTCGCTGATGCAAGCAGGCAAACGATCTCGAAACACTTTTATTTATTAAGATACGAGAGTGAGAAACGTGGGAGAACTTTAAGTGAATTAAAAAAAATCAAACCAGGGGACAAAGTATTGGTCTATCATAAAGAAGGAAAGGCATTTCGGGATAGATGTCGAGGAGACGCTCATAGAGAGGTGGTGACGTGATCAAGTTAGATAATGTATTCATAGGGGGCGATGAAGGTCCCAGGATCGTCGGAGTCATATTCGACCCAGGACACGCACAGCGGGCAATTAGTGACGGGGCCGACATCCTTGAGTT
>DASPRZ010000047.1:0-5805 GCA_035624185.1 Candidatus Acidiferrales bacterium
CAGTGCATCAGCCAAGACCAGCTGGCTCAACGGCGGCTTCTTTGTGTACCGGCAATACAATTCAATCGTTGATTTTAGTAACGGTGGAAGCTGGAACACTGATAAGCTGGCGTGGACAGCCACGACGCCAACCGTCAAGCCGACTGCAACACTGGGCCTACGGTGAAGCCAACGTCAAACCACCGGTAAAGGCAACGACTACATCCACAGTGGTTCAGGCATCTACTCCCATAAAATGTCTCAGACTCTCACTCAGTTCTGCAGAATGACTCTGCGCCCGGAATTTCAATTCCTTCCGCTCAAACTCATATTTCCAGTGTCAGGAATGCACTCATGAATCAACTGTTATTGTGTCCTTTTCTTCCTTGCCTTTTCTATGTGTGTTCCCCGAAATTGTGGCCCATTATTTATCATAACATAGTCAAACGATACTCTCACGGGAGTATCGACCCAGCGCCTCTGTCGCGCCTTCTCGACCTAATCTTTAATTTACTAAATTATTAATTACTAAGCCTAAAACTGTCTTTGCATGCTAGCGTGACAAGAATTCGGATATATTACTTCCATCATAACTCAAAGTGGTGCTTAAAAGGCCATAAAACGCTAAATTGGAATCGGAAGGGGAATCGGAAGGGGAATCGGAAGTGGCGGAAGGGGAATCGGAAATAACGTTAACATTACGGATCACCTCATTTGTCTCTCTTGCGCATTTTTGCCTCTTAAACGTTACGGTATTGTCCCCACAAATGGCACCAAAACTAAAAGCGGTGCTGCAGAAAAAATTGGCAAAACAGGCAATGGCGACCGAAAATGCGACCGAAAATAGTTGCACTCTCCCTGATAACGCTCTTATGCTCATCTTTTTGAGTTCAGAGCATGTGTGACGTGGACGGAGAGCATCTCAGCATTGAAAAGGGCCCCCCTTAACCTCCGTCTTGATAGAAAAAAGACAACGAAGCTCATCTATTTTCGACTGAAAGAGTATTTAGATATCTATATATCACACATTTTAACATACCCATGGAATATGCCTCCATTTTTTACCATAGACGATCTCGATACCCATAACAAGGTCGTCTTGGTTCGCGTCGATTTGAATTCTCCGATTGGTCCAGATGGTGAAATTCTTGACGACATACGGTTCAGGAGCCATATACCGACCATTAAAGCGTTAGATGATGCTAAGGTAGTCCTTATTGCTCATCAGTCCCGTCCTGGCAAGAAAGATTTCACCACGATGGAAAATCACGCAAAGAAGCTCTCATCGCTCTTAGGAAAGAGCGTGATGTACGTCGACGATATCTTCGGCTCACACGCACTGCTGACAATACGAGAAATGGACAATGGTGAGGTAGTTTTGCTTGAGAACTTGAGGTTTAGCTCTGAAGAGGTGCTTAAAGCTCCAACTGAAGACCTTGCCAAAACACACCTCGTGAAGAGGTTGTCCCTAGTGGCTGACCTTTACCTTAACGACGCCTTCGGCACGGTCCACAGATCTCAAACCTCGATAGTAGCCTTCCCCCTCGTTTTAACGTCAGGTGCGGGAAGGCTGATGGAGAAAGAGGTGGATATGCTCACCAAAGCCCTTACGACTTCGCAAAGACCGAGAATATTTATGCTTGGGGGGACAAAGGCTGATGACAGCGTTAAGGTCATTGAGCACGTTCTCTCACAGGGCAGTGCAGACAAAGTGCTCGTAACGGGGATCGTTGCAAACGTTTTTTTGGCAGCTTCCGGCGTTGATATTGGCCGTCCGAACCTTGATTATATCAAGTCGTTAGGCTATGAGGGCTGCATTGACGTGTGCAAAAAGCTCATCGACGTACATGACGGCAAGATCATGATGCCAATCGACGTTGCGCTAAACAACAATGGGAACCGCTCTGATGCGCATCTTGCGGACCTGCCAACAGAGTGCCTTATCTATGATATCGGAATAGAGACTATCGTGGCGTACTCACGTGAACTTAAATCCGCGGGAACTGTCGTGATAAATGGGCCGGCCGGTGTATTTGAACAAAAAGCGTTTGCGCTAGGCACTGACGAGACATTAAAGGCGGCAGCGCAGTCGAAACTCTCGATCTTAGGCGGAGGGCATATTGCTGCGGCAGCACGGAGAATTGGCATTGATAAGCACATAACGCACGTTTCGACAGGAGGCAAGGCGTGCATAGATTTTTTAGCGGGTGAGACACTTCCCGGGATCATGGCACTCGTGGATGCGAAGTGCCAGACTGAAGAAGGATGATGGAGAGGAGTGGGTCTGACACGCCTAGCGTGCAGTGAAGAGTAAGATGCCACAAAAACGTATAAATAGCTGACATATATATGAAATCACCAGTATGTATCGCCTCGGTGGCTCAGCTTGGAAGAGCGATTGACTTGTATCTGTTATTTACGATAATAGGTACGTAAAGTGATTACGTAACGATCATTTTACGCGGCAGGATATCAATAGGTCGAGGGTTCAAATCCCTCCCGGGGCTTTTTTGTCAACTGTATAGGATTAAATAGATACTGCTATCTAAAAAATCGAATGCTGGCAATTGGCACAAGTATGCCCCTACTTAAACGGGCGATGCCACCAGTCCCACGGCGCATTACACCGCGGGTCATCCGTCCTCCCGTTTATTGACAACGGGGTCACGCTAGGATCGTCCCACGACTTTCGCTCTTCATCAGGATCTGCATAGTTGTAGAGCACAGTGGTAAAATAGATGAGGTGGGCTCGTTCGTCTCCTACCACTTTAAAGCCGTGCCAGTAATGGCCGGGCATCCGGACGAGCTGTAGGACGTTTCCTGTTGATATGATTTCGGTGAGCTCGTTCGTTTGATCGTCGTATCCGCAGAGCTGTAGTGCTCCTGCTAGTACGATGAAGTAGTCTGTCTGCCCACGTGTGTGCCGGTGCCACGCCCGTATTGTCCCTGGATAGGTGATGGAGAAATTGGACTGCTGAATGTCGTCGGGGATCCAGTCTTGCCGTATGATCTCCGTGAAGAGGCCGCGTTCGTCGGCGTGTGTGGTGAGCGAGGTTATGGTAATTCCGGTGAGCATGGTTATCGTGCGTGCGTGAGTGAGTGAGTAAATGAGAGTGTGGTGTGACAGTGTTGTCATTTAATTCTTTCTGTTGGTGGTGGGGCCCGCAGATCTCTACCACCTTGCTTTAACAACAATGCTTTACAACTGCGTTTGCAAGTAGTTACGCCACACGCTCTATCTACAGTGGGGACATAAACTGTCATGGTTCAAAGTGATAAATAATTATCTAGAACGTGTATTTCGCAGCTCTTTAATATTATTCCCATGATGAGCGATTAAGCCATTTTTAACTCCGAGCCGAACCATCTGCGTGACTTTTTTTCCAAGTTCAGTTGAGGGCCCACCATATACGACCGTCTCTCCGCCTGATTCTCGCTCAAATGCCACTACAACAGCATCAGTCGAAGTACCTGTGAACGTGAGACCCAAATCAAATAAAGCACTTGTCTTAGCTTCCGTAGCCGTGATGATGATGTTTGCCATTGCACCTTCACATAGCTCCCGTGACGACACAATGATCAGATTTATCGTACCCATAGAGCGGGGGTGCGTAACCCCTGCCGTTGCAAAAACAGTGATATAATCCTCCTCTACTATCTGAACATTTTTCATCGCAACCGCTGTCAACAATGCGACGTAGTCACCATCGAGATGCAAAGAACGAGCAACACCATCTATGTAACTTTTAGGATCGGTATGGGAAAAATTGTGCGGTACCTGAATATTCAATATATACTTCACGCGCCTTCTGCCGCCGCCCACTCCAGTGCTAAGTGCTTCAAAGCATCCATTTATGACTAATACGTCACTTATCACGTCGTACTTCAACTGTCTTCCTCAAACTACCGATAACGAGTTTATAGAGATCCAGGACTCAAAATTCTGCAGCTAATTCATTCATACCGCGAAAATACCCCGAGGTTTAGCCTGCACGTCCAATTGTTGGATCTGGTGCTTGTAAGTATAAGATAGCGTCAGGCATGCGATGTCTAGCTACTGCCTTGTGTTAGCCTTTCATTTCAGCCATCAAGTCATCCATAGAATACATACCCGGTGGTTTGGCCATAACAAAGCGCGTGGCCATCATCGCCCCACTTGCGAATGCCTGTCTGCTGTGAGCTCTGTGCGTTATCTCAAGTCGCTCACCATCACCAATGAAGAGCACAGTGTGATCGCCAACGATATCTCCAGACCGAATTGAATACGAGCCTATCTGTCGATCTCCTCCGGCCTCTTTAATCACGTCCATTGCTTTTATGGCCGTACCGCTCGGCGCATCTGTCTTGTGTTTGTGATGGGCTTCAATGACTTCCGCGGGATAGTTGGGCCACGGCAAATGTTCGGACGCCTCTTTTACAAGTCTCCAAAAAACGTTCACACCAATTGAAAAGTTGGGCGATATTAAAGCTGCAACCTTCCCATCGATAGCATTTCGTATCTCCTCGCGCTGATCAGCGGAATGACCTGTGGTGCCGACAACAAGCCGAACCCCCGCTGCTGCGGCTGTTTTGATAATTTCAGTTGAGGAGCATGCTTCCGTAAAATCAATCACTACTTCAGGTTTAACTCTGTTTAGAGTCTCCGAGAGTTTTGACGTATCGGTAACTGCATCATTGCAGATGTTCCTGTCAAACGCAGCTACGAGCTCCATATCAGGTGCCTCCTTGACGTTTTCTACGATTAAAGAGCCCATTCTACCGCACGCACCCGTCACTGCCACTCTAATTTTTGTGCTATCGTTCATGGATGTAACACCTCCATAGACACCTCTTCGGAATTAAAACCTCTATGCATCGGCATACATTGAAAGGACCGACTTAAGCTTTGCGACATTTGAATCCTGCATATCGGTAAGCGGCAACCGCATAGGCCCACCGGCAAGCCCCATCAAACCACACGCCTTCTTTATCGGTATCGGGTTCGTTTCGATAAATAACGCCCCGAATAACGGTGAGAGCTCAAAGTGAAGTTTTCTCGCCTCGGTATAATTTCCATCAAGGCAGAGCCTGACAAGCTTTGTCATTTTCTTCGGCAATATGTTAGCAGCAACTGATATCACACCTGTTGCTCCAAGACTCATCATAGGAAGCGTCAGGCTATCATCCCCAGCGAGCACGTAAAATTCAAGACCCTGCGTTAGCTCTAGAACGTCTGAAATCTGACTGAAGTTAGCACTTGCCTCTTTGACCCCCATAATATTGCTATATTCGTGGGCCAACACGCTAATGGTCTCCGGATCCATGTTAATCCCAGTACGCCCCGGAATGTTATACAGTATTAGCGGAAATTCAGTGGCGTCTGCTATAGCGCTGAAGTGCTCGATGAGCCCATTTTTCATGGGCTTGTTATAATACGGAACAATAAGAAGCGCTGCATCGGCTCCCGCATCCTGAGCATGCTTTGTTAAATCTATTGCCTCTGTCGTATTATTTGAACCGGTACCTGCTATAATCGGCACGTTCGATACGTCTACTGCAGCATCTACAGTCGCCTTATGTTCATTAAATGACAACGTTGCCGATTCTCCGGTGCTGCCACAGGGCACGAACCCCGCCACACCTCCGGCCATCAAATGCTCGATATTTGACTTTAACCCTTCAATATCAAGTTTCTTATCCTTCATAAAGGGCGTAATCAGGGCAGGATATACGCCTTCAAATATCATCCTTTTCTCCTGTTGCCGATGTTAATCTTGTGAGTGATGTACCCAGCAACCCTATTTCTAATGTTTTTACTCTCGATATTGGTGTATTCAGTCACCAATA
>DASPRZ010000048.1:0-5227 GCA_035624185.1 Candidatus Acidiferrales bacterium
TTTGCGTCTGCAGATATGGGACACATGAACGCATTGAAGAACGAAGGGTACATGAATAATTCAACGGTGACAGTATTTGTACAAAATAAGCTAGAGGTGATCATTCCCAAGGATAACGCTGCACATATTGCAAGTCTGTCAGATCTTGCCAAACCCGGACTAAAGATTGTAATAGGAACACAATCCGTTCCAGTAGGTAATTACACGCTACAAGTGCTTGATAAAATGGCCAATGGTTCATATGGTCCTGACTATAAAAACAAAGTACTGTCGAACGTGGTATCAAGAGAGCCGAATGTTAATAATGTTGTGACAAAGGTGGCGCTTGGCGAAGCTGACGCAGGATTTGTGTATCAGTCTGATGTCCCCATGAAACAACAGGCCCAAGTAGATAAGATCACTATCCCGGATATGTACAATGTAGTAGCGCAGTATCCCATTGGTGTATTGAAACAGGCAAAAGACCCAGTGTTAGCACAGGATTTCGTTAACTATGTGACTTCTCCGGCAGGACAAGCAATTTTGCAGAAGTATGGGTTTATTGTTCAACAAGGATTGACATCGCAGAATGCGACCATGACGAGTGTGACTTCACAAAGCACAACAGCAATGACGTAGCGTTACGAATAGAGTGTGCAAAGGCCTGATGTTGGTATGGTATGCCCGTGATATGTGTACCATCCCAGCACAAGCCGGTATTTATGATGCATTCTATCACATATACTGACATCCGTTGGTGTTTTAAGATCTTCAGAAAGTGCGACTGTTCGTTAGCCTCAGCAGTCTCAGCGTCGCAAGCAAGCACATTTACAGTACAGTAACTAGGATTCATGAGAGAATGTCACTTAAATTGCATTTTGAAAAAATTATCTCGCCCCTGTCACGGTATCCGGATCACATATCGCTTGGCTATTCTTTTCACAATTTGTTTATCAATCGTGCCTTTTTAGATGAAGTTTTAGTCATTAAGGAACCGTACAGATTGGTATAGGTCATGGCGAACTTTTGAGGTTTTTCACTGTTATTTCTTCTCTTGATCATCCGATCGCTCAAAAGTTCTGCAGTTTGCAAATGCGCGAACTTATTTTTTAACCAGTACTAGTAGCATATGCGTCGTCTCTACCGACACCCCTCCGCTGCTCTCTCCTACTCTTTAAATCAATAATCTCACTCAACGCTGCCCCCGCAGGAACTATCGGATAATTATTCTCTTCGGGAGCGACTTGAAAGTCAATGATGACTGGTTTTGGTGTCGCAATCGCCTCCCGTATCGCCGGCACAACCTCGCTTGGCCTATCGACCCGGATTCCGTGTGCTCCAAATGCATCGGCTAACTTCACGAAGTTTATTTCCGTGAGCTTTGTTGCAGAGTACCGTTTGTCATAGAAAAACTCTTGCAACTGTCGCACCATGCCGAGATATCCGTTGTTGAGTATCGCTACTTTTACCTGAACGTCATAGGCAACTGCCGTCGCCAACTCCTTACAGTTCATAGTGAAGCTGCCATCACCGGCGATGTTAAAAACGGTCTCGTCAGGCCGTCCAATCTTTGCACCGATCGATGCAGGAAATCCGTAGCCCATCGTTCCGAGTCCTCCTGACGATATGAAGTTTCGTGGATGTTGATGATTGAAGTACTGGGCAGCCCATATCTGATGCTGTCCGACATCTGTGCAGATGATCGCGTCCGGGCATAATTCGCTGATCTTTTTTATGACGTATTGCGGCTTCAGTCTATTCCCCTCAAATTCCAGGGGAAACTCTCGCTTCCACGCTGACACTTTTTTGATCCATTCGTGAGTACGCGTGGCCCTTACGACAGGGGTGAGCTTTTGAAGGACTTTTTTTGCATCGCCGACGATGGGGATATCGACTCTGACGTTTTTGCTGATCTCAGCCGGATCTATATCTATGTGGATAATCTTGGCACTGGGGGCGAAGCTTGCTATCTTGCCGGTCACTCTGTCGTCAAATCTCGCTCCTATCGCGATGATGAGATCGGATTCTGTAACGGCATAGTTTGCATACTTCGTACCGTACATTCCGAGCATGCCGAGCGACAGTGGATGGTCGGCAGGCATTATTCCCATTCCCATGAGCGTCATTGCCACGGGAGCCATTATGGTTTCCGCGAGCAAACGGACCTCCTCAGTTGCCCCGCTCATCTTAGCGCCGCCGCCGACGTATATGACCGGTCGACGTGCCTCAGAGATGGATTTCGCGGCGCGCTTTACCTGGAGCTGGTGACCATCATGCGTCGGCTTATATCGCGGCAGGTTCGCCTTTTTCGGATGCTCGAACTTCATAGTAGCCGTTACGGTGTCCTTTGGTATATCAATCAGAACCGGCCCCGGCCTGTCCGTTGATGCGATGTGAAACGCCTCTTTTATGGTTTGCGGGATCTCCTCCGCACTTCTGATCAAATAGTTATGCTTCGTAATCGGCAGTGTGATACCCGTTATGTTGACCTCCTGAAATGCGTCGTTTCCGATCTGATCAGAGGGGACTTGTCCCGTTAATGCGACGAGTGGCACGCTATCCATGTATGCAGTGGCGATTCCCGTTACGAGGTTCGTTGCTCCAGGACCTGAGGTAGCCATACAGACGCCTACCTTCCCGGTCGCCCTAGCATACCCATCGGCAGCGTGTGCTGCCGATTGTTCGTGCCGTACGAGGTAATGGTGGATCGCATCCTGTTGATACAACTCGTCATATATCGGTATAACGACTCCACCGGGATATCCGAAAATCGTGTCCACATGCTCAAGCTCCAAACTCTTAATCAGCACTTTTGCGCCGCTCATCTCCATCTGATACTCACCTTTTTCTTCCTTAGTTTACCTATTTCAGTAAGAGTAAATTTGCACCCTCAATAACCACTCCCACTAAAGCTATTATGTCTCCAGTCTGTACTCTAATTTACAATGATTATCGTTCATCTCCACTCAGTACCAACACGTTACCAGTGCGTCCGTTTTATCAGTAGTTGCAGCTACTTGATGCTCTTCAAGCTTTTACGATTTTCAAATTTAAAAAGCGTTGCATAGCTTGAAAACGCCAATTTTGATAGGGTTTAATCAAGAAATCCTCATTGTAACCACGAGATCATGTCTGCATATATAATGATCCTTATCAATCCCTAACATTCGTTAACTAGCCAGCACTTAAAGCCACGCACTCTTAAATCAGCTATCACAAAGATTTTTACTTTCGGCCACTACTCTAACACTCCAAGAGCTCGGAAATAATTCATCAGTCGTGATTAGATCCTCTTTCGTACTTTCATACCTCTTTAATGCCAGCTCTAAAATGTTACCATGGATTTCTCTCAGTACAATGAACAATTGCTTGGTTTGAAGATATACGAGAGACTCGAAGATACAGAAAAAAACTTATGAATGCACAGGAAATGGCGGGTTGTCTATTTAAAGTGCCCTTATTCTACTAAGCTATGCAATTTTTGCCTGTGTGACTCTTGCAACAAACAACTTACTTTCGAAATAGAGGATACATTTATAACAAAGCCGACTAAATGCAGTTGAATTCAACCCCAACAAACACACTTGCGCAGCGCTTTCCCATGACGCCCTTATACTCATCATCTGAGTACAGAGCATATATGTCGTAGGTCACCGACGCTTGGCTGCCGGAAGGCTTTCTGCAGATGGAGCGTAAAGCTCTTTGAACTTGTCTTAACCGGAACAAAAGCGGCTAGGGCCTCAACATGGTCGACATTTGAACGCGTGGTACTGCGAGAACTTTAAGTTATACGATTTTAGCTAGCTGAGAGCCATAGAAATGAATGTAACAACGAGGACCATACGAGACCGCACAGTTTCGTTTTTTATATTCTAGAGATCATCTTACCATGTGAGCCTTGTGGTGGACTGAAGCCGTGATGCGCTGATCCTTCAATCTTAAGCCGTCAGATATTAAATTTAAATAAAGTCGTGAATATTACTAAACCAGGTTGCGTGAAATATATCGTTTAGCTTATTCAACAGGCCAATCTTAGTGTTATTTCGAGCCTTGTTAAGCCTATTTTTGAATCATAACCGACGTTGACTTTACCAATGCGGTGACGCTGTCCCCCGTCTTTAGAGCGAGATCTTCAACGGCATCTTTTGTGATGGCAGCTACAATTTGATTGTTACCAGCCTGCACGATAACTTCTGCCATCACAGCGCCCATTTTTATCTCTTTCACCGTAGCAGGAATTTTATTGCGCACGCTAATTTTCATTTACAATCACCTTTTTATAACTTGTACTTTAGTCCAATACTTAACTATTTCTCCCGATTTACGCGGTGAAATAGCGGCTAAAGAAGTTATATGCTGTTTTGCAACGCCCGTGGCAGAAAAAATTGTCACGGTGATTACGCACTGTGACCTCATGGCGCCATGCTGATAACGGTTAAAAAGAGAAGAACTAATCGACGTATATACCTACGATCTTCTTAACATTCAAATTTGCAGAAATACGTAGATCGATGCCTTTTTCATACCTAAACCCTAAAAAACAGTATTCGCGCTTAGCTGCATACTGTTCAGCTATATAAAATAAGCGTTGTTATCAACAAATAGTAATGGTTATATATGGAAAATTATACTAAAAAAAGCGTTATTACTAATCAGTAATAACGGTTATATATCATAATCAAGATCGTGTGGCAGACGCTCGACTGTAAAAAAAGCAACCAAGTAGAGGTAAGATAGCGCTTTGACCCCGTTAGAGTTTATGGGTCCTCAAGCGGCAAAGCGCTTTTTGCTTTTTTCCGACCCATATCTTGCGCTATTAAAAAGTGTCCTCAGTGTAGCACTGCAAAAAAAAACTTATTAGCATACTGTCATGAATAGCTTCAATGTGCGGCAAATTCTGACACTGGTTTGTCTACTATGCCACCACGGTATAATTGCTAAACGAAAAAGGCACAGATTAAAGACAGATAAAATAGCGGAACTTGGCCATAATGAGCGTTTTTGCCATCGAATACCAGTCGTACTACGCGTATCTGTTTTACAATTTTTCACGACTTACGAAGAAACGGGAAGATGGCGAGCACACACAGATAGATGCTGTTGCTCAAAAATACGTTAAAATGAGCTATGACATGGGGGGTAAGCGGTCACATCACACACGAAGCTGCACGTCTGGCCATATCATCGTGCACCGCGCGTATCTGCCAGCGCTGCTCGATGAGCTTGTACCGGTTTTCGAGAAGATTGA
>DASPRZ010000012.1:0-19398 GCA_035624185.1 Candidatus Acidiferrales bacterium
TGTTAAAATTCGATTCTTTCAATATAATGTGATTTTTATGACAAATAACCTTAGAACCCCAATAGTCGCAGTGCTCGGGCACGTTGACCACGGTAAGACGTCTATACTAGATAGGGTTCGAGGTACTACAGTCGCAGAAAAAGAGACTGGTCTGATCACGCAGCATATAGGTGCTACTGAAGTGTCAATCGAAGCTATTTCAAAATTGTGCGGCTCACTCACAGGAGAGGTAAGAGTTCCAGGTCTTCTTTTTATTGACACCCCAGGACATCACGCTTTTACCACTCTTCGAGCGAGAGGCGGGGCCCTAGCCAATATAGCAATACTCGTTGTTGATATAAACGAGGGATTTCAGCCACAGACTATCGAGAGCATAAACATCTTAAAACAATACAAAACCCCGTTTATAGTTGCTGCTAATAAAATAGATAAGATTCATGGCTGGTTCCCACATTCAAATATGATGTTCATAGAAACCTTCAAGTTGCAAGGTGAAAGGGCACGAAATTTGCTTGATGATAAGATATACATATTAATTGAGAAACTCTCTGAGCTTAACTTTAGCTCTGACAGATATGATAGGATTAGGGACTTCACGAACAATATTGGTATAGTTCCCGTCAGTGCTAAGACAGGGGAGGGAATCCCGGATCTTCTTATGGTATCTGTCGGACTTGCGCAAAAGTTTCTCCAAAAAGATTTACGACTTCATGCGGAAGAACCTGCAATGGGAACCGTATTAGAGATAAAAGAGGAACGTGGATATGGCACAACGCTCGACACAATAATTTATGATGGGGTACTGAAAGTTGGTGACAAAATTGTCATCGGAAGTTCAGGAAAGCCCATCATAACTAAAACAAGAGCTCTCCTTAAACCAGATATCCAGGAGGGGTTTAAAAAGATAAAAAAAGTTACAGCTGCCGCTGGAGTTAAGATTTCGGCCCCTAACATTGATAAGGCACTCGCAGGAGCACCATTACGAGTTATTAAGGGAGACGCTGAAGAATCTGTCGAAATAATCCAAAAAGAAATGGGCGAGATAGATATTCATACTCAAGAGGTCGGTGTCATAATCAAGGCCGATACCATAGGCAGTTTAGAGGCACTTGCTAGGGAAATTGAAAGTGCTGAAGTACCTATAAGCAAGACAGGGTTGGGAGGGATATCACGGAGAGATGTGATTGAAGCTGAAACTGTAAAGGATCCACTTTTTAGAGTAGTGATAGGCTTCAACATCGATGTATTACCTGATGCGCAAGAAGAGTCTGAGCGTACAGACGTTGTCATATTTACGAACGATGTTATTTACCGACTAGTAGAGGACTACACAACTTGGATGAACGAACAAAAGACACGGTATGGTAAAAAACTGTACGAAACGATAATTAGACCTGGAAAATTTAGAATACTACCTGGCTGCATATTTAGGCAAAGTAAACCGGCAATTGTGGGGGTTGAGGTTCTCGGAGGGACTCTTAGGACTGGCGTAGCTATAATAAGAGATGATGGAACGAGAATCGGAATATTGAAAGATATGCAAGACAGAGGCGAACATGTAAGCGAAGTTAGCTCAGGAAAGGAGGTTGCTATTTCGATCGAAGGTCCAACAGTCGGAAGACAAATAAATGAAGGAGACTTACTTTACGTAGACGTGCCTGAAAAGCATGCAAAGATTATAGAGCAGGAACTTTACGATGCGCTTCAAGGAAGCGAGATGCACACGCTTGAAGCGTTTTTAGAGATAAAGCGAGAGAGCAACCCGTTCTGGGCAAAATAAGTTTGTTGGATGGATACACCATAATACGAAGATAGGATTTTGCTTAAGAATGAGCAGAGCGCTGCGCAAACGTTGAGGTTAGAGAAAGGAGAATTGAACAAATGGCAGATTTTAGACTTGTAATATCAGATCCAAAGAGCGGTAAAGCATATAAGCTTGAAGTATCTGGCGCCAAGGCGAATAAACTCATAGGGAAAGCTATAGGAGATACTATAGAAGGACAAATCATAGGTCTTTTAGATTATAAATTATATGTTTCAGGCGGATCTGACAAAGATGGAGTTGCTATGAGGCACGATCTCCCTGGAGCCGGAAGAAAGCGACTCCTTCTCTCAAGCGGGGTGGGGTATCATCCGGAGAGGAGAGGGGTAAGAAAACGGAAGAGCATTAGAGGATGCGAAATCTCAGCTAAAACTGGACAGGTTAATCTGAAAGTCATTGAGGCTGGGTCTAAACCGCTTGATGAAGTCATAGCAACTGGCGTTGCAACTGAATAATCTTAATTTTAAGATTTATTCGTTAAATTGGCGGTTCTCATATTCTGAGCATTATTATAGTTGTTTTACTTAATGAAAAATAACTACTTTTTTCCAAAAAATTGTTTAAACCCCGCGATGTTAGTGCTAAATTTAAGATTATATATTAAGTAGTATAAAATACAATTTTTACTTTGTTTAAAAAAATTTTCCCACCATATACCCTCACGGTTTATTTTTAATCTAGTTGGCCGTGAATCGTTACTGTGGATCTCGCTACGAGATCTATCTCGTTTCATTAGTTACCGTTATTGTGAACCGTGTAAACTATAGTTCATGAACTGTGACACTAATGTCAGAAATAGAATGTAAGAATGTTAGAGTTCAGTTAGTACTTGATAGCATATTCATCCAAGCTGAGAAACATCTGCACCTCTAACGATACGTCTGAATCTCTTGTGAATTTCGGCTACACGATGAAGTTTTTCATCGCTTGCATTTTCAATTAAATTGATATATGGAAATTTTAATGTGCGCTCATGTGCACTTAAAAATTGCGTTATTTGTGGAGTAAAAACATCTTCGAATATTTTTTGGCTATCAATTTCATTTTTTTTGAAATTATCTTCCAAGTTTTTTATTGTGGTAAACACTAATTCACGCCCTCCTTGAGTAAACAGTTTTGCCAGGAGAGAAATTGGTAAAATGTCTTCACCAGCAACTGCTACGCTTGCGTATGGCAATGAAAACGTGTTTCCGTTAAATACAACTGATAAACCACATCCTTCTTTCACTGCTTTTAACATTTTGTAATCAGTAATACTATCGCCTACTGCCATCGTATCTTTTATATAACTCGAGCCACCAATCGCCCGTATCATTGCCATTACTTTACGTCTCCCCCCTATGACCTGAATCTGATTTAGAGTTTTGCCTAATCTCGTCTTTGGTATATCGCTGAAAAAGACCTTATCAAGCTTAGCTACGATGTTGTTTATTTTTTTTGTGTTATTTATTCCAAACTTAAAATAGAAAGAAAGTATATCTTGTTGAGTTTTTTCGATTATCGACATATCTTGGCTTTTTGATTCAAGAAGATATGAGTCAAGTGGGAGTTTTGTGGAATAGACATTATCTGAAGCGATCTCTAATTGCTCGGCGATGTTGTGTGCGTGCTGTTCATAACTTGTTGAAATGATGTAAATCTGCCAGTTGTCACTTTTTAGCAAATCAATCAGTTTTTTGGCACCACTCACAATTTTGGCTTGTCTTGATACTCTTTTTATATCTTCTTCTGAAATTTCATTATAAATTAGAAATGGAACGATCAATTTTAAAGTGTCTCCTGGTTCGTAGTTTTTCCTGCCCCGCAATGTAAGAACGTCATCATACCTACTAATTACCTCAAAAATATGGTCTCCATTTTCCACAAGTCGCATTACTTCGTAGGCGTTGTCTTGGGGTGATATTGGACCTTCTAAATCAAAAACAGCTTGAAACATTTAGAATGTAACCTCATATTTTTTGTTTATAAGCTAAAAGTACTTCGATTGTTTATGTTTAAACATATTCCATGATGCTAAATACATAAAACTACTCATTAATACTTGAATGAGGGTCATGTCTAACTGCGTTGGGTGTGTTCATTGTGAAGTGTTTTGCCCCATAGGGGCGATTAGAGTCCTAGGGAAACCAAACATTGTTGGAGATTGCAAAAATTGTGGTATCTGCCTCAAGTTCTGTCCTCAAAAAGCAATTGAACCAAATGAGGAGTAGTAGCTCGTGGTAGATGTTGTTGTAATTGGGGCTGGTATTGGAGGACTCCTTGCAGCAGCGAAACTTTCAAGGGAATTTGATGTAGCTATCTATGAGAGGCTTCCCATTATTGGTGGCAGATTCACAAATTTACCCTATAAAGGTTTTCAGCTAACTACTGGCGCGTTACACATGGTGCCTCACGGCACGACTGGACCTTTGAGTCAAACACTAAAGGATATAGGAGCCAAAGTGGAGATTATTAACTCTAAACCTCCTGCTACTATAAGGTATGACGATGGATCGAATATTATTATTAGAGATCTGAGAAATATGCTCAAGGAATTCGGTGTAAACGAACTTGAATATTTGATTTATCTTGCAAAGATTGTTTTATCGGGTAGGAGGAACAACCTCGTTCATATACTGCACTCAAATCCCCGATTCATGAAATTAACAGATGCTTTCTGCGGTTGGGCGCTTTCGATGAATTTAGCTGAAGTTCCAGCTTCGGGGCTTTTGGCAATTCTAAGAAACATATTGAAATATGGAATCACACCTGGTATTCCGATAGGTGGATGTAAAGCTGTGATTGATGCAATATCTCAAACAGTTGATGGACCAATCAATACGAACTCTGAAGTAGAAAAAATAATTGTCAAAGGCAAAAAGGCGATAGGAATCAAGATAGGAGGGAAATTTGAGACCGCTAAGTATGTCATATCAGATATCGGTCCAGACGCCACAAATAAACTTTTAGGTTTGACGGCTCGTTCAGAGAAACCTTCAGCTGGAATAAAAATATCCCTATCGTCAAATGTGAAGCTCATAGGGCATACTGGAGTTCTATTAACTCCATATATGAGAAGGATAAAAGGCTTAAATGAGGCGACTAATGCAGATCCTGACTTAGCCCCACCTGGTAAAAACCTTATAATGTCGTACCAGCCACTACAATCTAACGATCTAAACGAGGAAATTCGCCTCGGTTTTAAAGATCTTAAAGACTTATTTAAAAATAACTTCGAACTTCTTCTTGTACAGAGTTATTACAATGGATGGCCTGTAAACAGGATGGCATCTGGGTTTGACGCTCCAAATCAAACGCAATATAAGAATCTTTATCTTGTGGGGGATGGTGCAAAAAAAGGCGGTATAGAAGTAGAAGGGGTTGCCGGGGGAGTCAACAAAGTTGTTTCTGCTATTTTAAAGTAAATCGTCGCGCTTGGTTTCATCTCAGATATTTAATGACGTCATCTCGTCCAGCATAATGAAGCTTTTTAATTATCAGTTTTTTAAGTGCCTGTACTTCACTCTTTTTGGCACTGACTGGAGCAATACGATCAATCCATTGTTTATATGGAGGTAACATACCGAGCTTTGAGACTATCTCGTTGAGTTCTTTCTCAGGATTTTGCATCTTGTCCATTTTATTAATTGCAAGTATGGTATCTATATTGAGATCTAACAAGAAATCAAATATCTCAACATCAACTGGCATATTGTGCTTCTTGGCAATTTCAATGAAAGAGTTTGCATCTATCACGTGAACTCCAACAAGCACTCGTTCGTGGTGTTCCTCTACATATCTAATAATCTCGTCTTGTATACGTTTAAACCCCTCAACTCCACGCATGAATCCAAATCCAGGCAAATCTGTGATAACGAGGTCATTTTGTTGATAGTTAGTAGGTCTCGTTGTGACACCGGGGCGCCTTCCTACCGGTGGCTTTATCCGAAAAAGCTCTCTTATTAACGTAGATTTTCCCACGTTCGATCTTCCGATGAATAGAATCTCAATTTCAGTCATGACGTACCAACCGTCGCACACACTGTACTGGTATCTGTGAAATTTAGACCGAGCTATTATTAATTTGATTAAATTCGATTTATGTTTGTAAATTTCTGTTTTAAAACTTGGAAAGATCCCACGATAATTATAAAAGCAGATGTAAATATGATTAAATTTTGTGCAGTCAATCCCAAGCTTCCTACTATACTTAATGCTATTGCCTCACCAGTTAGCACAATCAGACCAACTCCAAAAGAAACTGTAAGCACCTCTATGGCGTCGAGTCCGTTAATTCGAAGAGCATCTAGTATGACATAGCCAGGCAACACTGTGAAGTAAATTAAACCTATTATAAGCATTATGATGCTGAAAAAAGAGATGAACATTGTTGACACTTTAATTTTGATCGATTATTAAGAGATAATTTGATATTCTTCATGTAGCTTATGTTTTTTTTATAATACAGTTTATGAATTTATTATCATACTTAAACCACAAAATTACGTAACTTTGTATATTTGTATCATCTCCCTATCATACACTTTTTCGAAACAATAACCATCGGCGACAGTGGATGATATACGATACATCCGTTCTTCATGCCCTACAAAGATATATGATACGTTTAATGATTTCAGTTCAGAACTTAACTTTGTAGCATTGCTTTCATTAAGTATAGAGTTTATCTCAGCGCATCTGTCAATTCCGTGATACTGCATTGTGTACAATCCTCCAGCAAATACAAGTCTTCTGCCAGTCATAAGTGGAATTTTTGGAAAAGTTGATGGTTCTTCAAGAAATATGGAATTTTTATGCGTATTTGATTTAATCCAGTCCATTGCATTAAGTTCATCATTAGGTACATGAAGATATGAATGCCCATTATAAAACTCAAACATTATCACAGAAGTTGGCAGGGCGCAGATAAGTGCGATCGTAACTACGGATGCTTTGATAACTACAGCTTTAGGTGAACGCCCATGTTGTTTTAATTCTAAAAGTGTCCGAGAAACGTAATAACCGGCGAAGATCGCTATTGGAATATATAGATACACTAAGAATCTATAAGTATCGAATGTAAGTGGTAGTGATATTATGTTCATAATAGCAAACGTTGTTACTGCGAAGAAAATAAGGGGAGTTACATGCTTTGACTTTAAAGATTGGTACGCGCCTATAAACGCAAGGATACCTATAATTCCATACGTAAATAACATAAACCCAAGACTATAGTTTATGGGTGTAATTGTTATCTGCGATAGATGACCGTTTGAGGTCAATATGAAATTTGGAACCATCGCCAAACTTGCTACAGTAAGGGGTATTAATGTGGGATATGCGCTTTTTGCTCCATATCTAATGAATGTATATATCGAGAATAATCCCATAGATGCAAAAAGTGGAAATGCGGTTATAACATGATAGTAAGGCAAGGCGATTAAAATAAGAGATAGTACCACAATATTTCTTAAATTGTAATTCTTCTCAGTTTTTATCCATAAGAATAGGGCAAATACGAGGATAACCAGTGCAAAAGACTGTGTTTGAGGAAGAAGATAAAACAAAAAAGTCTGGTCATATTTTATGTTTGCATTATCTCCTAATTGATAGATAAGAAAATGAAAGATATCACTTGGATTGAAGTAAACGATAAGTATCCATGCCAATCCTCCACCGATTGTATATATTATCGTCGATATTAATGCTGTGCCGTAATTGTAAATCTTTCGGGCAAGTAAATAAATATTCATTGAAAGCGTAAAGAAAAGAAGAGGGACAATAATTTTAAGCATCGTAAACTGGTGGACACCCGTTAAAATTGTTAAAATCCCCATATATACGTGCATAAACCAGTTATAATTAATGTAATAGTTTGCTAGATAGGGATCTTCTACTGGAATATGTGGTGAGTTTATGAATCTGCTAATTATCGAAAGATGGAAGTTTAAATCGGAGGCTTGTGTGGGATGCATAACAAGACCATCAGGATTACTTACATAAGAATTAGAAAGGGGTATGTAAACGGTTAGGGCAAGCAGCGTTGATATCGTTATAATAGCCAACTGTTTTAGGCAGCTATCACGAGTAATTTCTGGTGGCATTCTTGCCGTGTCATGGTAATCTTTTGTTTTCAAGTCGGCTACGTATGATGAGATTGATAATATCACCACTAGTATCCCAAGGGCAACTCCTGTGAATCCTATGTTTATCGTTAAAAAATAAAGCAAACAGGCTACAAATGGGACGGTTATAAGTGAAAAAGTTAAGGAAAAGCTTATACATTCGATGGGGTTAACGGGTCTATAGTTATTATAGACCAAATATATGCACAAGCCAGGCAATGTAATCAAAAGTGGTAACAAGAGCATTCTCAATGGTAGGGCTAGTAGGATTCCAAGAAGAGCAGTAATGAGCTGAAGTGGGATAGCTCGCATTTTCATTTTTTAACAGGTGCATTCTGTATTTTGCCAAATATTATGTCAAACACGTACCTATCTAAAAACTCGAGTGTTGCGTATGCACCAATTCCCCCTACGATTATCATTCCTTCCACCATAAAGGTTAGAAATCTATCCATAAATACACTAATGCCAAGGAGATCATTCTTTGTGAGTATTAGTGATGCACCAATCCAAGCATAAAGTAAAAATCTTTTGTCTGTTTTCTTATATTCTAGATATACGATACCTAAGATACAGAACCCGATAAGAAGAAGTCCTGTTCTCTCAATAAAACCAACTTTATATGCGCTAGCAAATAAGTCTACTGGCATCCCTTCGTGAAATTTTACTTGAGCCAATTCAAGAATATTTAATGTGTGCAGTGAATAAAACTGCCAAGCCCCATACACGGTGATCGCAGCAGCCAGCGGAATCCACGCATTAAGAAGTTCTGCTCTATTTTTGAGTTGCGTCAGCCCGTAAATAGCCAAAACAAATGCAAGTGTCAGGAGCGTCATTTGATGTGTTAGTGCAGTTATAGATGCGGCTAAGATTGCGAGATATGAGTATGCGTTAAGGCTGCATCGTTCGCCAGTGTCATTCAACAGTATGAAGTAAAGCGTTAGTGGAAACATAAAAAGCCCGAGAAGCTCAGGAAGAGCTCTTATTGAAAATATTGTCATCTCTGGCGATATAATGAGTAGAAATAAGGCACAGACCCCTGCAAAAGGATTTAAAGATCTTTTAGTTATTGCATAAATGATACCGAATATCGCGAGTGATATTATGATCGTTACCAAGCCGGACGTCACCATAGGGTCTGTTGCTGTTATCAAGGAAAAAGAAGAAACAAAGAGACGGAATGATGGCACGTAGAAGTGGTGGAAACCGCCATTATATGAAAGTTCTTGAGCAGGGTAAAATCCCGTTTGTGTAATGAGGCGTTCTATGCCCACATGATACATCGTATTTCCGTAGGTCGGAATGATGTAATTTTTTACCACTTCCAATCTGTAACTTATGTACGGAATGATAAGGGCGACAATGAAAACATATCGTAACAACGCACGAAGATTGAATGATCTAAACCTAATCACTGCTGTTCTGTTTATGTTATCAGACTACCTTGAAAATCTTCACATCGTCATTCGAATATGCTAACTGAAAGTAATTGTAATCATTAAATTTATTTTTGTTTATCACAATCCACCCAAACCCGCAGTAGACATTTCGATTTAGGGGGACAAACACGTAGGTTAAGTTGTACTTCTTGCAGAGTGCATTGGCCTCGCTCGCTGAAGTGGTCATATAAATTTTTTGAGAGTCTTTCATATTGGAAACGGGATCAGGAGCGTTTGCCCAATCGCCTCCCACTATAGCAGTGCGCGTTGTCATTCCCATTATCAATTCTCCGCCAAAAATGTCAGACTGGAATTTATCCGTTTTTTTAGTGTTTTCATTTATCCACTTCGTCGAGTCAAGTTCACCTTTCATTATGACTGGATCGAGCCAAGGATCAGTCTGCTTCTTCATTGAATTTATACCATAAGTCGCTCCTAAAATCAGTATTATTACTAACAATGGGATCGCTATTGCATCCCTAATCGTTAATCTGTCCTCGTTCATAATTATTCAAATTCTGACTTTTCTATAGGGCTCCTAGAGCATTCGTTCACTTTTCTGCAGGAGTTATGAGTGTTGAAGTTATTACTTCGACTCTAGTACTTCTTGGTAATCATGTTTCTTTTTATCGGCATCTACTCCTATCTTATACTAAACTTAAACTAAAATAAGCTTAGGTACAAGTTCGTAAAGTTACAATTGTATGGTCAGCTATCTGCTGATATAATTTCATTTGCCCTTCCCCTTTTGAGAATAAAATCAATTCTGGCGCTTGTTAAACACAGAAGTTTTAACGTATCAGTAATTCCGGGATGCACTCAATACGAGAGACGCATCGCATTTGCTACTTAAACAATAAATAGCACTCATTAAGTTGTAGTTTAGGGCTTGTTCAACTGAACCGTTTTACTTTATGCAATCTTAAAACATCTATTTATGATAGTCAATTATAAAATTATCGAGCTTAATATCATCATACATCAATTTACTCTCTTTCTATTTTTGATAATGTTAAATTCTTGACATATTTCTGGCAAGGTAATTTCAACTTTTCCTAACGGTGTCTTTTCAACAAATTCTATTACTAAGAGACTACAATTTTCTAATTTAAGTGCGCGTTTTGGGTTCTGAATAAAAATATCAGCTTTTTTTAAAGCTTTTGACGCAAATAAGTTCAATGTTTACAGCATCGAAAACGTATTCAAATCTTTTACAAAAAGTATCCCGGCATCCAACCAGTATTTTAACGGGTGCTTCTCATTCTATTGTAGTGATTAACATATTAAGGATTTCAGTGACAACATTGCGATATAAGTGACCGTAATGCCACTTTTAAATCGAATACCTTTTGGTGGAATAGAAATTAAATATGTCTCAATTGAAAAGTTGTTGAGCTTCTCGCCCCGCGGCAAAAAGTCCAGCGTAAAAAAGTTTTCAAACTCGTCTTTGCATTTATCATTAAATCATTAAAACACTTTTTGTAATATTCTTACAGCTTTGATTTACTTTTTTGCATTTGCTTTTTTTTGCGCCGATCTTTGTATTACTTTCTTCGGCAGCGAATGTAACACATATTCTAGGCAAATCTAAAGTTTAATGCCAAAATGACAACCGCAGAAATCGCGCAAGCAATCATTACGGACTTCGGGCTAATATGTATGGCTTCTTTATCTTCAGTCTCATAATATCTAATTAAGCCGGCGGCTGACATAGGTCCCGATGCTTGTCTCTTTCCTTTTGCCATAGTTTAAAATACAATTTGCTGTGATTTATACGTTATCATGTATGATTACACAGTAGGCGGGAGATTATTGTGTGGGGAGAACTTTGAAGCATTATCTGGCCGTGTTTATGTTGAATCAGGACGAATTGTTGAAATTGAAGAGAGGTTTAACGTAAAATCTAATGATTGCAATGCTTTTGGAACAGTTTTGCCTTCATTTGTAAACGCTCATACACACCTCGGAGACTCGATCATAAAGGATGTCGTTTTTGATAGTCTTGATAATTTGGTGAAACCACCCGATGGCTTAAAGCACCGGGCGCTTCGTGAAGCCAATTCAATAACGATAATTAAAGCTATAAATCATTCCCTTTTAGATGCTATTGGGACCGGCACAGCTACTCTGGTTGATTTTAGAGAAGGCGGGGTTAAGGGGTTAGAAGAATTAATGGCCGCTAAAAAAAACTTGAAAAACATAAAAGTTTTTGCGTTGGGGAGACCAAAAAATGATGGCATAGATTATATAGTAGAAGATGATATTGATAATGTCCTCGACTTGGCAAACGGCATCGGGATCAGCGGAGTTAAAGATTTAAATGCCTCGACGATCTCGAAAATTTCAAACAAAGCTAAAAAACGAGGAAAAATTTTAGCCACCCATGCTGGTGAGCGAGATGAAAAAGATATAAATGCCGCAATAGCATTAAACCCAAGTTTCCTCGTTCATATGACTCACGCATCTAAACATCAGATTGAGAGTGGCATTCCGATAGTAGTTTGTCCCAGATCGAACCTCGTAACGGGAGTAGGTGCCTCTTTTTGTCGCCCACCAATATCTTCAATGGTGGAATTAACAACAGTAGGGCTTGGAACTGATAATGTTATGTTCAATTCATTGAATATGTTTGCTGAAATGGAATTTGCTTCGAAAGCTTATTTGCACAATGATCTCGAAGTATTGAAGATGGCAACAATCAATGGAGCTAAAATATTAAATATCGCTCATGAAATCGGTTCTATTGAGGTAGGAAAGCAGGCACGTTTAATGGTCCTTAACGAACATTCTGATAATTTATGTGGTGTTCGAAACTTTGTTAGTGGTATTGTTAGGCGAGCTCGCCCCGATGATATAATATTTAAATCCTGAATAGACTGATCAAGATATGGATTACAAAAAAATTTTGATTTCAACAGATGGGTCAAAAGTAATGAGAAAGGTATATGACATCGTTTTACTTGGCTAAATTTCTGGATACAAAGACGCACGTTGTTAATGACATACACATATTAGGCTTTACCGTAGTACTTATCGATGGAAATTTCGACAGAATTATTAAGCTTATACTAATTGAAATAGAAAAAATTATGCAGAACATAATGCGATTATTTGCTTCAAGAGGCGCCGACGAAAGCAAAGTTAGAGTTACAGCTCTTCAAAGGCACTATGTAAATAAAATTTACGTGTACGCCGATACGCATAATACTGATTTTATAACTTTCGGGATCCGTGTAAGAACCCGATTAGATCGCTTGCTCATTGGAAGTGTCGCAGATAAGATAATCGGAAGGGATAAAGTTCCAGTCGTAGTAGTAAGAGGTGAATGATGTTAACAGTACAAGATATAATGACCAGCGAAGTCATTTATGTTGAGGTTCCTGGATCACGCGACAAAGCTCTCAAGATTATGAAACAAAAAGGCGTGACAAGTGTCCCAATTGTAAAGAACAAAAAACTGGTAGGGATACTCACCAGAGGTGATATATTTAAAAACCCTGAGGAAGATCAGATTGCCCTTCTAATGACGAGAAACCCATTGTCAGTCAAACCAGAAACAACTATAAATGAGGTCGCAAGAATACTCATTGAAAAAGACATTAGAAGAGTTCCAGTCGTTGTTAATTCAGAGCTTGTTGGGCTTGTTACTGTTTCAGATATAATATATGCTATCGCTGACATGGAAATAGATATACCTGTTGATGAGTTTACTGACAGGGACATAGTGGCTGTCTGGGAAATGACACCGACAAATGTAGTTGGCGAGATTATGAACCTTGCAAATGTAGACGCCAGTCCTGTATTGAACTCTGACAATTTGGTCGTGGGTATCATTACTGAGAGCAATTTGCTTAAGGTTAGTAAAATAGAAGACACAATTGAAAAGGCCGATTTATCTGCTGGTTTTGATGAAGATGCGTGGACTTGGGAAGCAGTTCGAGATACAATGAGCTTGTATTACGGCGTTTCAAGGGTAGAACTTCCAAATCTACCTATTGCTGAAGTTATGATCAGAGAATATCAGCCCGTATATCATAAGACTGCAGTAAGTGAATGCGCCCGTAGGATGAGACGCTATAATGTAGAATTGTTACCTGTAGAAACTGCCGAAAGAAAACTTGAAGGTATAATAAGAGATAAAGACTTACTTAAGGTGCTAATTTAATTTTTTTTGTATCTTTTGAAACAAGCAGTCTGCACACCATTCAGTTTTATTCTTAGCTACTATTTATTTACATTAGCCATAAAAAATGTGGTCGCCGCTTTTACAACTCTTGGTTAGTTATTGATAGAAGATGCGCAATGAGATTTATAAACTTATTAAAAAAGAGCTATTATGTGTTTTAGTGCTCATGAAGTATAATATCTCCGCGACAAAGCAATATGAAATTTATCATATCTGCAGCATTTTTGGTGATTCGTGTTCTGTCACTGAACCAATTGACTCTGTAATTACGTAAAAAGTGTACAAAATCAAGATCGTTGTGTTTGGCATACATTGTCTAAGAAATTTACGTTAGCATAAATATGATAAAAGAACATTTTTGACAAGCATAAAGCTTGTTAAGCTGGTCTCATAACTAAAAAGTTTGAATCCATCAGTTAAGATAGCAGGTGAAGATGTAACGCTTTTATTCAGTCTATTAAATTATATATATTATATGCTATTATAAGGCGGGTATATTGGTACTAATGATTTAGAACAGATCAACCGTAACAAAATATCAAAGATATGATTTAGATAAACGAGTCTCGCGACGACTCTTAAAATACTATAATACTTAACAATATTGACAGTCTTGATTCAGGCAGTTTTTTGCCGTTTGTACAGCTATATCATCGTGGAGATGTTGATTAAAAAAATATGAGAGCAAAAAAACACAAAAAATTATTTAATTAATTAAATTACGCGGACGTTCGGCTATAGTCTGTGTTTGAAAAGGCGTCCATCCATTTAGTAATTCTTTTAGTTTAATTTATCATTTCCATATTGAGTCCAAATCAATATTTTCCGTTATTAACTGTTTTATCAATTTAATTTTCTTCGTGTCAAACGGATCGATCCTGGCAGTGAGCGCCTCGACTCTTTCAGCAGTTGTTAGGGTATCTTGCTGTACGAGTATCATGCTTACACCAAGTTCTTGCGCCCGCGCAATCACTTGATTTGAAGGGTATAACCCACCAGTCAGAATCAGACATGAAGTTGGAGTCGATAGCGCGGCAATCTGTAAATCTGATCGGTCACCGCCTGTTATAACTGCCTTTGCAGGGACCCTCATAAAGTATTTAAGGGCAGATTCTGGTGTCATAGCACCTATAAGGATATTTTCAATTGGCAGGTCCCGCCCAGCAACTATTATTTCTCCCCCCAAATCTTCAGCTATTTCGTAACCGTGAAGCGCTTTGAGTTCTTTTAGGAATGGAACCGAACCCAAAATGTTTATACCTTTTCTGGAGATGTACTTTTCAAGTGTAGAATCCTTAGATTGGTTCAGAATTATACCTTTTAATCGAACGTCAAGCTTATCGAGAAGGAGTTTTATCATTGCAACCATATCAAGCGAGTATATGTCAGTGACAAGCAATATTTCAGTGTTTAGAGCTTCTGCCAATTGAATGCTTGAAATATGATGAATAAAACCTGTGCTAATGTCCTTTGTGCCCTCTATCAAAATCATGTCGTAATCATCGCAGACGCGATTTAACGCGCATACAATATCTTGCAATACCACTCCTTGTAAAAGGTTATAGGAAAATGGTGAAAGCAGCGCTTCATCTTCGAGATTCAATGTATGCTTCATTAAGTAAGCATCTTCTTCTATTAGATTTCCGTTTTTTGTGATCAGATTTTCGCGAATAGGTTTATAAAAACCCATGCGACCATTGAAATTTAAAGCAAGCCCTAATGCAATAATGGTTTTGCCGGCCCTTTCTGAAACAGAACTTATTACTAGCGTTCTTTTATCGCACTCTATACTCAATATTTTCACCACCCAACAACTTTAATTAGTTATTTTAGCTCGGATTACGACGAGGGCATCTATTGCGTAACAGTTCTTCTCTTGAACTATGAGCGGATTTATTTCTATCTCTTGCAGTTCATCGAAGTCTTGCATTATCTGGCTTAAAAGCAGTATTGCGTCCACGATGCCGTCTATGTCAAGCGCTCTTCCGCCCCGTACCCCCACGAGAATCGGATAGGATTTTATTTCAGTAATCATCTTTTTTGCTTCTTCTGATGTAATTGGCGCCACTCTATGAGAGACGTCTCGTAAAACTTCAACATAAATCCCTCCGAGTCCAAAAGTTATAAAGGGACCAAATTGTGGGTCACGAGAAACGCCCACTATCGCCTCTTTTCCCTCTATCATTTTTTGTATAATAACCCCATTCATACGAGCCGTAGGAAGTCTTTTATTTATGTTGGCATAGATGGATTCGTAGGCATTTTTAGTTTCTCTATCACTTTTAATGTTTACTACGACTCCACCTACGTCTGATTTATGAGAGATATCGGGCGAACTTACCTTCATAACAACAGGATACCCTATACTGCGCGCAGCTTTTACAGCGTATTCTCGGGAATTAGCATGTTTTTCGTCCGGAGTTCGCACCTCATAAGCCTTAAGTACAACTCTCCCTTCTTCTTCACTCATTGTAATTCTTCCGTCTTTTTTGACCTTGTCAATTTGACTCAAAACATCAGTCTTTTTACTCGTGATTTTGAAGGTCTGTCTGGGCTCCTCACGACTCCTCATTTCGTATTTCATGAGGTTGGCTACAGCTTTAACGGCCCTTTCGGGGCTTTGGAAATTAGGTACTTTGCCCATTTTTAGGATTTCTATTGCCCTCGATAGTTGTTCTCCTCCTACGAATGACGTTATTACTGATTTTCCTGTTGAAACAGATAGCCTGACTATTTCCATAGCGGTCTTGCTAGGCTCGGTACCAGCTTGCGGGGTAAGAAGAACAATGATAGATCCTACGTTTTCATCCTGCAAAATGTTACAAAGGGCATTAGCATATCTATCGGCCATTGCGTCGCCGAGAACGTCTACAGGGTTGTATAGATTACCCTCAGTCGGAAGATGTCGTCTTAAATTTTCTATGGTTTCTTTAGTAAAATTTGCCAGAACAACACCGTCATCAGCACACGCGTCGCTTGCAAGAACCCCTAAACCCCCCGCATTTGTTATTATTGCCACTGTCTTAACTTTTGGTGTACCAGACATTGAAAATGATTTAAACGTGTCAAGAAATTCATCAACAGTTTCAACACGAATAATTCCAGATTGCTTGAATGCCGCGTCATAAACCGCATCTGATCCAGCTAACGCGCCAGTATGCGAAGAAGCAGCTCTTGCTCCTGGCGAAGTTTTTCCTGATTTAAGGGCAATTATGGGCTTTATTTGTGATGTCATTTGTGAAGCTATCATGAATTCTTTTCCATTTTTAATCCCTTCTATATATAGACCGACGACTTTTGTTGTAGGATCGAACTTCAGATATTCTAGTAGATCAGCCTCGGTGATATCTATTTTATTTCCCGTGCTTACGAATTTATCAAAGCCAATGTTTTCCGTTGCAGCCCAATCGAGAACTGCCGTACAAAGTGCACCACTTTGAGATACGAATGATACATCTCCTTTTTTTGGGTATTCGGCGGCGAAGGACGCATTCATCTTAGCATTTGTACTAATGATACCAAGACAGTTAGGTCCGATGACTCGAATCCCATGCTTTTTTATTATCTTCTTCAGTTGAGCTTCGAGCAGTGCGCCTTCTGCTCCAGCCTCTCTAAATCCTGCCGAAATTATGATTGCGGCCCTTATTCCGAGCGTCGCTGATTCTTCAAGCACTGAAGGCACCATTTTTGCTGGTACAACGATCACAACGAGGTCTACTTTTCTGACATGAGGAGAACATTTTATACCTAAGATCTCATCGGCGTTAGGATTAACTGGAACTATCTCACCTTCAAAACCAGAAGATATCAAATTTTTGAGAATAGAATACCCGACCTTTCCTTCCACCCGCGATGCACCAATTACTGCAATCGATTTTGGATAAAAAAAGTCTTTCATTGGTCTTTTTATTCATATTATTAGTAATAAAAATAACGCAGCCTTTCATCGGTTTTCATTTATATCGTCAAAAATAACATTTTTTTATATGCGAAACGATTGTTTTAATATTTGTTTTTAGTGGAATGGGACACTCGAATGTTTTATATATACATTTTGTGTAAGATTGAATAATACTATGAGGTCTTCGACATGCTAAAGCCACCCGTCAAGTTTATTTCAACACCAATTGTGCTGGTAGTAATACTGGTCCTAACCGCTGTTATGATAATGCCTATTTTTGCCACAATGAATATCTCAGTTGATTCGCCTGTCGGTTCGGGCGATAATGTCATAATATCCGCTGATGTTGCAAGAAATGGCAGTACAGTGACGCTTTCGTACTATTATGATGCGAATAACTCTGGTCTTGCCCCCGATAACGCGGCTTGGATTAAAATCGCAAATGTAACAGATGGAGGACAGAACGACGCAGCCAATAAAACGCAACCAAATGGATTTATAGTCTTTTCATGGATGACGCCAGAGTTAAAACCAGGGCAGTATATCATTAAAGTAGAAGACCCATATGGTCCCACCCGAACAACTTTGATGAGAGTTGAAAATTATCCACTCCACCTTAACACGACTATCTACGGCCCAAAGGGAAGTCCTGATAAAGGCCTCGTTAAACCAGGAGAGTACGGTTCAGTGGTAACCTTTATAAATGGTAACTGCAGGCTATGTCATACTACGGACAATCCAACCAAAGATAATCCCGGCGTGAATGAAAATAGAGTCCGACAAAGCATTTCAGCTGACTTAAGCCAATTAACTGGGAACCCTGGAGACACCAACGTGAGTGCGATGGACATACATCATATGAACGTTGGGTGGCGTTTCTTTGCGTCAAAGAGTTTGATGGATAACGCTACCGTCAGCGCTGATGTACGTGCTACAAATCCAGCAAATGGGCTACAAACAACGACAACTGCATATGCAGGGGTAAACAAGGTGGTGGACATACCGCAAAAGTCGACTGAAAGTGGAAATAAGACTAAAGGTCTCACAGTATCAGCGTCCAACACTACAGCAACGAATGGCAATCCATTGCCAGGGTTTGAAGTTATGTTTGCTCTTGCGGCGCTTACATTTGTGGCATATCTTGTAAACAGGAAGAGATAGGCGCTCTTTTTTTATTTTACAACATTATGCGGCAGCGAAAGCTGGAGATGCTTCTTGAGAAAGTCAGAAGTTTTGAGAGACCCTTCTCAAAACTTGAGCAGTATGTGACTCCTCCTCGGCTCGCTGCAAAACTCCTATATCTGGCATATATGAAAGGGGACATTGAGGGGAAAAAGGTTGTGGATCTCGGATGCGGCACAGGGATATTAGCAATTGGTTCAGCGCTCTTAGGAGGGGTAACAACAGGGGTGGATGTTGATAATCATGCACTTGAAGTGGCAAGAATTAATGCACGAGAATTTGAAGTAGGTATAACCTGGATTAATTGTAGTGTTGAAGAGTTTCAAGGAGATTTTGACACTGTAATTATGAATCCGCCATTTGGAGGGCAGAGAAAAGGACAGGATCGACCTTTTTTAAAAAGGGCTTTCCTATTAGGAAGCACTGTTTATATGATACAAAATGCAGTTTCTGAACGTTTCGTGCGGGCATTTTCGGCTCCTAATTTAATTACTGATTCAATGAGACTAAAGTTTCCAATAGCGCATACATTTAAGTTTCATAAAAAAGAAATAACTTACATAGACGTTATACTTTTTCGTATGGAGCGAGCCGCTTAATTTAACATACTGATGCATAAGATGGTAAAAGTAGGAATTATAAATGAAAAATATAGTTGTTCCAGGAGATTTAATAGGTACGTCTGAAGAATATATAGCAGGCGATGGAACGTATGAAGAGAAAGGCAAAATTTATGCTGCTTTAACAGGACAAGTTGAAAAAAA
>DASPRZ010000098.1:0-6609 GCA_035624185.1 Candidatus Acidiferrales bacterium
GCCTCCTCTAAAGACAGGAAGTGTTGCAACCATCACCTATGGTCAGATGGGAGTCAAAGGGACGGGCAGGTTGGAGGTCATAGACATGGAGCCGAACCGTAGGCTCAGGATGGTGATGACGGCGAGAGGATCTAAGCTCGATGGCACCTATGTGATGGAGCCGTTGGATGGTGGCAATAAGACAAAGATTAGCGCTGTCGCAGAGATCGAACTCCACGGGCTAATGAGGTTGATCTCCCCCTACCTTTCTCACTCTGCAAAAAGGGATCAATCGAAGGAAATGGAGCGAATAAAGAGGGCCATCGAATATCAAGCTTGAGCATGTTTATAACGGGTATATAAAGTATTGGCGAAATAGCCACCTAGGCGACTAAAATGTTGCGGTTGAATCAAATCACCACTGGAGTTGGAGGAGTAAAAACATGGTGCGTGAAATCATTTTTCCTAACAATCTCTTTTTGAGGGCTCTTTTTATCACTGCTTTTATCGTCTCTGTCACAGACGCGATTGTGTTTTACGTGGTCTGGAGTGGGAGAGCACGGATAACGCCGCTGTTCGTCATCCTAGTTATAATTGTCACAATGGTACCGTTGGCAATTAATTTTTGGTTTCACATTTTCAGATACATACACAACATCGACAGTTACAACGCATCTGGCTGAAATGGTAGGGAGTTCCACGGTTCTATAAGCGGGGCCGCATAATGCGCGGGAGGAGAATTAGTTTAGCAGTTTGCCACTATGTTCCTCACCGTCGAATCCAACCACCTGCTGCCCCGCTTGGTAGACACGCCGTCGCGCGGCGTTCTTTCTCGTTGTAGCATAACAAATTTCGCAAAATACCCCTTTTCACGAAATTTGGTTACAACTGAAAATTGGTGTTATATTAACTGTGAAAGATATAGAGAACCACCTCGAGAGAGAATCGCCATCTTACTAACAACAGCAAAGGCGTGCAACTTCCGAGGCTACCTTATGCTCCGTATTTTGTGAGAACGGGCTTACGCGTAAGTGAACTCCTATTTGTACGACCGCAGAACTTAGAGGTCCATAATCAAGCTATCAACATCACAAAGGCGAAAGGAACTAAACAGCGCCGCATTATGTTGGATCCGGAGACGGTTGCGCTCTGGAGCTACATTTCTGATACAAATATCCCTGTTGTTACATACAAGCCACAAACTGGCTATCACGTGAAAACGTTATATAGATAAACCGCCTACAATTTACCACTTCATTCTAGTTTATGTGCGTAGGAGGGCACATAACAGTTTTCGACACTTTACAATGTGCTCTCCTGCAAACACCTTTTGCTGCATAGTAATTGTAAATTGAGGTATAAATAAACAAGAGAACCAGAAAGTTTCAAATTCACCATTTGTTGATGGATAGGGACTCATTGAGAAGAGCCACCACCCATCGATTAAACGTGAATGATATACTTACGATAAAATGTTATCATAAAAGGAGAAAAACACTATGCGCTGTGCAACCGCCTAACTACTTCTCTTAAGCGTTGCTTTTTACACTGAGAGATCTTTATAGATCTGTCTCCTAGCAATAAGTCCAATTGTCGGAAAAGGATAATCTGCGAAAGCACTTCAATTTAGAAACCGTTATTGTTGATAAGTCACCTTTTTTTCACCAATGATCGATCATGCTGATGAAAGACCTCTCCGATTATTGTGATAGAAATAAAGTGCGTGAGATTCTGAACTATGCAAAGACTGCAAGCCGTAGAGACTACCTTATTCTGAAAGTGCTCTGGGAAAGTGGCATGCGAGTCTCAGAACTTGCCGCTTTAACACCGAGAGATCTGGAGCCGCAAAACCACGCGATCGTCAGTCGAAACGGCAAGGGCAACAAAGCCCAGCGGGTCTATGTGGATTACAAGACCGGTACGATGGCAATGCTTTACAAGTATATTTCAGCTATGAAAATCCCAGAGGATGCGCCTATATTCGGTATGAAAACGAATCAATTACGTAACATCGTAAAGAAGTATGGCCTTCATGCCGGTGTGAATATGCATCCGCATTCCTTTCGCCATAGCTTTGCAATCAACATAGTTCGACAAGGGACTGATTTAAGACGTGTGCAACAACTACTAGGACATACGAACCTTAACACCACAGCGGTCTACCTACAGTTCAAGGATGCAGATATAAAGTAGAGTTTAGACGTATATTTGCACTCGGAGAGGCTTTTTAGTGTGTATAATATAGTCAAGTTTTAAGTAGCTCAACTCAGTAAGATGTGTGTGTCCGAGCTGTTCAAGGATTCATGTGAGGTGTTAATTTGAGCGAATTTGAAATGCAATTACATAATCTAAATGCAATTACATAATCTCGCTATCAATCCTGAGAAAATAAAACAATATCAAGTACTGTATTTACCTTCACCGGAGAATTGTTCACCAGAGAACTTTGAAAATACAAAACCGATAGAAAAACTCTGTTATACCCCTGACTACGATAAGCTATATCGATTACTAAAAAAGAGTGGTATTAAATGCGCTAACTACGATGATTTAGGAATCGATGCTGAATACCAAGTCAAAAAAGCGTTCGATTATCTCTATCTCGGTGCTTTGTGGATTTTAAGTAATGTGGTAATGCCTATTATTATTCAGGAAGTAAGACATATGGTGCGGGAAAAAAAGAAAGAAGCAGGTGAACCTAATCTACAAATGAATATTAAAGATTGCAATATCATCTATCTTTTTAGAGGGTGGAAATCTCATAGTTGAAAATTTTGAAGGAGACTTAGAAGATTTTAAGAGAGATTTGACAGCAATAGGGCGAAGGATGGACAAGATATAATCTTTGATTCTATTTTCACGAATTTAGCTTTCGATGTACCCAATCCCCTCTCAGTATATGTCTTTGGATCCTAGCCGTGCCGGGTTTAATAGAAATAAATCGGGTTAACTTTATTACTTAAATGCACATTATTGCGTGTTTTTAAAGGCTAATAGTTGATGGCAGCTCGATACCGCTCGATACGGCGAAGTCATCGATATGGTGGTGAATCCTTATGAGAAGACAAATACTATTATTATTTTTTACCCTCCTCATTCTTGTTCCGGCATGGGAGGCTGTCAGCGTCACTGTCGCAACGTCACACGTGACTCACGGGCAGGTATTAAAGTCAACGATTAAAGAAGCAGGTTCCATCCTGCCCATTCTTATAGGGAGCGTTGTCTATGTTGGAAGCAGCGACCATAACCTCTACCCTCTAGATGCGAGAACAGGAACAAAAATATGGAATTATAAAACTGGAGACGTTGTAGAATCCTCTCCTGCCGTCGCCAACGGAATAGTCTACATAGGAAGCTGGGATCACAATCTCTACGCTTTCAACGCAACAACCGGAATGAAAATATGGAACTATCCCACCGGAGACACGGTGCACTGCTCCCCCATCACATCTAGGAGCATTGTCTATGTGGGCAGTGAAGACAAAAACGTTTACGCCCTCAATGCAACTGCTGGGACTAAAATGTGGAACTACACGACTGGAGGCCCTGTGGTCTCCTCCCCCACCGTTACCAACGGGATTGTTTTACATAGGGAGTAATGATCATAACGTCTATGCCCTCAATGCGAGTACCGGGGAGAAAATGTGGAGCTATATGTCCGGAGGATTTGTAGAGTCCTGTCCTGCCGTCGCCAACGGAATCGTCTACATAGGAAGCTGGGATCATAACGTCTATGCTCTGAATGCGAAGACAGGAGTGAAGGCGTGGAGTTACGAAACCGGCAATGTGGTTCTCTCCCCGACCGTCGCCAACGGAATCGTTTATGTAGGGAGTATGGATCATAACGTCTATGCCCTCAACGAAAAAACAGGAGCGAAGATATGGAATTACACGACGGAAGACGTTGTGCATTCGTCCCCCACCGTCGCCAAGGGAATCGTCTTGTTGGCAGTGATGACGGTAACGTCTATGCTCTCGATGCGACTACCGGGGCGAAGGTGTGGAATTACACGACCTTTGGTCCTGCGTGGTCGTCCCCCACCGTCGCCAACGGTCGTTTGCGTGATGAACATGCGTTTAGGTCAGAACGATAATGTCTACGCACTCGATTCCATGACAGATTCGATATTACGGACGTCATCAACATTCTGGTGGTCTCTATGAAAAGGCAAATGCTATCACTATTTTTGACGCTCCTCATTCTTATTTCATTGGGAGGGTCATCAGTATCGTTGGTACGGCGTCAGCGTCACACGCGACCACAGGTATTGATACCCCCCGGGCTTTCAAGTTATATTAACTGAAATAACAAGCGTTACGCAAAAAGTTACGAAATGCCGAGCAATTGATTCACTTCTGCCCGCATCCTTATGAGCATAATAATTTCATGCATCTTATTCCTCCCCCGCTCAGAGATCTTCATGTCGTGCAGCCGCTCCTGTAAATACTTGAATGCTTTCCAGTCCTGCGAACACTTTCTTTTTAACGTTTCATAGGCATTAACGAAAACACGTAATCACGACCTTCAAGGTCGAGGATGAGGGAATTAATTTCCACGAGGTCTTCTAGCGCTGTCACGATATCACCGTTGACATCGTGTATCACAAAAATAATAATTACAAGGCAAAAGCGCGGCAGTTTCGAAAGTGTTATTGTTGATAAGTCCCCTTTCACCAATAATGAGTAATTAAACTAATGAAAGACTTCTCCGATTAGAATGTAAAATTGTAAAATAAGGCCGTTGGATTCCACCTCTTTAGCATGATCGGAGCCTTATGCATGGTTATTGAAATTTAGGCTTCGACGCATGCTTCTCTCACAAAGTGAATAAAAGCGTATGGCAACTGCAAAAGTGTCAGTATCTGATGTGTTCTTTGGTAGAGCCGCACCTGCCGAGCATTCATTCCGAAATAAAATTGTCGGGCTCATTGCGGTGCAGGAGATAGGAATTAATACCTTAGTTATGCCAATTGCACTAGGTACTGCGGCACTAGCAGGAGCAAAAATCACCGACCCTCGGCTTCTGTCCTTGCTTGTCGTAACATTTTTCGCGATGGGCGTCGCGATGATGACAAATAACATTATCGATGCAGAAAGGGATAAAAAGAAGTGGCCACTGAAGCCGTTAGCCACGGGACTGATCTCGAAATCCGAGGCTATAATCTGCGTCTCGATTTGGGCGGTAATAGGAATTGTAATAGCGATAGTATTCCTTAACTGGCTAATCATAGCACTGGGGCTGTTAGTGCTGATGTTGAATTATGTTTACTCACGTTATTTGCGGGACAACATTGGATATATGACGCTATTCTTGCCCTTTTTGCTAGTTCCTGTGGCGATGTGGAGTGGTTTCTCCCCCGAGACCGTCTTAACACCACTCCCGTGGATTTTGGGCATCCTCTTTGCAGTATGGACACCTGTATCATCAATTACACAGGAAGGATTAGATCCTACCATTCCCGCCCTCTTCATCCGGCCCAGTCCCACGACGGAGAGCGGGCTCTTCGTAGTATTTGCTATTGCCTTGTTTTTCGTTGGTGTTGCGATCTATTTGTATACACAGTTATCGTGGCTCTTCGTGGTAGTATCGGCATTACTTATGGCGGTTAATTTAACTCAGGCAAAATATTTGGGGGGCGATAGATCTCGTGAAAAGCTGGCAGCAGCGTTTAAGCTTGAAGCGGCAAGCTTTTCCATTTATTGGCTACTTCTAGCAGTCTTTGGATGGATCAAGTAAGGGCTTATTGTCCGAACAAATAAAATAAAATAAAATAAAATGTTACAACTTATGCCCCACCTAATACGAAATGGCGTGGAACCAGAGGCTGCAACAATTGTTGGGCCCATTCAAATGTTTAGACGGCGATGGTCTATTTACAGTTTAAAGATGAAGACTTATGTGATATCCATAACACAGTTGAATTTAAAATCGCTCCACGGTCTGCGCTTCCGAGCATATTTTCATGCCGTAACAGCCTGAGTTATATCTAGTATCAAATAATAACCGTTTGGCTTCTGTTTTTTCCCCATTCTCCTGTGAGATCGCTTGGTGGTACGGCAATAAAGTATTTTTACAAGTGCATCGCCATACCTTAATAGCCATAACATAATCCTACACGGAAAAACAATGATCACCGCGCGGAAATTTGGACTTGACTTTGTCGGCGATATATCATGGGGGACGCACCTCTGTCAGTTCTACGAAACGAAGCACGACTTAATTGATATTCTCGTACCTTACTTCGCTGAAGGATTAAGAAGCAACGAAGCGTGCATGTGGGTAACTTCTGAGCCTCTCGACGTAGAGGAGGCTACTGCATCGCTCGCGAAAGTTGTTCCTAATGTCGATCAATGTATTAAAAACGGCCAATTGCTGATCCTTCCTTATAACGACTGGTACTTAAAGGGCGGAACGTTTGACGCAGACCGCGTCCTGCAGGGATGGGTCAAAAAGGAGCAAGAGGCGTTGAGCCGCGGCTTCGAAGGTCTACGCCTCACCGGCAATACCTTTTGGATTGAGCGGAGCCTCTGGGACACCTTTACCGACTATGAAGAGACGGTAAACAACGTCATCGGAGGGCATCGAATGATCGCGTTGTGCACTTACAGCTTGGAAAAGTGCAGTGGCAG
>DASPRZ010000124.1:0-14528 GCA_035624185.1 Candidatus Acidiferrales bacterium
AAGCGTGATTTGCCACATCGTCGAGTGTTCGTTAGAGACACTCAACTTTTGGCCGACATAGAACCGCTGGAAAGAGAAATATTTGAAAACTTATTCGTACTGCAAGATAAAATACGATGGGAAAGGTTCCAGCTCGATATACTTCCAGGGATTAAAATGAATGATTTCGACTTCATTGAGCGGCTTAAAAAAGAAGGATATAGTTTTTCTTTTAACGTAGACAAACTTGAACGTCCGTTCGATAAGCCATCATTAATGCTTGCGGGTCGCCAAGATACTTCTGTCGGGTATTCTGATCTATTACAAATCGTTAAGAATTACTCCCGTGGAACGTTCGCAATCCTGGATAGAGCCGGACATAGCCTCCAAATCGAACAGGAAGTAGTGTTCAATTGTATGGTCAATGAATGGCTTGACCGGGTAGTGGAATATTAAAAAGGGAAATCATCTCGTAAATCCAAGTAAATTGCAATTTGTAATGTCAGTCTGCACTAAGCAACAGTTTTTACAGGCCAACTGTGAGAAGAGTTTTTTATTCGTTGTTAAACAAAGATAGGTCATTAACTGGGAAAAATTAACACAACGATCATATCGAAAATCCCAATCTGAAAAAAAGTGAAAAAGTTTGCATTATCGACGTTTTTTACAAAAGCCGCCTTTGTGATACCCTTATCGTTCCCTGTTACATGGACAATACAATATCACACAAATGAATATAACATTCAAATTTGCAGGCATAAGGAGGTAGCAGCTTTTTTTTCACCTGACCCCTGAAAAACAGTGTTAGCGCTTGACAACGTACGATTCAACTATGTAAAATAAGCATTGTAAGTAACAAATAACAACGGTTATATAGTTAAATTATACTAAATTCACAAAAATAAATCACCCTGATTAAGAATTATATTCTTCTAAATATAATATAGAGAAAAACATTTTAAACTACTTGAAAAACTAGGAGAAAGAAGTGATAGTGACGTTCCACTGGATATGCTTCCCTCTACCATTTCCAATTCTGCTCTAGATCGCCTTGTGTCAATCGGTGGTTCAACTCATGATGAAAACAGCAAAGGAAATTGACGATGTTGTAACTTTCATTCTGATGAATTAAACATAAAATAATTCAATTAAAAACACGGTCTCAACATCACAAATATCCATGATTGAACAATACAAGGGTCACATTTATATCGTATTGAGGGCGCAACAAAAGCCCATCTTAAAAAGGAGGTGAAAAACGATGTTGGCATTAGTACCAGGCATAGGACCGATCGCTGCAGCTATAGTAGTCTTTCTTGCTGCTCCCCCATTCTCAGGACCTATAATAACCGGGCATCCCTTGCTGGCAACCATAGCATTTGCTACACTCTTTTAACCGAGGGTTCACACGAAAAACACAAAGATACGAATATCAGCAGAATCATAGCCCTGCAAACACAGCAATGACAAGAAGCAGCTGAGGCAAATCGGTTATGGCATATTGATAGTTATAACATAGATGGTAAACGATGCTATACGCTGAGACGACATAAAACTTCGAATTTCTGACGAATTTGGAACTAATGAACGGGGTGACAGCTTTTTTCTATTGTTTTCAGTCCTCTTTTTGTCCTTTTTCTATCACAAAAAGGTTTTTTTCTATAAGTTTGTTCGCAATGCTATCCTGATAAGGCCTTATATCGACTGTTTAAAACTGAATGCAACTACTCAAAAACTATAAATCGCGCTCACTTGGGCAGTAAGACGGAGTCGATGATATGAAGTACTCCATTAGCGCACTCGAGGTTGGCCTCTTTTATCGCCGCATCGTTCACTTTTATCCCGTGTTGCAACCAATGTTGCTCATGAATCTGGAGAATCCCACCTTGGACAGTTTTCACCTTCTTAGTCGCCCTTAAATCAGCTGTCAGATACTTACCGTTAATCACATGGTACGTAAAAACTTCAGTTAACTTCTCCTTGTCTTTGAATAGGGTGTCTGCTGTGCCAGTCGGGAGTTTATTAAATGCATCGTTATCTGGTGCAAAGACCGTAAGCGGGCTTTGTCCTTTCAACGTTTTAGCAAGGTGAGATCCTTCTATCGCTGTAACAAGCATGCTCAGCTCGTCAATTTGTGCGACTAATGTCGCAATATCTATATTAAACTTCACTTTAACCACCTAAATATTGAAAGTAAGGGTAAATCGGCATAACTGTTGTAATTACTAATAGTTTAAGTTATCTCCCCAAAAAATTTGTTTTTTTCGTTTATTGCCACGCTTTCTCCCATCGCGAGCTAAATTGCAATTTTCCGATTAAAAAGCTAAAATATGCTCTTTGAAGAGGTAATAATTTAGGATGACAACATTGAATTGCATAAACATAGGTTACCCAGCTCGGTCTGTTGGATTATGGCACAAGCTGTCGTTGAACACATGTTGAAACAAAAGAGCCCCACACAATACAAAAGTAAACGCAATCTATTCAAGTTTAGCTGCGCTTGCTCGTGAGAAATACCCATATAAAAAGCAGAGCAATCAATGCATCGAGTTTCAGCAGTACGGCCGCATACCATATGTAGAATAATTTAGTGAGAAGCCACGGATTTCGTGGGTCATAAAATCGGATCCCAAGATCGTAGGCGATTATAAGAGTTGCTGAAAATATGACGAGTAGTACAAGCAAAACGGATATGAAATCCGATGGCCAGCCGTGAAAAAGTGAGTAGATGCTAAACAAAAAGAGAGCGGAACCAAACAGAAAGGTTGCGTCTTTGACCACATATGCTCTTTTCAATCCAATCGTTACGGCGAGCGTCCGATTGTTCGATTCGAGGTCATTATAGTAATCTATTATAGTATGGTACGTTTCGCGTCCAATGTAGACGAAAAATGTGCCTAGCAAGAGCCCAACGATAACAGCATTAAAGATGTTGAACTCTATTGCGAGCACGAGAGGACCACCAACCCAGATGATGAAGGATGCCACGATTGGGCCGATTAATGACTCTTTAAATCTCAAAGAGAGTCCGCTGTACGCAAGTCCAAAGAAGTAGTATACGAAAAAGACGGCCCATGCAATCCGTGAAGTGTACTGCAGCAAAAACGACACAATTGAAGCCACAAAAAAGACGATGAATACAATTTGCGCCTGGCGCAACGTGATGTCTCCCGCCACTATGGGGTTCTTCGTCGATGGATCATTTAGGTCGATGAGGTCATTGTAGATGAAGCCAACAGCGTTTGTTAAAACAAACGGCGCCATGAGAAACAGGGCGAGCGGTGAGGTGATATAACCGAAGGCGATCAAGTACGCGTAGAAGGGAAAGAACACCACAAGAAGCTCGGTGTAAGGAAAGTGCCGCATAAGCTTAAGCACGCCCCTAATGAATGTCCGTGTGGAAGTTGACCTCTTTTCCGCAACATTTTCATCGGTCGGTAACATTATCGGCCCCCGTTTCGTATTTCAGCACAAAGTATGCAAGAAGACCTATAATCACGGATGGAACCATCCCCGCGACCCCTATCAGTACCAAATCGGCATGATTATACACAAGCGCAAGCGCTCCATACCGAATAAGCGCCCAAACTAAAAACACGAATAACGGCATGATATCCAACGCACTTACTGTCCGTCCCCTCAATAGTTGTGACGTCACAGAAGGGTCAAATTTTCTACGTTTTATTCCCCTGAGTTCGTAAGAGCGGAAAAGAAGCATAATCAAAAAAATCGTCGAGAACCAGCTAACGGACGTGAAAGCAGGAATGCCAAAATATTTGCCCACGACGCCACCGATATAATAAAACGCCCTTTGTTGGATGGCAATAGGATCTGTCAACATGTTTATATTCATCACTATGATGCTATCTATCACTGCGAGAAAGGGTATCAGGCGGTATGTTAATGTGCGACTGACGTCGGTTTTGTACCCTCGAAAGATTAAGTTGGTTATACAGTAGGCTAAATATATGGAGATCGCCCAAGAGAAGAGTCCTTCGAGCGGGACGCCCAGTATTTTGTAAGAAGGGAGACCAAGTACCTTGTAGGGGACGTCAGCAAAAACGTAGTGGCCATAAAACCATCCGTGTGAAGTAGCACCATACTCCCCGATCAACGCAGCTATCACGCACAATCCAATAAAGAAAAGTCCATTTTTAACTCCAATTGTCTTAATCGAGTGAAACAAAACAAAACCAAATACAAGGTACTTAAAGAGGTAGCCAAACTCTTTTTGATACGGTACTATTACACTAAGAATCACCGCCGCTTGGCTTAGTAAAAGAAGGATAAACAATATGACAATAAGAACTGTTAGATAGTCAATGTTTTTATTTTTAAGGGCTTTAACTATCTCAGCCTCTTTAAAGTCTGTAACGTTACCTATTCTCATCTAGTACCCTCTGTTTGTATATGGTTGATATCCTTTGTGATATCAAGACTGATGGGGGTAGACGCTGGTGTAGACCTCTTTAATTGGTAAGAAAGCGTAGCGATAGCGATAAAAGGAAACATAGCAGCAATCCCGATTACCGCGTATTCGGTGTGTCCCATTACATAGGATAAAATTCCATATTTGATGATTCCAAATATTGCGTACGCTATTACTGGCGTGTAGAAGATAAAGTTAATTTTTTGGGTGGTATCAAACGGTTTACGCAGAGAGTAATATCTAAAGATAAGCGTTGCAGCAAATGTCACAAAAAACCAACCGATAAAATTGGATATTGGCACCCCAAAATATGCACCACCATCTTGCCAAACCCACCCACCGGATCTCACGTAGACTGGATCGAGTATCATATCTAAGTTCATAGCCAAAAAACCGTCAAGCGTAGACAGAAGAAGCACGTATACAATTGAGCCGACATGCTTTACTTTTTTTAATGCTAAAAGGTTTTTTGCTGGATCTATTATGTTTGTAATGCTGTAAGCAAGATAAATGACTGCAATCCACGTTATTAAGACGCTAAACGGAACCAGTCCAAACACTTTGTCGGAGGCGGTGTAATAATATCTTTGGCCATATATCCATCCGTACGTGGTGCCGAGCAGTTCTGAAAGGGCACCGGCAGCAAATGCAAGTCCAAGAAAAATGGGGGCTCTGAATTTCAGACTTCTAAGTGCGTGAAAGACAACGAAAAGGACGAGGATATATCCGAATTGTTTGGCAAATGTTATTTGATGTGGGAGATATACAGGTACGATGCCTGCGATTTCACTAAGAGCCAATCCCGTGAGGGTTACGATAACTAAGATATTTACAGCTGTTATCGCCTTTGCCATCTAAATCACCTCACAGCATACTTTGGTCGAATTAACTCTGTTCTTCAGTGTGCATAACGTTGCACATGTATTATCGTATTAAAGTATTTCGAAGAGCGAGTTAAATTTAGCGAATCTTAAGGAAATGAGAGCCATCTCACAACAAATTGTGCAGTCTGAAGGCCTTTCTCATTAGCGAAATTGTGAGTATTGCACAGCAAAGAGCTTACTCTCAGATTCACTGAAGATTTTTGTATTAAAACCATTAGGTATGTCGGCTTAGGGAAAGATCCATAAACAAGCATAACGTTGCGGTTTCTTTACATTCCGGGTGGTCTCTTGGAAAATGCGCAGTCTATAGCTTCTCTCACTGATGCTATCCGGTGCACTAGTACGAGCACAACGCGATTGTGAGGCGTAATACTTTTGTCAGTAGTATCTCCAAATATTCGGACTTTATGTGATTATTACGTCTGTTATCATACTATTCAACACGTTGATGATCTGCTACTTTAAGTAAAGTGCCGGTATAAACCACCCCCCTCATTTGAGGCTACTTGCTTTGCACTTGCAACTACGCGCAGAGATGATAAATTATCTCATCTGTTAGCGGCACGTGCTGCACGCCGTATCATAACGTGGTAGGGGGACACTATTGGTAAAAATTACCACTCTACACTACCCTATCAACCTAACACTAGTGCACGCTACAAAACAGTATTTTGTTGTTCTAAACAAAGCTAGTAGGTCATAGGTTAGACAAAAGTAGAGATGAGACGGGGGTATCTGAGTACAGTTTTATAGCAGAAGCATATTTAGAGAACTTAGAAAGGCACGGTATAGAGTTTATTTAGATGTGACAAAGCAATTGCAATAACATCCAGAGGCAAAAGATGCTCAGAGAGAGAATAAAGTCGTTCTTATCAATCGATCGGGTCATATTGCTTAGTTTGATAGTTCTGCAACTGCTACTGACCTCATACCACATCACCTCTCCTTTTCTTGACTATCATGCGTGGAGACAAGCAGATACAGCGGCTATAGCCAGGAATTTTTATCACAATGGATTCAACATTTTGTATCCACAGATTGACTGGGGAGGGGCAGGACCAGGCTACGTTGAAACGGAATTCCAGCTTGTGCCTTTTTTGACGGCGGTGTTATACCAGCTGTTTGGTGTGCATGAATACGTAGCAAGGCTTGTTGCGGTCTCGTTTTCAGTACTGTCTGTATACTTGATTTATAAATTGTCGTACAAGTACTTCTCTAGAAATGTTGCGATATTCAGCGCGCTGTTTTTCATCATCTCCCCTCTAAATATATACACTAGTAGATCGTTCCAGCCAGAATCCGCCATGATCTTTTTCTCCATCGGCTCTCTCTATTTTTTTGATGCATGGATAGAAAAAGAGAGGTGGGGAGCGTTTGCGCTTGCAAGTTTTTGCACGACGGCAGCGTTTTTAGTAAAGATCCCTACAATATTCTTAGGCTTGCCTCTATTATGGCTGGCGTACTCGAAATATAGATGGCACTTATTTAAGAACTGGAAACTCTATTTATTTGCTGCATTAGCGCTAATTCCCCCGATCTTGTGGTACTATTATGCTCATCTGCTGTTTTTACAGTATGGTAACACTTTTGGCATTTGGACCATCACTGACACAGAAGGGTGGAATGCTAAGTGGGGAAGCCTGGAAATTTGGACCAGTTCAGCCTTCTATAACAACTACTTGCTGAGGATTAGCGGAATAGTACTTACTCCCATTGGCTTTACGTTGTTTATTCTTGGGGTATTCCAGAAGGTGAAATCGAGGAGAGAGTATGTATTCCATTTTTGGCTTTTATCTATCTTTATCTATTTTATGGTGCTCGCACGGGGCAACTGGATCCATGATTACTATCAACTTCCGTTGGTGCCGGTCGCTGCTATTTTTATGGGAAAAGCGTCAGCAATGCTGCTCGGTATAAAACAAGAGAGAAAAATTGGAGTGTTTGCGCTTGTTGCGGTAGCCTTGTTGATGTCCGTTAGCATCTTTTTGCCGCCGTTATACAAAATCGACGACGCGCAGCACGAAGCAGGACCTGCGATCGATAAACTCACGCCAAAAGGTGCATTGATAATCGCGGGCGATGGATATGCTCCGACCTTGTTATATTATGCCAATCGAAAGGGGTGGCTAATAGCGCCAGACGAGTGGACACCTCATAAAATAGAAGCACTAAAAGAACAAGGTGCCAACTACTTCGTGACAAGTCGGGTGGCGTACTTGAAGCATGATGTTAAAAATAAGCAGTTTTATGATTACATGTCAGAAAAATTCCCAGTGGTTGAAGGTACTAACTATATCATATTTAATGTCACAAACAGTAACAAATAAATAAATCAAGTCGATTCAAGAAGCAGCTCGGAGAATTGGGTTTGGTAAAACTGGGAACGCGATGTTGGAGACTAAACGTACGGAAAAGGAGAGCCGGATCAATTTATGAAGGTCCTTATCACAGGCGGAAGTGGCTTACTGGGGGGCGCATTGATTAGCGCCTCAAGTAATATGGGCATAGAGAGCGTGCCAACGTATCACAGCAACCCTATTGGACGGGCAAGCGTAAAGATAGACGTAATGAATCTACATGGAGTAGAACGGGCTTTACGTGAGATTGAACCCGACTGTGTGATACATGCTGCTGCGTTGACTAACGTGGATTTATGTGAAAATGACCCAACACGTGCATGGGCGATTAATGCTGACGCTACTAAAAATGTCGCTGACGCGTGTAATGATGAGGGGGCAAAGGTAATTTATATCTCAACAGATTACGTTTTTGACGGTCAAAATGGACCTTACTCCGAAGCGGCCGTCCCACATCCAATAAACGTATACGGTGAATCAAAGCTTGCCGGAGAGAAGTTTACAATGGAGTACCCGGGAAACGTTGTAGCGCGGGTATGCGTCCTCTACGGTGCTGGCAGGCCTAATTTTGTCACGTGGGTGATTGATTCTTTGGGAAAGAACGCCCTCATAACCGTTGTAACTGATCAGTACAACACTCCAACATATACAGGAAACTGTGCACAAGCGCTCTTAACAATGTGCAAACTCGATCTACATGGTATATACCATGTATCTGGCAGGGAGAGGATGAACAGGTACGACTTTGCCCATGCGATAGCAGAAGTGTTCGGGCTAAATGAAAACCTTATTAAATCTACGACGAGCAACGGTTTATATCAGAGGGCGAAACGACCGAGGGATTCATCTCTCAACGTGGAAAAAGCTGAAAAAGCCCTCGGAATGCGCCTAGCAAACGTGCGAGAAGGTCTCATGATGATGAAGGGGGAACTACAATGAAGGGACTTCTACTCTCTGGCGGAAGCGGCACGCGATTAAGGCCATTAACGCACAGCGGTCCAAAACAACTCATACCCGTGGCGAATAAGCCTGTCCTCATCTACGCTCTTGAGGACCTCAGGGATGCGGGAATTGTCGACATAGCAGTCATACTGGGGTCAAACGGCAGAGAGCAGGTTATGGAAAAACTCGGCGATGGCACTCAGTATGGCGTCACCATAACCTACATCGATCAAGGTGAGCCGCTGGGCATCGCACACGCTGTTGCGTGTGCTGAAGAGTTTATGGCAGGGGATCCTTTCGTCGTCTACCTCGGAGATAACATACTAAAGCAGGGGATAAAGCACTTTGTCGACAATTACGATGAGGGCAATTGCGATGCCGTTATAGCGCTCCAAAGGGTCTCGGACCCGCAACGATTTGGAGTGGCTGAACTTAATGGAAAGGGACGAGTAGTGCAACTCGTAGAAAAACCGGAAGTGCCTAAGAGCGATCTCGCACTTGTCGGAGTCTATTTATTGACCGATTCTATCTTTGATATGATCAGGCAGATAACACCATCGTGGAGAAATGAACTTGAGATAACGGACGCTCTTCAAAAGCTGATCGATAGCGACTTCGTCGTTGATTGCCACGTTGTCGAGGGGTGGTGGAAAGATACCGGAAGGCCCGAGGACATCCTCGAAGTTAACAGACTTATTCTTGACGAGCTTAAGCCAGACCTAAAAGGAGAGATCGAAGCGGGCGCGATAGTAAAGGGGCGAGTATCAATCGGAAAGGGCACGATAATAAAAAGGGGAGGAGTCGTATACGGTCCGACGATAATTGGGCAGAACTGTATCATAGGTCCAACAACGTATATAGGGCCGTACACTTCTATTGGTGACAACACGTGCATAACCGGAGCCCATATAGAAGACTCAATTATAATCGGCGATAGCACCATAACGTGCAGTAAGCAGATCGTTGAGAGCCTGATCGGGGATAAGACTCGAATTAGGTCTATGGATCATAAGCTGCCCAGAGGACATAGGCTCATTGTCGGTGCAAGCTCATCGATCGACCTCTGACTAAAATTATTAGATTGCGAAGTCACCTTTGGTAAGACTAGAGGCTTTCGGTATACATTGCAGTCAGTGAAAAATGAAGCACAAGTGGATGTCTGAGGGGGTGGACGTTGCTTCTTCCTTTTTACTGTTAATCTAACTTCGCTCTATTGTTAAACGCTTTCTGTCCTTCAGTTCCTGTCTCTTACCTGCATTCCAGCTGGATACAGTGCTCATATAGCCGGTGACGCGGGCGATGTGCTCGACGTTCGATGAGCCGCAGTTCATACAGACATCGTGGAGCCCTCCATCAACGCGAAAGTCATCGAGGCAGAGCGTCAGGTCTCGTCCCAGCACAAAATAGCCGATTTGAGTATTCTTAGCGATTCTCATACAAAGTTCTTTCAGCCCCGCCGGATCGGACTTAGCTTCCCCTAAAAAGATGTGTGTTAAATCACCGCCGTCGAGGCAGTGATAGAATACCTGTTCATATTGAAGTCTGTCGAAGAGGTTTATGTCCACATCTACAGGAATGTGTGTACCGTTTGAGTAGTATATCGGCAAGTCCCTCGATTTTGTCTTTTTGTATACCTTTATTGCTTCTGCGACATTGCCTTCAACTACCCGACGGCACTCATCTGAGAATTCGGTGTTGAGAAGATCCGCTACTGCAAGTCTTTGGGCACACGACTCAGCGGGCGTTCTCGCGAGGGCGATCTTTATCCCATGGTCACTCCCAATGTGCTTGCAATACGCCTGAAGCTCTGTCATAGCCCGTATCGCTAGTTCCCACGCACTACGATCCTCGTGCATGGAATAGCCCGTATGGTATCGCACGGCATTGTTCACTCCGACAACTCCGATGGTGTACACGAGGCTTTCAAAGTCATAGAGCTGTGGGCCCATCTCGCCCGTATTTGGGTCACGCGGATGCTGCTGAAGGAATGGCAGTCGATTAGCCTTAATTAGGGGCTCCATCCACTTGCGTTTTATCTTGAAGAATTCAACCGCTAAGTCCACTAAATTCTTGAGAGTATCGATAAAGACATCGTCGTCGTGGTTGGCTTTGTACGCCGCTCGCGGAACATTTAATGTGACGACGTGCCACGAGCCCATTGAAAAGTGCGCTCCACCCCTGAAATAGAGCTTATCCTCAAAGCCCGCATCGTCTTCTCTTTCAACTTTGAACATATAGCTACAGCATTGGTAGCACGAAACGCCTTTCCCTGCTCCTCGGTATTCCGGTATCATGTTGTCGAAATACGTCAAACCAAATTCGGCAGCGAGTTCGAATGCAGCGTCATAGTTATCTTCGAGGGAAGGTATTTCAGGGTGTCCGTAAAATTCATCTTCTTCCCGTGGTACCATAAAGGAGGGCTCAAGTGCTACCTCCGGTTTGGGGAAGTTGAACGGTTTGCCCCAGTTATCGCCTTTCGTCATAACTTCCATTACTGCCTTAAATGCAAGACGCACTTCTCGCTCGAACTCTCCATAGGTGCGAAGTGGTGCCTGCTCGCCATTCCATACCTTACCTCGCATGACAATAGGTTTGTCCTTCCACAGCTCTGGCACTCCAGGGGTAAGTTGCAAGCTGCTGAACACCATCTGGCCCCCTCGGGCAATGAACACCTGAGTGAGCTCAAAAATGGTCTCTTGCATGAGCTGCTTGATTTTGACATAGTCAAGCCCCTCAAGGTATGGGGCTAAAAATGTCAGAAAATTGTAAAATCCTTGCCCTCCTGCACAATTGGTCTGTCCAGCTGCTAACGCTTTAACGGCGTGCAGAATTGCAACTTCAGGACTCTTGGCAGGACCTGCGACGGAAGCGTGTGCGCCAGTACCATCGGGCATTAATCCGTAGTATAAAAAATACCGCAAATCATAATCGGCACAAAATGGTCTAACATTTGCATATTCCATATCATGTATGTGAAAGTCGCCTGACCTGTGGGCATCTGCAATAGGCTGCGGGAGCATGAGCAGGACTTGTTGCTTGCTAAGCTTATCATGCTTCTTTTTCGCTGAGGTTTCTGGATTTGCGGTGAGATTTGAATTCTCTTTAGCTTCAAAACCCTCGCCATGGTCAATCAAATAGGCGTCATAGAGTGAGGTCCCTACTCTTGAACATACCCGGGCCCATCCACTGTAGCCCTCCTCAAGCAAGACGACGTTGACGAATTCTCTGATGAGTGGACCGCTCAGTTCACGTACGTCGAGTCTCTTTATTTTCTTCTCAGCAATTTCGGCGAAGCGCTGTGCCTCGACCCTCTTCATCGGGCGAATCCCATAAAAAGTGTGTGCCAACGAAGTTTCGCGCAAGAGCTGTTTTATTATTGCCTCGCGGTTCCAGGGTAATATAAAGCCGTCGCTCGTGCGAACAAGCGGCATGTCCTCGACTTCTTCGCCCAGAAGAGTCGTCTGCAGGGTGCGGGGCTTCAACACCTGCGCTAGTGATATTTTCTTCAAAGAATTATTTCTCCTTTTTGCGGATATGGCCATCGCACTCACCTTATCAATAATATATAGTATATTTACAATATATAGATCACAAGGGAAATAGTTAAACGGATCCACGAAAATCGGAGCATCAACTAGTAAGTCAATGACGATTTGATTTTCCAACAAGTATTTGATAAAACTAGATTAAAAGTTCTTTGGTTGTAAAAAGAAACTAATGTCTAAGAATTAGAAATTATCCAAATGTGAGCATAGTTGTGATTAGCTACATGCAGATTTACATCGGATGTAAGAGAGCAAGACCGCGTTCCTCTCGCATCTTCTTCACAAATCTCATCGAGCGGATCGATGCAAGCAGTTCTCATCTTTTTTGTTTAAGCCAGTGTAACATCCACCGAACTTAGTTGTTAGATGCGCCGAGTTATCTAATAAGCACACACCCATTCATTTCAATGTATGTAGGGCCGAATCCATCCTTTTGTTAAACGAAGCGTCGACATCGGAACACACATTATTATAGCGACGCACAATAGACAGAGATTGAATTAACAATTTCAGTATTTTTGTACGCTTTAAAATACCGACGGCATTCAGCTGAATCTTTAGCTTTTAACAATACTCATAATAAGGTCGATTTTAACCTTTTCACCTTCGAACAGTTGGTCGTACGTCAAGAATCTATCATCAACTTGAAGCACTGGTGCTGTTGTGGTGAATATTCCATTCATTAGAAGGGTTGTCCGAGACTTCGGTGAGTCTAAATCGCATTCATTAAACGATACGTTATTTTTCATTAGAAACTGTCGCAAAACATGGCAATTCGGACAGACTGGCAACGTGTAAATGATTATGTTTTTTTGTTGTTCTCCTTCCATCAAACCACCTATTCAGACTGTAAAGAGAAGAGTGCGGCATAAACTCACACGCTCAAGCAGAAGCAATTGCTATTTACGTGCATTTATACGTACCCGTGTGCATTAGATATTGTCCATCGATGAACTGTTTTGATACTGCGAAGGTGTATCTACGCAAGCATTGCTTCTCTGATTGTTTCTGACGTTGTCTTACCCACGAATATCTCGACTAGAAATAGAGCAAAGTCGATAGCAGTACCGGGTCCTTGGCTCGTTATGATAATTCCATCCCTCGTCACTCTCTCATTTGTATACTTTGCCCCTATGACGTCAATTCCTGGATAATGCGTCGCAGTTATTCCCTCCATAATGCCAGCTTTTCCGAGAATCGATGGCGCAGCACATATAGCCGCTACGTATTTTCCTTTTTTGTAGGCGTCTTTCACGAGCTTCAATACCCTCTCATCGCCCGCAAGATTCATATACCCGGGATTCCCTCCCGGCAGCACTATAGCGTCGTAATCTGTAACATCATCGATCAAGATGTCAGGAATGACCTTAACGTCTCTTGCGCTCGCAACCGGTGGCTCAGTTGTCCCTGCTAAATACACCTCTATCTCGGCTCTTCTGAGGATATCGACTATAGCCATAGTTTCTATTTCTTCAAATCCTGGAGCTAGAGGGACAATTACTTTCATGTAAGTACAATGCTTCTAATAGAGCTAAAACATTTTCGATGGCTGTGGTAATGATACTCCTAACACAAATTTGTGAGTCTTAATCCAACGACGTTAGCTAAAAGGAGAGAATAGTTGGCTTACTAATAAATCCCTGTGCTATAGCTAGCAACTATAGAATTCCGCCATATTCTAAAAACTTGAATGCCCTTTCCGTTAAATGTACATAAAATTAATTAAAATGACGGCTCATGATGACTTCAAGGAATGCACATAGCGCTCGAAAAAATAGTTCATGGAAAAGCGGCATGGACAACACACAGTGATTAATATCTTATTAATGCGAATTCGTACAAACCTGTAGCAATTCAAGTAAACTTAAACTATAACATAACAACTAAATGCACGCGTGATAAATATGGCTCAATTGTACATTCATTGCTTCGAAAAACGTATGTCTTCTTGTAATCGTACTTGGGCCTTCGACGGAGGCTGGACAACATGATGATTGATGTAAAGACGTTGGGGATGGCGAATCTCGCTGTCCAAATAGTGCTCATAATAGCCGTATTCGGCGCGGTATATTTGGCACGAAATAAAAAGCTCGTCAGGCATTGTACTGTTATACGAATAGCAGTTCCCGTACAGATCCTGGCTATACTTTTGGTAATGCTTCCCTCAATGCTGGGCCTCATTGGAGATGGGCCACCCGACCCATTTTTCTATCCCGAAATGCTCGTGCATCATTCTCTCGGACTCGCGGTCGTCGGGTTATGGGTCTACATAAATCTGGGGATTGAGAGAAGAGTGAAAATGCCGCGCAACCGGGCGGCAGTGATGTGGTTGGCACTCGGCGTATGGATAGCAAGCCTCGTTCTTGGTCTGAGCATCTACCACTCGTTGTAC
>DASPRZ010000126.1:0-11261 GCA_035624185.1 Candidatus Acidiferrales bacterium
GGAATACGGATGGGAGTCGTATCCGGCAAAGGCCTCGCATCCCTTATCAGAGAGAAAGCAAGAGCGCGGCTCACGTTGCTTATCATGATAGTGCTGATTGTGGTTGACTTCTCGAATACGCTTGCTGAATTTTCAGGAATAACCGTGAGCGGCACAATTTTTGGTGTCCCGCCTTACATAGCGTGCCCGTTAGCCGGTCTCTTTGTCTGGATTTTGGTCATAAAAGGGACTTATCGGAGTATTGAAAAGATATTCTTAGGCGCCTCAGCGCTCTACGTCTCCTACATCATCTCAGGATACTTGGCCCATCCCGATTGGCGTGCTGGTGCCGTGAGCTCTGTCGTACCGCAAGTAACCCTTAATACGGCGTTTATTATCATGCTCGTGGGACTGGTAGGTACGACTATTGCGCCGTGGATGCAATTTTACATCCAAGCGTCAGTAGTAGAGAAAAGAGTCGCGCTAAAACATTTGAATTATTCCCGACTCGACGCGATTGCCGGTTCCGTTATTACCAACGTAGTCGCGTGGTTTATAGTCGTCGCCTGCGCTGCGACAATCTTTGTACACGGGATACCGGTCAACAATGTCGCTGACGTGGCCGGAGCTCTGCTTCCGTTGGCAGGAAAGTATGCAGCGTTACTGTTTGCCTTTGGATTCATTAATGCGGCACTCTTCGCGGCCAGCATTTTACCCCTGTCAACCGCGCACTACGTATGTGAGAGCTTGGGTTTTGACGCAGGCGTCTCCTACAGTTTTAGAGAGGCTCCTGTTTTTCACGGCATGTATGCAGGAATTATCATACTTGCGGCGATAATCATTTCACTTCCGAATGTTCCCCTTCTTTCCATACTATTCCTGTCTCAAGTGGGCAATGGGATCTTGATTCCGTTTGTGCTGATCTACATGCTCGTAATCATTAACGACAGAAAGATTATGGGTGACTATGTGAACACGAAGACGTACAATTACATCGCGTGGGCGACGGTTATCATCATGGTCGGATTAAGCATTACCTTGTGCATCAGTGGACTTCTCCCAACGTAAACGACTCCGTTGACAACGACGGGGGAAGATGCCATCAAATCCCCGGTAGTATAGCTCCACACTTTCGCCCCGGTATCTGCATCGAGGGCGTAAACGTTGTGATCTGCGCTCCCTATGTAGACGACTCCGTTGGCGACCATGTGGGGTGCACCGTACCTTCAGTCACGTAGCACCGTTTCAGTTGGCCGTTCGGTGTGCTCCCATAGCCATCGGTATATGGTCACTGGTGTGCCGGATGTTGTTGTGGAACGTGGTCTAATAGTTATCCGCCGATGCCGTGGCAACATTTGAGGTGTAAAACACAACTATCTATACAATCGATAAACATATCAGTCCCTTTTTCATAGTCATACGTATCACCTTTCGATCTTAATTTTTAATACCCACACACAATATCTCGCGGCCAGTCAACAGGCATAGTTAATGGTAGCATCTGTCTCTTCATGGAAATTCACTATCATTTTGATGGCCCACGGTGCATCGAAGCCAGTCAACTATCAGTTTTCTAAGCCGTAACAATTTATGCAGCGATTATAAAACTAAAGTTTATTTGTTAGCGTCAAATCAAATTATTATTTTTGAGAAGGCGATTCAACCATTTTTAAAAGAAAATGGTATGCGTCGAAGGGTAAACTACATGCGTGACTCAGGTGGGAGTAAGGCGTGGAAACATGCTTGGAAGCGTATCTAAACATTTTCTCCGTGCGGCACGTGCTGCTCGATTTATCGTAACGTGGTGGAGACTACTATTGGTAAAAAATTACCACTTTACACTACTCTACTAACCTGACACTAGTCTATACAAAAAAACTGTAACGATAGTCTATAAGAATTTCTGCCTATAAAAGGTAAAAGGGGAAAATATTCGCCATAATCTTAATCCGCTTCTTGCCCGATAGAATGTAAATTTGCAGCTTTTCTCTCTTTTTGTGTTGATGGTAATGATATCAGTATCTGATCCGGCCGCAAGAAGTTTCATCCTTGTTATAGTGGATCGTGTATTGTGTCCATGAAGTATGGTGCGAAAATCCAAATGACAGAAGAGTTTCAATCCTTGTCTTAGTAGATAGTGCTCTGCAACCTCTAGCGGCTACATATCGCCATCGGTCATACAATTATCCAAACGCATTTATTTTTGCGTACCTCGATTCACCCTGGTTCCGCCATTCCATCAAAATCTCTCTATCGCACATAAAACATCTTTGGGGGTAATCATTTTTCCCATCATACCCCCTATATATATTCATCGTAATCATTCATTTTGCACGATCCGTTCGCGTATTTCGTATTATAATCGATGCAAGGATTAGTATCATGAATCCGACCAATGGAACTCCACTCACCATAACGCCCGGAACTGCAAATGCAAGCGCTAGTATTACTACTTGCAGCATTATTAGCCATATTACATCTCTAATATTCGCGTCCATTTTTTACTCACTTTTTTAAATTTTTCCTAATATTGTGGTATTCATCCTGCCACTGTCCACTAAAAAATGGACTGATAAAATCTTTAAGTAACTCATTCTGCTATATTAACTCATTTTTAGTAAGCGTCGTAAGTGATGCGTCATTTTTATTATCGCTTCGACTTCTCGTATTTGCGCGTTTCATGTAATCCACTCCGTTTGACAAGTTTCAATCCTTGTTTTAGTGGATAATGCTAGCAAGTCTCCATTTTAATTTATTTTGTTGTAGTTTAAACAATATTAACCTAGTTTGCAAACATAATTTGGAATCCCAAACGCACACAAGCCCGCACATATAAATAAAAGCCCGAGCTGCATGACAGAAATTCCTATCGCTATGTATACAATTATATTCCACGCGTTTGACTTTGAGAGTGCATCACCATCAAATGCGGCTATTTTCATGTCCATTTCTATCATCCATCGCGTTTCAATCCTTGTCTCAGTAGATAATATGCTGCAACGAAGATATATAACGTATATACAAGATACAAAATAGTTTCAATCCTTGTCTTAGTGGATAGTGTTCTGCAACTTGATGCCCATATAGATATTCTCCTGTTTGATGTCTAGACTTGATTGTAAAGCTCAAGATCAGGTGGGGTTCAGGGCCGAGAGCTCAGACACGCGCTTGCCACTTCGCCATAGTAACCGTAAGATACTGTAATCCCGGAAGCTAAACGTTTTTGCATGCTCAAAAATGGCATTAATATGTTCTCGCTCCGGGTAGTGCTTTATACCCACTTGTTCGTTAATGTAAGAAAATGTTTAATTTTTACATACTAGTTGTGATTTTAAACCATAATTTGCTTGCACACCATCGTAGGTAAGAACAGAAGACAAGTCGGCTATTGTTCGCCTATGCGAGGCGACCGCTGTAGTGCCGAACGAAGTGCTTGCATATTAATAAAATAAAATGATGCAGTAATCAAGCTGCGTCATTGAAACATTACAGAGTCGTCGAGACTTTATGCGAGTAGTCGTCATATGTCACTGCGACTGGCTTTACGCTCTGCGGAATCTGAAACACTATGATGCCCGATTGTACTCCGGTTGGCACTAGTTTAGCCATTTCAAAACCATGAATGTCACTCGAATACGTCGCAAAATCAGGCTTATATATTACGTTATTCGAGCCTTGTAGGCCGAAATAATCTGGACTGACGTCTAACTGGGGTACATTGTTATCCTTTACCGTCACAGTATACTGTACGAAGACATTTCCCTCCCTCGGCGTATTATAACTCCCTATTTGCATAGCTGTGCCCATTGGCATGATAGTGACTGAAATAGCTTGTGTCGTCGATTGGCCTTGATTAGTGCTCACAGATTGAGTGGTGTTCTGTGACCCTGTACATCCTGTTACTGAGATTAACAAGAGGGCGACGATAATTGCCCCCACCCCCATTTTTATGGGATTCATATTTATACCGAGGCTTTCATATTTATACCGAGGCTTTTCGTGTAACCTTGATGAGCCTCTTTTCGTCTCATCGAGCGGTCGACTGAGTGTCATTACCCACCACCGCAACCCGGCATTTCGGGTTCTACTCTTTGTGCAGCAAAAACTCTGCCAAGACTGTCAAAAATTAAACCCATTACACCTAGCCAAAATGTTTTGCCCAATTTGCCACCTTACAGTTTTAAAAGGCAAAAAGATAGTGGATTCATTAATAATAAATTTTGCGCGATTTTTTACGGTTAATCTAATTTCAAAGGGTTTTAGAGAAGCGCCAATATTTCATGGGTTGTATCTCAGATCAATTGTGATTGCAGTTCTTACCGTTATGATACCATCTGCACCATTGCCGTCAATATTATACCTATCTCAAGAGGCAGACGGTTTGCTCCATTTTGCATTAATTTTCATGCGTGTCATAATTAACGATTAAAACGATAATGGGACTACTTAAACTCCCGAGTATTCAATCATATCGCTCGGGCAACGATGATTATTATGACAGGGTTCAGCGTCACACCTGTAGTGATATATATGTTATGAGACAAAAAAAGCGGAAGGACTCGAACCGTAAGAGTTAATATTTTATTCATAACATTACTGCCAATGAACAAAGCTTCGAAGTCCCAAAAGCTTGATTTCTTCGATGTGACAAATTTAGTAGTCGGAACTGCTATTGGAGCGGATATCTATGTCATTACCGCTCTCGGCTGCGGGTATCTTGGACCTGCAAATCTTGTCGCATGGGTCGTAGGTGGGGCAATTGCAATCATCTTTGCATTAATTTTTGCAGAATGTGCCGCGCTCATACCAAATGTAGGTGGTGCATATGCCTATGCACGTGAAGCGTGGGGGAACTTCACTGGCTTCGTCGTTGGCTGGGGACTCTGGATTGCCGAGGTTGCTGCACTTGCAGTTATGCCGGTCGCTTTTGTACGATATCTTACCTTCTTTGTCCCTTCCCTCACGTGGACTCAGGGCGTCGCAATCAAAGTCTTATTCGTTGTTATATTCACCTACGTGAACATCCGAGGGACGAAACTCGCCGGAAGAACGAACGATGTACTAACCATTGCAAAAGTGAGTCCATTGCTACTTTTAATTATCATGGGGCTAGTGTATTTAGGAGCACATCCAGCCCAAACGTATTCTAATTTCATTCCCTTTGCTCCTCTTGGCTATGGCAATTTTGCACCGGCACTTATTCTCGCTTTTTGGGCCTATACGGGATTTGAACTTGCCGTCGTTCCCTCAAACGAAATAGATAATCCTCAAATAACAATCCCAAAAGCTATGATCATTGGTATGACGATCGTGACTTTTGTTTACATACTAACAAATTTTGTGGCGACTGGGGCTATCAACTGGACCATACTGCAATTTGACCAAGCACCTCTAGCCTCAGTTGGAAGTGTGGTGTTATCATATACCCCCGCACTAGCTGTTATCGGGGGAGCAATACTCGGAATCGGTGCGCTTCTATCAATTTCAGGGTATGACGAATCCGGAACTTTAGCAACTGCACGTTTGTCTTATGCAATTTCTATTGATGGTCTATTTCCTAAATTTTTTAGCCAGATCCATCCGAAGTACGGCACACCGTACAAAAGTATATTAGCGCAATCTGCAATTGCCCTTTTTGGGTCACTAATAGGCGGACTGAGTCAACTCATAGTGTTCGCTACCTTCAACCTCGCCTTTGTGTACCTTGTGACTTCTTCAGTAGTCTTCGTGTTAAGAGAGAAGCAGAAGTCCGAGGTTGGACAGACAGTTATAGAGAAGATGACTGGCCCGATAATACCTATCGCGGGTATACTTTTATCCGCTTATATGTTGCTAATATGTGGCGCTACTACCATATTTTTCGGAATTATAACGATTTTAATAGGAGTTCCCATTTACGTAGCGTATACACCGCGCACGGAAATGGAAACGCTGAAAAAGGAATTTTATTCCACTGAAGCGGTGCTAGCAAGGGTATCGAGAACGCAAAAGGTCTTCCTCGGATATCTCCTGAGACTAATACGGGAACATATGAGAAGGGAGTGAGCAACGGAGCGTACTGTTCAATAGGGAGGCTGTAAGTGGCAGCAGTAAACTATTTAAACGAAATAGGCAATAGTTGGCGACATGGATCCAGTTAGTTTCCTTATTCTACTTGTAATAGCCGTCATAATTCTGATTGTGGTCTTTCTGGCTCTAAAAGCAGCAAAGTATTTGATCGTTCATGCAATATTAGGCGTCATTGTTCTCTTTATTGCACGTTTAATTGGAATTAGTGTTGCGATCGATTGGAAAACCGTGATTATATGTGCAATAGGTGGTATTCCCGGAGCGATACTCATTATTATTTTACATTTTCTGGGAGTTACCCTATGAAATATGCGACAATAATCTGACAGACTTACTTACAAATTACTTGGATTAGCGGTGCCCCTGGAATGAAATCGCTAATCCTTTTATTCATTGCCCTACAATAATAATTGATGGTCCAAAATAGCTTAGGCGTCAATGCAGTGATATTCGATATAGGAAATACGCTTGTTCCCACCACTGATTTTGTTTACAAAGCAATTGTAGAGGCGTTCAGTTCAAACGGACTAAAAGCACCGCAATTTAAAGAGATGTACAACATATCCGGACGATCCAAAAGACATGTCTTCCCTCCAAAAGTCTATGCTAACTATGAAAAAGTTATGCGTGACAATGCGTTTCTACTCAAGCCATTTGAAGGTTCTGATAGAACAATTCAGGCTTTAAAGAAGTTGGGGTATAAAATTTGCTCATTTACTGCTTTCCCCAAATCAGTTGTTAAGGCAATGTTTACAGCATTTAGGTGGGAAATGCCGTTTCTCTCATCTGATGATATTGAAGAACCTCGCCCATCGCCTATGGGAATTTTAAAATCTGCAGAAATGCTTGGGAGTAGGCCGAGCGAATGCGTGGCAGTAGGTGATACGATAGGCGATATATTAAGCGCGAAGGCAGCTGGATCACATGTTATAGCTGTAGCTACCGGATTATTCAGCCACGACCAGCTCCAGAGGGAGGGGCCTGATGCAGTAATCAGTATTATAGAAGAACTACTTCAAATATTAAAATAAAACAGATTTCTACAATGATTAGTAGAAATAATCAAAATATCCACGAGAACTCCGTTATCTCTGTCGCAACTTTGTTTTTTATATTCTTTTAATTTTTTCGGCCGCAACTTAACCGCTAAAACGTTTCAAAAATATGATGGCCAAAATCTTATATGGAGGAGTTTGAATGACTGTGTCACAATTTATGTATTTTTTGATTTAGTGCGCAACGTTATTGTTTGATCATTTATTCATATTGGTATGAAGGGAGTTTTCAATAACAACGTCCAGCAGAGAGAAAGGTAAATCTAGAGAGTCAGCCACTTCTTTGTTAACAAGTTTACCATTAATTACATTTATGCCACTTTTTAATTCTGGAAAGTCATATATTGCCTGTATTCCTTTTTCTGCAAAAGCTAATACGTAGGGAAAAATAGCTCGCTCTAACAATGTTGTTGAAATTCGTGGAACTCGTCCGGGCATGTTTGTTACACCATATCGTATATTTCCAAATTCGTCCACATAAACAGGACTTTTGTGCGTAGTTGCCCTAGAGCCGTAAATATTGCCTCCTTGATCGATTGAAATATCGACTATTACTCTCTTCTGAGACGTTCGCATTTTTTTGAGAGAGTCTCGATCAATGATGAGCGCCGCTTTTCTACCGACAGTATAAGCAGCACCTATAATGATGTCTGTTTGAATGAGGTCAAATCCATACTGTTCATCAAGATACGAAGCTAAAGGTATGTTATGAAAATCTCTAGGAGTTATCAAAAGTTGGATATTAAAGCCTTTCAATCGCTCCTGTGAGATAAAAAGTTGGAGTTCTGGTATCCTTTTCCCTTCTCTCTGAAATATGTAAACCTTTGCACCCATCTCTGCCAGCATCTTTGAGGCGTTTTTTCCTGCTGTACCTCCTCCTAACACGAGCGCGATCTTACCGGACAAGTCATATGGAGGTTCATCAAACAACGTCTCATATGTAAGGCTGTTAAGGCGGTGTTCCAACTGCTCCCTCTCGTCATCTGAAACCACTACCTTATCTCCCTGTATACCCGCGTATGTTAAATAAAAAGCCGCCTGATACGCTCCCAATACCCCAGCGATGGTACTACTAGGCTCCAAAAGGATGGTTCTATCATCTTTAACTACCGTTTCGTAGGCAACAGCAGTAACCCCAGATTTCATTAACGCCTTGGTGAGAAGTTTATTGCCCGCTAAATGTAAAAAGGTGAATAAAAGGTGACTGGGCCGTATAAAATCGTATTCTTCTCGTAAGGGTTCTTTAACCTTTACGATTAGACCGGCCTCACTCCAAGATTCCTTTGCTGTTTGTACAACTAATGCGCCTGCTGCAGCATAATCGTCATCAGAATATCCTGAGTTCTCTCCTGCATTAGATTGAACGACAACCTTCGCACCTTTTTTCGTTAACAGTCTAACTGCAGAAGGAGTAAGGCTTACCCGGTCTTCTTGTGGCTTTATCTCTTTTGGAATGCCGACGGCATAGAAAAGTACCATGAGGGCTAAAAAAAATCGTTTATTTGCTGCTCTAGCTGTAGTGAAGAAGGAATTGAATTTAACTGTTTTACTAGGAATGACAATTTTTTGGGGCATTTCATTTTCTCCTTGTCATTGACCGCGTTAAGTCAAAGCAAAAAAGTTCATTCTACTCGTGTCTTTAAAAGAGGGCGACATGAGATTATGAACAAGGCCAGTATATTTTGCAATTTGAGTTTTTTTGAATGTTGCGGGGATACTTACTTAATTCTTTCTAACTTTGTCGCTTTCTCTAACTCACTTTTGCACTGTTCAGGTATAGTGCAAAAAAACAGTACATTATGTTCACGTATTATGCAAATTTACAAAGTCGAAAAATATCTACTCGTAGAATTTAACGACAAAAGCATTTTCTTTATTACAAAATTAGTGGGTTTAAGATTTCTAGAAAATTCACCTCTTCTAAAAAATGTGTTTCTCTTGTTTGCATTATTTGCTTTTTCTACCTTTAGAATTAATCTTACCTGGTACCTTATCCCAGTGAGTTCTTACGTAAATTTGACGGTAACTAATCTTAAATTATATTAAAACCAAGACGTAGTCGGTATTGACGTCATATTTACACGCTAAGCGCTATTAAAATGCTACGAAATAAAATTATACATGCGGACTGTATTGCAGGGATAAAAGAATACATTGATGATGGCCAAGTTGATGTCATCGTTACCTCTCCACCATATAATATCGGTATTAAATATAGCACATATTATGACGCAATCCCAAGAGAAGAGTATTTAAGCTGGATGGAAGACGTTGTGATGGAGTGCAAAAGAGCATTAAATGACAAGGGGTCACTATTTCTTAATCTGGGATACAAACCGAAAGACCCGTGGATCGCTTGGGAAGTCGCTTTCAGACTAAAACAACACCTAAAACTGCAAAATGTGGTTCACTGGATAAAGTCAATTGCAATTTCTCGCGATGATGTAGGCAGAGCCCAAAGCATGACTAGTGATATTGCTGTCGGACATTACAAACCCGTGAATAGTAAATACTTTCTCAACAAATGCCACGAGTTTGTCTTTCACTTCACTAAATATGGCAACGTGGAACTCAACAAACTTGAGATCGGCGTGCCATATCAGGACAAAAGCAACATACAGCGATGGAAGGCTTCCAAACGAGGAATAAGAGACCGAGGCGATACATGGTTTGTGCCATACAAAACCATACAAGCCCGTGAGAGAGACCGGCCACACCCTGCGAGTTTTCCATACAAATTGCCGATGATGTGTATAAAATTACACGGCGAAAGAAATACAAAACTAGTCTTGGATCCATTTATGGGAATCGGGAGCACAGCAGTAGCATGTATCAAGCTTGGAATCGCCTATATTGGGTTTGAAGTGGACGAAGATTACATTGAAATTGCCGAAAAAATACTTGCAGATGAAGCGTATGCAGATTGCTCACCTGAATGAGAGTCTAATAAAAGGCTTCGCAGTTTGGACAGTAGCAAGATAAATTAATGAATTAGCCAAAAATTATAGTTTAAGAGATGATTGCAACAATTCCTAAATACTTGACTTAAATGATACGGCAAACAGTCTTTAAAAGAGATCATTCCTATTTTAGATGCACCCCATAAAACGCTCTTTTATCTCAACTGCAGTATATGGGATATTCCCTACATCAGCATTTCCTGGTTTTATGACAGTATGGATGAACTTCGGCCCGCCTCTCTGTTCAAATGCAGCGATTATCTCCTCTTTATTGTATGCCTTAAAGGTGTTTTCAATTCCAAATCCTCGCGCCAACAATTCTAGGTCTAATTTCTGACTTGCTGTTTGCTGATTGCCTGTTGAACCATATGTTCCGTTGTCTAGGCCCACAATCGTGAGGTTTTCGCCCCCATATTGGGAAACACTGCAAAGAGCATTAGGATTCATAAGTAAGCTTCCGTCACCGTCGAGGACGATAACCTCCCTTTTATTGTACAACGATATTCCTAGACCTATTGAAGATGCGAGTCCCATGCTACCAAGCATGTAGAAGTTACTGGGTCTGTCGTACACTGCATAGAGTTCCTTACTTGGCACGCCTATGTTTGAAATGACGATCTTACCGTTCAGACAAGGCAACATGGCGCGAATTGCATCATACCTGGTGATAAGGGCATGTTTAAATGGAGATGTTTGGTTCAGCGCTGGGCACTTGGCCCTTTCATATTTCACTTCATGAAGAACCTCGGATGAAGCGCACTCCCACAACTGAGGAGATAGGAGAACGACACTAGGGATCTGCTTATCAAAAGATATTCTTATTCCCTCACTAATTAGAGAGAGATCATCAATTGTGTGTACCTCATAGGTTTGGACCTCTAATGCATTTAAAACGGCCTTCAAATGCGTGCCCCAATACACTTGCGCTTCTATGCCCTCTCTATATACTCCTCTCCAGCTCGCTACAACCGGGAGGGGGATTTTGTATGTGAAATTCAACGAAGAAAGAGCATTTAAAAGATTTCCTATGCCCGTGCTTTGAATGAGCATAAGCGGATACGCCCCAGCAAGGTATGCTCCGGCGCATATACCAACTCCATCTTCCTCTCTTGTCAGTTGTAATTCAAAGAAATTTTCAGATACACGAGGTAGTAGATTTTTAAGCTTATCACATGGAAGAGTCGCCACTAGGTCAATG
>DASPRZ010000008.1:0-9319 GCA_035624185.1 Candidatus Acidiferrales bacterium
CACCAAATCAGGCAGCCCTGTCTCGTTTGCCCTCTTCTCAAGATCTTCCCTTAATGCTTCTTTCAGTTCTTTTGGCATCCAAACAACTCGGGCTAACCCCCCATCGGCGTGGATAAACTTCTTACTAGTGATAAACTGCCTCCCAATGCCAATAAACCCGGGCGTTTGATTACCGCCACCAACGGACCCAGCGAGCGTAGAGAACTTCATCCCGATGGGAGTCACACCGGCATACTCTCTGTTTACAACTATCACGCCTTGTAAGTCACTGCTAATCGCCACAATACACTCGAAACATCCGCAAGACGTTTGTGGGTCCTCCATCATGGTGTACTGGTTCATCCTTTCAATGTGACCGTGGGTGAGCTCCCTTACTGCTTTATTGACGTTTGGCCATTGGCCCTTCAGTTCATCACTGGCATCTCCCTTCTCAATCGGCTTATTTGGTCCATTCGGATCAATGCTATATCCAGCAGCCGCGTCGAGCCAGTTTAATGCTCCGCACAATCCAAGTCGCTCTGGCGATATAATACACACGTGACTCGGAGCGAAGCTCTGACACAATGTACACGCGTAAAATTCATCAACGCTTTCATCGGTCAACCCAGCGATCCTCCTGTCACGCTCAGCATAGGACTCCATAGCCTCTGGTAGGTGTTCTTCCACCGCTTTCTGATCGGTAATGATCGTGACTTGTATCCTACTGATAATGCCCCCGAGCTCTTCCTTCATCTTGTTGTAGAGAATGTCACCAAAGTGTCTGAAACGTAATCCACTTGCGACACTGCTCTTGCTTAATCTCACCCAGAGCAGATTTCTCTGACCTGTGTGCCATGCACCTTCTGCATAGTTTATGAATTGATGGATGCGACGTTCAACCACGGGTTCGAACTCTTTTTTCATGTTCTTGCCATACACTTCGACAAGAATCCCAAGTGCCGACGCACTACCCTCCTCCATTTCATCGACGTCTTTGCCAATGAGCGTGATTTGCCCATCTTTGACCTCGTCAACGTCGCGAATTTTTACAAGCTCAAATACCTTTGTCTTTGTCGGCCCTCCACATTCGACGTAGGTCTGTGGCTTCCGCACGGTTTCTCCCTCAAATGCAAGACCATACGCCACAGGCAGCGAAACCTCACCAAACCGGACCTTCATATTTCGTATCTCTATCGCGTGGGCAACAATTTGATTGTAATCCTTTTCCACTTCGTATTTGCCAGGTATTTCCTCCACATCTTGATCGGTGATCGTCGGTGATCCATTGAATAGCACCGCGAAGTCAATCGCCGCCTTAATGTCATCGATTGGACCTAGTTGGGCAACAACTACTTTTGGTCGTTTTGCAAGATAATTATATAGCCCGTCCCTGTCTCCCGGCTTGATGTTGCCAAAAGTCAATGCGGCACGAATCGCAAAGCTTAAACCGTGAATCGCTTGTGTGAACTCACCGACACAGAATAATAGTCTGTCGAGTCCCTTATGCTCACCAATCTCAATGCCCGCCTCTTTGATCTGCTGTATAGTGTCAAAGGTGGGGATGACGAGCATACCCTTGCTTTGGCAGTCTCTGATGATCTTCGCTAGCAGCTTCGGATCCTTTGCCTTCCCCGCTAATACTAGAACGCCCGGTATGGTGTCATCGACAAATGAGATGCCCAACTTTCTCAAAACTTCGTCGCCAATGAATCCGGTATAAGGAGTTCCCGCATATGGATCACGATTATCAATATACTTCAGAGCTTCAACGATTTCTGCAGCGACCATTGTCGCCTCCCCAGAGGCCACTGCGTTATCGAACGTGTACTCTTCCCGTATCTTCCCCCTTACCTCACCAAGCAGCCGAGGCAATTGCCCAAGTTTCGTAACCTGTTCACCGGTCCAAGCGGTGATACACGGAAGATAATACCCCGTATTCGGATAGCCAATCTCCTTGTTACTACCATATTCTCGTAGCGCCTTGCTCAACAGGTGATCTGCATATCCCGTCGATATGATGGCGCCTTCGATTGCCTTTTTATATAACGCTTCTTGCGAGAGTGTGGATGCTTTTTCGCTCGTGATTGCACCATTCCAGTACGTGACGGGAGCTTCGAGTTCACTTTGTGCATTCAACTTCCATCTCCGATACTGTACAACATTCACCAGCTTTTGTGCTGCGAGTGTGGGATCAGGTTCGAAGATGAAGTGGCCGCCATAAACGTCCTTAGCGGTTGCCTGTGCGATTTCATCTGCAAGGGGACTCCCTTTTATGAAGGGATAAACCCCTACATGCGTCGGCCACCCAGTTGCCACGCACCAAGTGCCGATGGTCACCGCTTTTTCGCTCATTGCTTCTGGAGCGCTCGCGACGATAGGGAGATCCTGGATGTCGACGGACATCACTTGCGCAAGTTCGCTGATGAAGTTCTCTACGCGAGAGTTGTCCACACATGAGCCCATATGGAGTATAAGCGGTAACGATCCGCCAACTGTCCTCTGGCCCACTTCTTTAAGAAACGTCTTGAGCGACTCTCCAGCGTACTCATCTGCCGCCTCTGGCGTCAGCAAACCATGCTTCGCAAGAGATTGCGCAGCACAGCCAGTGACAAGCGTCAGTATATTATTCTTAACCAGTTCTTTTGCGATTATTAAATGACATAAGTCGTGTTGGGCTTTGGCAGGATTGTTGCATCCTGCAATAAGCGCTATCCCTTGAATCTCACCGCTTCGAATCTTGTCTGCGAGATATTGAAGGGGTTCTTTTTCGTTAAATTTGCTCAACAACGCCTTTATATATTCGAGACTGAATCCCGCAACGACCTTGCTCGTGATGGCAGGTATGGAAATCCTGCTTGGATCCCTGTTCCTGTAAGCTTCAATTGCCACTCGAACGATCTCTTTGGCGCCTTCACGCGCCGCTGCTTCGTTGAACTCGATGTGAGTATCTCCGGGTATACGGGTGATAGGCATTGTCGATATCAGCTTCGTATGGAAGCATTGCGTCCAGAATCCCACCGATGGAGCAATGCATTGATAATCTATCACCATCGCGTCGATAACACCTGTCATAATTGCCAATTCTTGACTTGCGAAATTGGTGATGATCGGTATACCTCTCCTCATCAGTAGTTCGTTGGCGGTGCAACAAATTCCGACAATGTTAATGCCCGCCGCACCAGCAGCAATAGCCTCACCTCGTAACTCATCGGCGGCGTCACAAATCACTTCGCTAAGAATAGGATTATGCCCGTGTACGCAGATATTCACGCATTCCTCTTTTAACGCGCCGAGATTGGCCTTCGACACTACCATCTGAGGGACTCCGAACAGCACGTCGGAGAGGTTAGAACTTATATTCTCGCCCGCTACGTCTCCAAGTGAACATTTTATACCGCCAAACATCAATGGCACGGGATCGGCGTCACACCCCATATGGGTTCGGTGCATGACTTCCGTGATTCCCTTGTCAATGTTGGTCGCAAGGACGTCATTCCTATTGAGGAGTTGTAACCTCTTTTCGGGGAGCATCATCTTCAGCCAATTGCACGTCTCGTCATCTTGTCGCGAGAAGTCCTCCAGTGCCGTATTTGCAACTGCCACGGCGAGCTCATTTGTGCTCTTGCCGCTATCAATACCTAGCTTAGTCGCGAGAACGCGCAATTTCGTCTCGTCTTTGACGCGATAATCAGGCGCTTTGCCCTCTCCTACACTTTTGAGCGCGTATGCTAGATGCCTTCCATGGTCGGAGTGCGCCGCACAGCCGCCAGCCATCATTCGTATCAAGTTTCTAGCTACGATTGTGTAGTCTTTCGCCCCACAGATGCCTCGTTGCGGCTCTTTACCAAATGGATTGATGCGACAGGGTCCCTGCAGGCAGATTCTGCAACACAGCCCGGATTCACCGAAACCGCACTGCGGCTGTGCTGACTCAGCCCTATTCCACATCGTTTCCATATTGTCCCTTTCAGCAATCGGTATCATCCTAATTGCCGCGGGGTCTACTGTATTTACTCTTTCAGAACCCACTATGTTACGCCTCTTGTCCATATACTAACGCACCACACTTACACGCTGTTACGCATGACAACTCTGTTGCCCCACTACAAAGATCGCATTTTACTGCTTTAAGATCCCATGATTGTATGGCCCCAAATGGGCACATCTCGATGCATTTAAAACAGCCAGTGCATTCCTCTTGTCTAATTGTCACTACGCCATCTTCACCCTTTGTTATCGCTCTCGTGTCACAAGCTTCTGTACATTTGGGCTTTTTACAATGTAAGCACCTCGTAAGATGCAATTTTCCATCTTTAAAGCCAACCGAGAGCCTCGATACTGGAGACGGCCATTCTACCATCGCTTCATTAATATTGCCGGACGAACTGTGACGCAATGCGCACGCTAACTCACACGATTTACATGCGACACAATTTTTTGGAATAAATCTAACAATCAACATAAGCGGTGGCGTACCATCTTCCGTTTCTCTTATATAACTTCTCTTTGAGCGAGTGTTGTTCTGTGACAAAATCCCCAGCTCAGCCATAAAGAGTGGCCACTAACGGAGTGCTCGCAAAAAAGCGGACTGTTCTGTGCACATTTAGCAATATTAGAGTAAGTTATTTGTTGCATTCTGCTACCTTCGAAATAACAAGTCTGGGCAGAACAAAAAAATTTAGTTTCTATATTATTTTATATGGTACTTGTGATATATATGAGTATGGTTGAAAAAGGGGCAAAATCTTTATCATAGACAGGAGCGCGTTCAGAAACTGATGGCTCACATAAAAATCCGACTGTTTGCAAATATTAGGGAGATCGTGGGAGAGCGTGAGCTTTTTTTAGACTCGACAAACATAAGCGGTGTGTTAGACATGCTCACCTCCATGAAATCTGACTTGCGGGATGTGCTCTTTGAAGACGGCGCCTTACGACCATATATCACGATACTACTTAACGGACGGAATATAAATGAGATCGATGGGGTGATGTCAACCCTTTCAGAGGGTGATGAAGTGGCCATATTCCCCCCTGTGTCCGGTGGCTAATCATCACTTAGATCAATTTGCCGATCTGTTAATCGTTCTAGCCATGTTTCAAGTTCTTCGTATTCCTTCAATATCGCCCGGCCGAAGGCAGTCAATTTCGCACCGCCACCATCTTTTCCACCCCTTGTTCGCTCGACAAGCGTCCTCCCCAGCCGTTCTTCTACCGTAGTGATGCGCTCTAAGGCATAACGATATGACATTGTTAACTCGCGCGATGCAGCATTTATAGAGCCCAAACAGTCGATTGCAGCAAGCAGTCTCATCGTTCCCAAACCAAATACATATTCCCCTTTGTCATCGACAAACCACAGCTTTAGCCTTGGTTTTATTTTCATACTGATAAAATATAATACAAATACGCACACTTAACAATAACGATGATATTTACGTCAAAAACTCCGTATCAGGTAGCATTAACAACATTCCTTAATTGTGTGAGACCAATATCTGATACTGAAAACGCTTCCATAAGAAATGCGGTTGGGCGCGTGCTTGCGCACCCAATAACTTCCGATAAAGACGTTCCCAATTATCGAAGAGCTGCCATGGACGGCTATGCCGTGCGAGCAGAGGATACGATAGGGGCAAATGCACGTTCGCCAGTTATACTATCCATTGTCGGAGAGAAAGTTGAACCTGCTACAGCAAAGAGGGTCCATACTGGTTCCCGAATGCCAAACGGGGCTGATGCTGTCGTAATGGTCGAAGACACTGAGCTATTAGGAGGAGTAATTGAAGTCAGAGCCCAAGTTCACCCATTCAAAAATGTCGGACCGAAAGGAGAAGACGTGCAAATCGGAGCTGTGGTGCTTAACGAGGGGCACCGCTTGAGACCGGCAGACATCGGGCTGCTCGCGTCGCTCGAAGTTGACATCGTCGAAGTCTATCGAAAGCCTGAAGTTGCCATCATCCCGACAGGGGAAGAACTAGTGACCAACAGGCCGGCACAAGGTGAGATCGTCGAAACCAACGGTATTATGAACTCACTCCTCGTAGCGCAGTGGGGCGCAAACTTCCGATACAGAAACATTGTGACCGATACTTCCGAGCTCATTGAAAACGCAATTTTACGGGATAGTGATGCAGATCTAATAATTACAACGGGCGGGACTTCTGTGGGTATACGAGATCTCGTTCCGACCGTGGTAAAGAAAATAGGAAAAGTCTTAATTCACGGAATTGCAATAAGCCCCGGAATGCCCACGGCACTAGGAGTAATAAGCAAAAACAAAACACCTATAGCCTGTTTACCAGGTTTTCCGGTGGCGTGTCTCGTTGCCTCAACAGCATTTGTAAAACCTGCTATTTATCGCTTAGGTCACATATCAAAATCAATTGAGCGAACCGTGAGAGCTAAACTGGAGAGAAAAATTGTCGGAAAAACGGGCTCACGGACGTACGCGCGAGTTGCGCTCAACGATGATACAGCAGTCCCCATCATGATATCAGGCTCAGGAATTCTAAGCTCTATAGCCAAAGCTGACGGCTTTGTGATAATACCTGAGAATGTAGAAGGTTACAACAAGGGGGAATGGGTAGAAGTTGTTCTTTTTGATTAAACATTGATCGCGGGGATTTACAAAATGGATATGAACGGCAGAAAAGAGTTCAGGGAACTAGTATCAGTAGAAAAAGCTCATAGCATTATAAGTAAACTCACGATAAAGCGAGAGATCGAAAGGATCCCAATCGAAGCAGCTTCTGGGAGAGTGCTCGCGCTTGATGTTATTTCATCAGTCGACGTACCGCCATTTGATAGGGCGGCTATGGACGGATTTGCCGTGATATCGAGCGATACGTACGCAGCAAATGAGGCGCATCCAGTCACATTAAAGAACGTAGGTTCACTCGCCGCTGGGGCGTTTTCCGTTCAAGAAGTCAAACCACGTGAAGCAATGGAGATAGCCACTGGCGCAATGATGCCGAGAGGCGCGGATGCTGAGATTATAATAGAAAACGTCGACATTCGCGGCGATGATGTTGTAGTCAGGAGAGCAGTCACTACAAACGAAAATGTCATTTCAGCTGGCTCAGATGTGATGGCAGGAGAGCTCGTATTGAGAGAGAATACCATACTGACAGAACGCGAGATAGGAGTTCTCGCTACGATCGGCTTAAGAAACGTGGCTGTCTACAAAAAGCCGAAAGTTGGGATACTCTCGACTGGAGATGAAATCATAACTCCCGGCGAACAAGTGGCACCTGGAAAGATCTATGACGTTAATACCTACTCGCTCGGAGCTGCGGTTCAGTCAAGTGGCGGAGAGCCCATTTACTATGGGATTGTTAGGGACGACCTCACTAAAATCGAGAACGCGATTGAAAACGCGATTGCATCGTGTGATATCGTTATTTCTTCTGGAAGTACGTCAGCCGGGCGGGGTGACGTCGTGTATAGAATCGCTGAGAGAGGGGTGCTGCTCGCGCATGGGGTCAGCATAAAACCAGGAAAGCCCCTTATCATAGCTGAAATTGATGGAAAGCCGTTTTTCGGTTTGCCTGGATATCCCGTATCTGCCCTCATGGTCTACTATGTTTTTATCGATCCCTTCATACGAGGCAGAGCAAAATCCGTGCGAAAGGTCAAGTCCAAGCTTGCGATCGAGATCCGCTCAGAGCCACGATACCATCTCATACCAGTAAATCTCGTTAGAAATAAAGCGTATCCAGTCGAGAAGAGCTCAGACGCGATAACAACACTTCTTTCGGATGGCTTTATCGAGGTACCAGAACATGTGGAAATCGTCAAAGAGGCGGAAGAAGTGGATGTCTCGCTGTTTGGAGAGCTTGAAACTACCGATCTGATGTTTATCGGCAGCCACGATATCGGACTCGACATTCTGTTTGGAATGATATCAGATGTAGCACCACATATAAAAGTCGTGAACGTAGGATCGCAAGGCGGTCTTGTCGCCATTAGAAAGGGAATCGCCGATGTGGCGGGAATTCATCTGCTCAGCGAATCAGGAGAGTATAACGTACCTTTTTTAATCCAATATGGATTACATAACGTCGCGCTCGTCAAAGGATATCTCAGAGAACAAGGCATTATAACCAAAAGAGATGCGATGATTTCACTCGATGATCTGCCAGAAAAACATTTAATAAACAGAAATAAGGGTTCAGGCACACGAGTACTCACCGATATTGAGTTGAAACTGATTGCTGAAAAAAGAGGAATCTCATTTTCTGCGTTGATTTCATCAATAAAGGGCTACACCTATGAAGCGAGGACGCACAGCGCTGTCGCGTCTGCAGTGAAGTTTGGAAAGGCAGATGTGGGCATAGGAATAAGACCAGTTGCAGAACTAAATGGGTTGGAATTTTATCCGATTGCAGAAGAACAATACGATTTTGTAATACCTCAGGATCGATTAAATGAAAATGCCATAAAGAGGTTCCTTACCGTGTTGCGCTCGAATGAGTTTGCGCAGTTGTTGCCTGCAGGCATGCGGGCTTACGAACGAACCGGTGAGTTGATTCTATTTAACTGACTGAAATCGCGTTCGACGATTAGTTTCTATGAATGATTCGTCTAAGCAAGATTTATGTGGGTAAGGTGTTATATCAAGGTACTACCGGGGTAGTAGGGTAGCTTGGTCTATCCTCGAGCGTTTGGGACGCTTGGACGGCAGTTCGAATCTGCCCTACCCCAACCATTTCTTGCTGTACAACATAAGATAAGAGATAAGAAAGGTTGGATTTACCTATGGTGGGCTCGTAGCCTAGTCAGGATAGGGCACCGGCCTCCTAAGCCGGCGGTCGAGGGTTCAAATCCCTCCGGGCCCGTTCGTGCACTATTTCCCGTTTAATGCTTAATAGAAGTCTCGAATGATGTATGACAGATTGACGCATCGTCATCTCGCTTTTAATTTTTATTAATTATTATTAATACTCTTTTTTCAATACCAAAACATCGTATTGATACCTTTACTCACTGACGAAATTAAAGTGAAGAGGTATAGGCCGCGTTTATGATAACATTTTTTACTTGTAATCCTCAAAAGAAATAAGTAAATACGAGCGAGTTTGACATAGCGTGTCTCATTAGTTAATATTCTCATAAACTACTTATATAATCCGATGCAAAAGCTATGCAAAAAATCAATTGAATTAACACTCCAATGATTGTATTGGGATTCATGCATAATGATGTTTTGTACGATCAAATAAAAGGAGGTAAAAAATGAATAAGAAATTGCTTTCAGCATTCCTGGTGGCAATAATATCTCTTTCAATCTTTGGCATTAGCTCAGCAGCAGCGCAAGCCCCTGCTCCTGCTTCAACTG
>DASPRZ010000019.1:0-18944 GCA_035624185.1 Candidatus Acidiferrales bacterium
TGACAGACTTGCAATATGTGCAGCGTTATCCTTGGGAATGATCACCTCTAGCTTATTTTGTACAAATACTGTCACCGTTGAATTATTCATGTACCCTTCGTTCTTCAATGCGTTCATGTGTCCCATATCTGCAGACGCAAATACGTCCGCATACGCACCGTTCTCAATTTGGGTTTGCAGTATCTGACTGCCATCAAAGTTAAACGAGACATTAGTATTCGAATGGTTCGATTGATAGCTTTGCCCAATCTCCGTGAATGCATCAGTCAGCGACGCTGCCGCGAAGACTGTCAATTGTTTGCCTTGAGCGGTCTGCGTCGGCATAGTGCAACCGCACGTGATGACGAGTACGCTCACGACAGCACACAATAAAATAGGAGTAAAAGTCTTTGTTTTCATGTTTCACCTTTTTTATCCATAGTTGGCAAAGGGGGCCAACATCGACCCCCGTGCTCCTACAGAGCGACCAATTGCTCTTGAGCTCGCAATGGCTTTTGCTTCCGCGTTGCGAACTGGTGAAATAAGCAAAGAGTTTTTCGCATTGCTTACACTATGCGATTTAGTATTAATTGTATTTAATCGTTATGACTGTCCAGTAACAACGCTTTTATAGTTAACCGAGAATATTATATTCAGGCGTGGGTATAAAATTCTTACATATGAAAAAGTAGCACCCACAGCCTTATTTCCCAAGGTTTGAGCGTTGAGAAGGTTTTTGACAAAGAGGTAGAATGGAAGTACTGTATTCGCGGGACATTGCCGTGCGGGTTGACGACAATCGACCCCGTAGTCAGTGCTGCACACGTCCATTCGCTCTTCTCCGCTTTAAACGTTGCCAGCATTACCCATAGCGGTCATTGAGCCGTGATCGCTATGACAATTCTGGCAATTACTGACTGTTGATTTCAAAAAGAGCAGCGAATAGATCTGACGGCGACGCATGATGAGCGGCTTGCCATCGAATTGAGCTTGCAAATTTAGAAGTGTTACAATTCAATTGTATACAGTTAACCGGACATGAACAGGGCATACAAAACATCATCGGAACTCGTTGCTGCGTTGTAGCGATACATTCTTTTTTAGTAGGTTGAAGGGACGAGACGAGGGAGCGGTTAGCGCTTTGACGAGCTCCTACACTTTTTTCTTTTTTATGTCTCACAAATGTTGTCAATTAGTGGCATGTGAGTATAAAAACAATCTTAGCGCTAATTTCATATGATAGGCATAAACGTTTTATCAACGTCATCACATTTTCATAAATAGCTCATTAGAATCCATTTTAAGGATTTCAAAGGGATCTTCACACAGAATCTCTTTTAATTTGTACTTAATTGAGCGGCTGCCATATGCTATCTCAATATCATCCGTTCTACACACCATCAGTCGCGCATTACCGAGAGTGCAACGAGTGATTCCGATAAGACAATCCGCTAGATGGGTGTTTACATTTTGCGGAATTTTAACGCTGACATCTTTAATATTGCAATTTAGCTTCTTCATGGCATCAAACGCAATTTTCGCCCCTACGGCAATGTCTGGACACCTCTCACCGTGATAGTTGTAAGCTTCACGTAGAAATGCGGTAAGAATCTCACGCTCCTCCATGTAAGCTTGCATCAAATAGGAATGCAGATCGCGGGTCCAGAAAATTACATCTCCTAGGGCAGAATATGGTTTTATGTCGATAACAGGAGATCTGTCGATAACGTCAAGTGGGTCAACAAAGAGCATATTTTCCTCTACGTTAACGAGTCGTGTCGCTGTCAGAGAGAGTGGATTAGGACGGGTGGGAGATCTCATCGAAAAGACTCCCCGCTCATTCAAATTTGGATTTATTTTCCGTGGTCTCACTAGCAGTGGCTCTCTCTCAGCTTTATCAAGCCAGCATATCACATTAATATGACTATCGCCTTCGATGCCCATCAAACCCGCTTTAAACTCGTTAAAAATCTCGATGCTGGCAGGGACACCTTGTAATGGCATGTCGTTCCTGTCTGTAATCTTTGAATGTACTACTCCTATTGGTCTTATCGTAAAGTTCACGACTTATCACTCTGAGTCATGTGATAATGATCACATATTAGCTGAATAACTCCCTTTTGGAGTTAAGGATTAATTGACAGTTATCCTTCTTTTGAGCGTATTTCTTGCATTAAATTTTAATACCATTGAAGAGGTTAAGGCTGGCTAAGAATTTAGATTAATCCAGTTTTGTGGGAAAATAGTTCGAAATATCTGCGTCAATAATTTTCGTCGAGTTGATGTATCTTTCAATCGACTCTTCTAGTTTTTTTACCTTGTCTTCATATTTTTTCTTTTTGTCAATCAAAAAGGTAGTGTACCGATCTCGAGCATACACGATATGCAAAAATGCTGTGTCGCTGTCTATTTCCAGAGCTGTAATAAATTCTTTTGTAGCGAGGTCAGTCTTGTGTTGTTTTTCATAAACGATTCCTAAGCCGCTACGAGCTATTACATCGCGAGGATTGCGACGTATAGCTTTTTTATACGATTTTATGGCTTCAGCGAAATCTCCTAACTCATCGAACGCCTGCCCAAGCCCTGTTAGTGCAGTGGCATCTGTTGGGTCAATTTCTAGAGCGTTTCTATATGCCTGAATTGCATCATCAATTCTGTTTTCATTTAAGAAATCAATAGCTTTGGAAATATACTCGTCTACTGAAGTCATAATTTTAAGAGCATATCGCATTTATAAAGCACTTTCGGACGTGACACTTCATTGTGTAAAAAGCAAATAAACGTTAAGCGATGTAACTCATCTATTTCAGGTTCAACAAACTCATAATATTCTCATGGAAAACTCTCTTAAGGGAAAATGAATCTAATCCGCTCTTCAATATGATTTCAATTTCATCCTCTTGTTTTCCATAAGGAGTGTCAGAGCCAAAAATTACTTTTTCCTCTCCAACCGAACGTACTGCTTTAGCGATGTATGACGGAATCATCATACGAGACGTCTCTAAGTATAAGTTCTCCGATTTAGCAGCTATGCGGATGGCATCATCTATGCCGCTAGGAGTTCCAACATCGGAACATCCCATATGGCCCATAATTACAGGCAGTTCTGGGAACCGATCGGCTATTTCACCAATCGCTGGTGGGAGCGTACGATAAGCATACCCAGAATGAAAGAGAATAGGGACGTTAAGGCTAACACACATTTCAAGTACAGGAATAACTACGTCATCCGAGGGATGGAATTCTTGACTTCGAGGGTGAAGTTTAAGTCCTTTCAATCCTAGTTTTTTTACGGCCCTGTAAACCTCACCAGCAGCAGATGTATGTGTTGGGTCTGTACGTGCAAACCCTATGAATTGATCGGAATGAGATTTAACAACTTTAGAGATGTAATCATTCGCAGTGGCGAAGGCTCTTCCGGGCCGTATCTCGTTAAACGGAAAAATGATACATTTGCAAACTCCTGACTTCTCCATCTTTTTTAACAATGATCTAGGTTCCTGAATTACGCCGTGTACATCAATCCCAATATGATTATGAGAGTCTATGATCATTATTTCGCTGTAGCGACGCTTGCTATTATGTTTCAAAAAACAATTCTCCCTTTTACTAATTCTTGCACAATCAATGTGACCTATAGGCGCTTCTATCGATATAATACATGTCTAACTAAAAGGCAGCCAACTACGTTTTTTTACTTATAAGCCGGGGATTCTAAAGAAAACACGCACACTTCTATTTTTTGCAGCAATACATTAAACATTGCATAGCGCAGATGCTAACAGTATCGCATCTTTAAATGCTGTGCCTGACCGCGATGTATCCACGAACGTGTACGGCAAGCCAATAAGTGGCGCCCCGTGGCCTTTCCCTCCACCAAGAAATACAAGGGTTCTGAAGACCAGATTACCGCATAGTCCGTCAGGAGCGAGAATAAGATTAGAGTATTTTATAGCTTCTTCCAGCAAAATATTATAATTTATTGCATCAATCCCCGCACTTTTGAGCAAGTTTGTAAGTTCTTCCGCTTCTTTCAAGGTCACATCCACAATGTTAGACCGTCCCACATCTTCAGGTCTACCACCGGATAAAACTCCCACTTTCGGAGCCATTCCTATCTTAGTAAGCAAGTATGATGCTCTTAATGCAAGTTCCAAACGCCCAGTTATCGTATGTCCTTCATCGATCCCGACCGGGGCAAGAAAAAATGGTTTGTTACTTTGAGTAGAGAGGAGAGCCGCCCGATAAAGTTGCTCGACGTTTAGTCTCTGTTTCAAATATGGCAGCACTTTGCTCGCACTTATGGTCCCTCTTACCGCCCCATCTATGTCGCAGTCTATCAACATATCAATGAGCACTTTTTCAGGCTGTAACGTGTTTATGACCTCAAATTCGTCTGAATGAACAGCTCCAACTAGGACCACATCGACAAAATCGCACGTGTTTCTGATCCCTTCAAAAACTGCATCGTTTGGTTCTCCAAATCCTATCCCTATTTTCTTCCTTTCCGTATAAGCGAGTTCTTTAAACTTGTTTAATAAGTCCTCAGTCACCAAACAATTAGACATTAATTAAACTAAATTCCGACATACTTAATAAATACAACTTATAACAGTTAAAATATAAACAAAATTATGCGATAAAAAGTACCGAAGGCATGTGTTAATTGGAAGGGATTACATTGCGTATTGATGAAATAAATAAAAAAATACTCTATATTCTTCAAAAAGATGCACGAATGACGTACAAAGATATCGCGAGAGAGCTAAATAGATCAGAATCAACAGTGCGTGACAGAATGGCCATTTTGGAAGAGCAAGGTGTGATTAAAAGTTATTCAGCTATAATAGACAAAGAGAAAGTTGGGTTGAATTGTAATGCAAGGATTAGCGCCAAGGTAGACCCTTCCAATTTAGATCAATACATGAAAGAACTAAAAAAGATTGAGGTAATCTACCAGATCGATCAAATGTCTGGCAATCATAATTTGCAGTTTTCGGTAGCAGCAAAAGACTACGATCATCTTGCTTCGATTTTGAAGGAACGGATATCACCAATAGGGATCAAAAATATTGAAATTAATATAATAATGAATTCCGAGAAGGAAGAAGGTCCAATTCAGATACCATGAAATTTCATGTGTATTTTGTATAATTTGTCAGAACTGATATTATAACGGGACACGTTGCCTCTAGCCCCCATCATATTTATCTTTGAGTTAAAATGTCTCACATGTACTAGTTCATAAATATAGATTCTCCTAAGTGGCCTTTGAACACCAATATAAAAAACTCATTAGACTCGACGTTTTACAAGATCTAATGATTCTGGGAGTATCGCTGTTACTTTTTAAACAATTTTTGAGAGAAATTTGTTGAATTTAACAATCTACTGATCATTTCCGGAAGGTCACCGATGATTTCTCTTATTTGTTTTGTCGAATCTCTCTCTCTTATAGTGACTGTATCGTCTTCAAGTGTCTGATGATCAATTGTAATAGTAAACGGGGTTCCAATTTCGTCATGTCTTCTATATCTTCTGCCAATGGTGCCGGAGTCGTCATAGTTAACTAAAAATCTTTTAGAGCAAAGAAACATATACACATCCTTGGCTTTTTCATTCAAGGCCTTTACAAGCGGAAACACTGCGATTTGAATCGGGGCGACTCTCGTTGGAACTCGAAGAACAATCCTTCTCTCACCGCCAATAACGTCTTCGTTGTAGGAGTGTTCCAAAATCGCATAGATTGTTCGGTCAATGCCGTATGAAGGTTCTATAACATGCGGAGTTACAGCTTCACCTACCATCTCTTCTGTAATCACCTCAGTGAAATAGGCATTTTCATCAATAATCTCACCATCTATCATTATTGGCGGTAAAGGATCATTCATCAGGGATAAGACTTCTGCTATCTTTTTAGCTTTACTCTTATACTTTGGACCTAAGTAGCCCATATTGGGTTTTATAATCGTACGCTTCACAGTTTTTGGGTGATCGAAAGGCAAAAATACCTTCATTTCAACTCCGCTGTGTTGTTCGTGTTGCTTTAGATCGTACGATGTTCGATCAGCTATTCCAGCTAGTTCTATCCACCCATATTGCGTTAATGCCTCAGCGTCCCAGCAGTCTACTGCATAATGAGCCATCTCATCGGGCAGATGCTGTCTAAACCTAAGTTGATCTGATTTGATTCCAACAGCAGTAAAAAAGAGGTATGCCTTGCCGATATGATAGCCTAAGTACTCATTTGCTATAAGTCTCTCTTTGCACCCGTCACCTATAGTCTTTTTGCCGATGAAATCCTTTGAGAGAATGTTAATTTCAATATCGGAAATGTTATCAAACCTTGGATGGTTCGTCTTCGCGTTAGGGTGGACAAAAACCTCAACCTCAGCTTGGGTGAATTCCCTTAAACGTATAACGCCTTGCCGTGGGGATATCTCATTTCGATATGATTTTCCTATTTGGACTACACCGAACGGGAGTTTATTTCTATAAAATCTTAATAACCGTGGAAAATCAACAAAAATTCCTTGTGCTGTTTCTGGCCTCAAGTAGCCTGCCCTCTGAGTCCCGGGACCTATCTGAGTTTTAAACATCAAGTTGAAATAATGAACCTCTCCTAAGGCGCCGCCACACTCTGGGCAGCAAACATCGTATTTTTTTACCCGCTCCTCAATTTTGTGCCTATAAGATACGTCGGTGTCTGAAATTTCAGGCTCGCAGCTGTCTTCCGAAATCCCTAGTTTTAATAGATGTTCTGTAATTATATGATCTGCACGGTAAAATGTCTTGCATTGCAAACATTCAACTATCAAATCTATAAAACTTGATATGTGTCCAGATGCTACAAATACATCTTCTATACCAATGACGGGGGTTTCGATTTCATGAAAACCTTCTTCAATAACGAAAATTTCGCGCCATGTATCCTCAACTCTGCGCTTGAGAGTCCCTCCGAGCGGCCCATAATCCCACATGCCTGCTACACCACCGTAGATCTCATAAGAGGGCCACAGGAAACCGCGCCGTTTTGCGAGCTCCATAACCTTTTCTTTTACATCATCTTGAGTTCTTTGCCTAGGTTGAACCTCAACATCCTCCATTAGAAAATTCTCCATATGATTTGTATACACTCTCAATATTCCGTAAAGACCTATAACTTTAACAATTTACGTTAATGACAGAAAATGGAAATTGTGATTTGAAAGCCTCAAGACTTGCTAACGTAAATAACCAGTTGCATTGCTGTATGTTAAAAGAAATCATCCCCTCGTCATCTGAATTATTTTTAAACCTCTTTCAATACATTCAAGTTGAATTAAGACTCTTGACAGGTCAGTTTCCGACTGCATGTCCTCTGCGATATTTATTATCACGTTTGTTACAAATGTGTCGATGGGGATGGTCTCACACGGTTCTATTGCTTTTGCCGCCTTAACCTCGGTCCCCGTTTTCAATCTCGACTTCTCTTTAGATGATTTAGCAGAGTTCTCAGCTTTCCTGTATTCACATACTGGACATACTATGTTACCTTGAAGCTTGAACAAAGGGGAGCGGCAGCTTTCGCAATGCTGAGCGAGCATTTTTCCCCCTCGCTCGAGTGCCTTTGAAACCTGTTCCAATTCTTTGTCAGATAATCCCATATGCACTCTAAATTGGAATTACATTATTAAAAAGCTTTTCTTGAATTAATAAAGCCCCCGGGCTCGTAAAGGTAGGGTTTTGGATCATCAGAAATTTGAAATGTAGAATAAAATGTCGCCTGATATTGGATTACTGTTTGTGATATGTCCTTTGATAATGATTTGCTGCTAATTTTTTGCAGCGGGAAGAGCTGACGCCGCATTCATCGTGAAGGGTGGTAATTCAGCATTCGTCTCAACGTTCTCTCTGATAACGATAAACTTTCCAAACGAAAGCGATAAGTGCAATGCTCCCCCATTTTAGATTATAGTGCATGTCAATTCTAATAATATCGGATATACATGCTGACATACGAGCTCTGGAATGCATACTGTCAATAATTAGCGATGCGAGATTTGTAAGAAAGTATTCAAAGGTGGAGGGGATCTTGAACCTCGGCGATACCATTGACCGAGGGTATCACCCAAGAGAAGTTATAGATAAGATAAAAGAGCTTAAAAAGAGTATCCCGATCATCTCAGTGATCGGCAATCACGATGAGGCGTTTTTATACGGTCATCCTATTTCCGGAAGCGACGCGAAAAGCAAGAGAGTTCATAAAGATCGCGGTGAATATGCGTTATTTTTAAATGATTTGCCTCAATTTTATGTTGACCGTAAAGACCGAATTCTCGCTGTTCACGGCGGCCCTATCGATCCAAACGAGCTTGACGATAGCTGGCTCTATCATAGGTCGTGGCAGCGGATATCATCAAAATCATACTTAAGTTCATCTGGGTACCATTATACACCTAAGGAAGCCTTTGGTTACGTAAAGAGGATCTATGGATCTGGGTATTTAGTTCTGTGTGGGCACGAGCATGAGGAGGCAGCCTTCTCGGACTCTGAGGGCGACATTCTTAAGACTATGAGCATTGAGAGAAGCAGATATATGGGATATGAAGTGGAATCAAAATGGGCAGTAAGAAATGGTAAAATGAGCTATTTAATAAGAGTAGGGATCTCAGGTCCTGAAGGGTACTCTATGAGTTTGGGTTACAATAAATCATATTTCGGATTGCTTTGGAAACCAGATAAAATAGAGCGAATAGGGTTGTTTAATTTCGAACTTAAAACGAGCAAAAGCATATAAGTTATTGATAATAGCGTCATTTCTATTTTTAGGTCTCTCTTTTTGCTTTCCCACACCAACACGTCCCAAATTCACGTATTACCAATTTTACGATATGGATGTATGTGTGGTTCAGTAAAAGTAAAAGTTTTAAGGTTTCTCGTAGAGGTATAGGTTCTGCAATATTAGAGGGCTAAGCAGTTGAGGTACACTTTTCATCTAATCGGGTTTGTTTCTTGCTCCAAGACATATGACTTTGATATTCTATTTCGAACTTCCAGTAGAAGTTTGGGATCTAAGCTGATGGCTTGAAGGTAACTATTAGCGATTTTGCCCACAATTATCAGAGCTGAGACATTTCACTTCAAGCCTCTGATAGACAGACAATGTGTGCTACAATGACAAGACAGAATAACTCACTACTTGGAGAAGTAACAGCGATGATGGTAGACGTGGATGTATCTTCACATCGGAAATACTTGCAAATTTAGGAGTTAAAAAACACGTGTTAAAGAGCGAAATCATCATCTTAAGTAATTATAACGGAAAAAGTGAAGGATTTGTAAAGATGGCAACTGGGCTGACAACCGCAGATCCGCTAAAGTACTCACAAACTGAGGAAAGAGCGCTAGCCAATGCTTGGAACTTTCGAGGTAATAATTACCGAGTTGGCCCGCCAAAATCCCCGCTAATAAGCTCTGTTGGGGGGCTTCACGAATATATTATAGTTAGATTACTATTGCATACACTGTTAAATTTCAAACGTTCTTATATCAAACCATCGTATCATATACTTTCAAAAGATCTATAATGGTCCTATTAGACGAATCAAGCTCTACTGCAGATTTTAAATCTTCAAATCCCTCATTGAAACGCTCTAATATAAAAAAACAAATACTTCTTAACCCGTAAATTGAGGGTGCCACACAATTAAACACTACGGCTCTATCGAGACAGTTTAATGCACCCGTAAAATCGCCCAGCGCTATTAAAGAAATTGATTTGTTAGCCCAGTTCTCGAAGGAATTGGGGTTGATCGATTCAGCGTCTTCAAAACAATTTATAGCTCTCTCGAATTTATTCAAGCGCTGCAGCGAGCACCCTTTATTTATGTAGGGTTCAATAAATTGCTGATTGAGCTTTATTGCCGCGGTAAAGCAATTGAGCGAAGCCGGGTATCTCTCTAAAAAATAGTTGCAAAGGCCTTTGTGATTCCACGCATGCATGTAGTTTGGCTCAATTCTCAGAGCCTCATCGAACCTTGTTAACGCCTCTTTGTAGTTCCCCGCTAGTGCCAGCGCGTACCCATCTTGGTTTATCCAACCTACTCGGAGTTCTCCCATTCTCTGTACAGTATATACGTGGTTTGAAGATACGTGCTGTTTTAGGGTAGATAAACTCGGCGTTAGAAAACACGAATCTTTAGCTATTTTATAGAAGTTTATATCAAGTTCGTCTTTCAGTAACTTTATGCCACTGTGGTCGTAAACGCCATTCATGACCATTTTTATACTAGTTAGTTCATTCTATACAAATTTAATGCACGTGTCAGTAACGCGAGTACAAGCACTACCTTTCCACTTTTTCAATTAGATTGTGAGCAAGATTAAAATTTTGCAATATGTGTTTTTAAAGGAGATATAACGTGCTACTGCAAAACATATTTGTAAAATGTACTCTAAAATTAAGGTCGTTTCATTCGAAATTCTTTTATTTCATTTTGTGTAAAGACATTATCGAATCAACGTCATAACATTAAGGCTCTTAAAAACCCAGGTACATGCGGTTCTTTATCCTTGCTATACTTCTATCCTCAAGCATGCTTAGATTGTGGACTCAATTACGTTTTTACGGTCGCCTACCATAAAAATAAGCCAATTTTTTGGATCTTTCAGGCGAATTAGTTCATATACACCTTCTAACTTCTTGCCCATCAAAGTAACCTTGATCTTATCTTCTTTCTTTGTCAACAAATAGTAATCACCGTAGTCGTATAGTTTCACCGTTCCAGCCCCATAAAGGCCTTCTGCTATCCTCCCTTCGAAGTGTATATAGTCTAAGTTGTGATCTTCAACCTGCACGGCAAGACGTCTTACTTTTTTTTGCATTGGGATCTCTTTTGGAATTGCCCAGCTTTTCAAAACTCCATCCATTTCAAGCCGAAAATCAAAATGGTGATGTGAGGCATAATGCTCTTGCACAACAAATCTATGTCGAGGATACCTCATCGAGTTACATATATTTCTTTTAAGAAGAAATATCTTTTCCGTGAGCGAAAAAACATAGTTTCTTTATTAGCAGGGAGTGAGCCGATCGTCAGTTAATATATCTGTTAACATAATGTATTTAATTTAGGACAATTTATTACGCGAGATGAGCGCAAATCAACTGCGTCACTAGCAGCTACATTGCAATGGGGTGACAGAGCACCTCGCACTGACTCAAGTTTGGACGGAATGTATTCATGCATGCAGATTTAAAGCTAAAATTGAGAGGCATTTTTAAGTTCATGAAGTGCTAAAAGAGACTGATAAAACTTTGGAAGGTTTCACATGAAAGTAAATGGAGTAGACATTGATGATACCTATGCGGAGGCATTTTCAGTATCAGTTGCGCGAGTGTTGATCACTGCATCTACGGAGAAACTGGCAGAAACTGCTGCTGTTGTGGCGACAGGATTCGCGACATCAGTAATAGGTTGTAGCGCAGAGGCTGGCATAGACAGATTTGTGCTTCCTAATGAGACCCCTGATGGACGGCCAGGCGTGATTATAATGGTCGTACATCCGTCAAAGAAGCAGATAAAGAGCAACCTCATTGAAAGGCTTGGCGAATGCGTTCTGACAGCAGCAACAACAGCTGTCTTTAATGCTCTTGAATCCGAAGAGACCGTCGCTGTAAAACTTCACTTTTTCGGTGATGGTTACGAATATCAGACGAAAGTGGGCGGACGAGATGTCTGGGCAATACCAATACTTGAGGGTGAGTTTATCTGTGAAGAGACCTACGGGGTGAAGAAAGGAGTTGCAGGAGGTAACTTTTTCATCTATGGAGAGACCCAAGCTTCAGCTCTCTTAGCAGCAGAGGCGGCTGTCGGATCGATAAGATCAGTGGAAGGAACCATTACACCCTTTCCGGGTGGGATTGTGGCCTCAGGGTCCAAAGTAGGCTGTCCCACATACGCCACTTTTATGAAAGCATCAACCCATCATAGACTCGCTCCAACCCTTCGGGAGAAAGTCCCTGATACTCTGGTGCCTGAGGGAGTTAGGGCTATTTATGAAATAGTGATTTGCGGATTAACAGAAGAGGCAATAGCAGAAGCAATGAAAAGAGGAATGCTAGCGGCAACTCGAGTTCAAGGTGTGCAAAGAATATCTGCAGGCAACTATGAGGGTGAACTAGGGCCCTATAAGTTTTACTTGCACGAGATTTTAAAGGGCCACGCAGATTCCGAGTAACGCTTTTTTTATTTTTATTTCTATTAATTTCCAAATTAAGCGATCTTTGATATTTTCACCAAAAAAGTTAAATATAAACCACCTAAACTTAAGAAAGATGACAGTTCTGCGCTCAGAACAGAAATATGTTTTAAAAATTTAACAGGTGATATAAAAATGGTAGTTAAGCTTGGAATCGCTAAACTCGGCAACATCGTAAGCGGATTAATGACTGATCTGTTGCTCGATGAGCGTGCCGACAGAGAGGATTTTGAGGCAAAGATTGTATCAAGCGGTACAAAGCTGACCCCAGAGGACGCTGAACCAGTAGTAAAAGCGCTTCTCAGCTTTAATCCTGATTTAGTCGTCGTCGTCTCTCCGAACGCTGCCGTGCCTGGTCCCACGAAAGCGAGAACACTGCTTAAAGAAGCGGGAAAAAAGGTTATTGTTATCTCGGACAATGCGAAGCTTAAGGAGAAGCTTGAGGAGGAGGGAGGCTTCGGATATATATTAATAAATGCTGATGCCATGATCGGGGCCAGACGCGAATTTTTAGATCCAATTGAGATGGCGATTTACAACGCTGAGCTCATGAAAGTGCTTGCAGGTACAGGAGCATTTAGAGTACTGCAGTTAGCATTGGACGGATGTCTTACAGCCATCAAGGAAGGCAGAGAATGTGAGCTGCCAAAAGTCGTCATGACTCCTGAAAAAGCAACGATAGACGAGTTTTGCAACCCATATGCAAGATCGAAGGCCATCGCAGCATATGAAATGGCCGCAAAAGTAGCTGATATCAACGTTAAGGCGTGCTTTATGACGAAAGAGTGGGAAAAGTATGTACCACTTACGACTGCGTCACACGAAATGATGAGATATGCGGCTAAATTAGTTGATGAGGCCCGCGAAATTGAAAAGGCTGACGACTCAGTAAGGAGAATGCCTCACGCTAAGGATGGTAAATTACTCTGTAAGACAGCCCTTATTTCGAAACCCGAGTAATTGGGTTTCTTTACTTTTTTAACAAATTATTCTCTTGGAACTATTTCGATGCAACTGAGAGATTCTGTAACTTAATATCATCGTTTTTTGAGAATTAGTTCATAAGTAATTGCAATTAGTCTCAATTTAGTCCAAGATAAAGGGACTCACATACAGACCATCAATTTTCATAAGACGCTTAACTGATTCAGCATGGAACGGCACCTTCCAGGCTTTCGCCGAATTATCCCATTCGCAGCCTGGAACTTCTTTCAGATTGTCTACAATAGTTTCAGAAGCGCCGACAATTTTAATCCATTTTTCGTTACGGGTCTTTAAAGCCCACGTATCGTGTGACGAGGTATAAACACTCTGAACTGCTGGATGTAGCATTACACCGATTTTTTTAAGTCCGTCAAGTGACGTTCTCTCAATTGGAAATTTCCACACTCCTCGGGTTTTATCATCCCAGTGCGCACCTTTAACTTCGTTCAGTTTATGGCGCACACTATCAGTTTCTCCGTGGACTCTTAGACTATTGCAATCATCGTCAAACTCGCAAACTACGATTACCTTTTTGTAATTGTTAGATTCTTGGGACTCTGATAATTTCTCTTTTTGTTGAGTTCTACTGTCAGTTGAATTAGTTTTGCTGTTAGTATCCAGTTTTTCCGAGTGTTCCCTAATGTAACCGTTGATGTTTTTGAGAATTATTTGGGCATGCTGACGCACATCTTCATAAGGATTTCGGACCGATGCCTCAACTAATATATCGTAAGCTGAACTATCCTCGATAGATCCAAGCGCTATTGCTTCCAAAGCTTCCACCGCCTTGAATCGCTGGTGTTCATTAGAATCTTCAAGCGCTTTTTTGAGGATATCAATTTTCCGGTACCTAATTAATCTCTCGAAATCATATTCTCCCATGGTACACACTAGACAAAAAAGTTTTCCTGCTTAATAATATAGATCTCTTAAATATAAATATTTAACCAAGCAAATAATGAATAGGCTACTTCATTTACTTTTTTGGGGAACAAGACTCAATATTTCACTCTTTAAAAGAATAATTAAATTCGATGCCGTAGTTAGCCCCAAGCGATCATTCTCAGATCTGTGCCTGCGAAAAGAAACGAGATCAAAAGATTGTAACAAAAACTGAACAGTTCATCTTTATTGATTACATGTAACTTTCACATCATTTAAGACCTCTATAAGCTTTTCTACAATCTCATTTGTCAATTGTACAGCAAAACCATCTTTCGTAGGGATCTTTTCATCCCCTCGTTGGATCCATCGTCGAATCCCAAAAACTTTTGCTCCATCTTCGGCTTCTGATACGCTAACTCTTAACGACACACTTTTTGAACTTTCAATATCCTGCGACCATATTTCCTTCCACTTCATTGTCCACATTCCTCTTCGACTTACTAGCTGAAATACTTCTTAAAGTATTAGTTTAATTGACTTTAGTTTGAATTAACAACTTTAGTTTTTAATGCACTATAGATTAAAAAAATTAATTCTTCTTCATTAATAGGTTTGGCATCATCAATATTATGCTCTATTTTTAACCATCCATAAAACCTCACAATCGCCGGCTGTTCAAGTCGTGCTACAGTGAGAGATTCAACGTTATAAAATATTTCTTTAGGAGTTCCAGTTGCAATTATCTCTACACTTGGCTTTAATAACCCATTTAAGCGCTCTACTAATGTACTTTTTCCTGCACCGTTTGCTTCACATAACGCTATTATTTCGCCTCTGTAAATTGAAAAACAGACGTCGTGCAGCGCACTTGTCTCGTCGTGTTATGCATGTTTAAGGCAATCAACATGAATTAATTCATTTGGTTCAATCGTTCTAAGTTTTATACGCACTAGTTTTTTCAAATTCGATCATGCTCTGTGATAAATCTCAGTTATAAGTACATATATTGAGGGTATAAGAAGTATCTGGACAACAGACAGCCAGATATCTCTTGTTGTAGGCAAAAATGTCATTTTAAGAATTCAAAATATTTTATTCCATTGGACGTGTCTTGCCAATATGAAAATGGCAGTTCAAGAAAGATAAATAATAAGAGAACCTAACACCAAGATGTAATAAACGATTTGCGGCAAATATGAGAGCATTTTATATTGGACGTTTTCAGCCCTACCATCTAGGGCACCAACAGGTTTTAGAACAAATATATCAAGAAGCGGATGAAATCGTTATTGGAATTGGCAGCGCGCAGTTAAGCCATACCGCGTCCGACCCTTTTACTTCTGGCGAAAGGGTAATGATGATTACTCAATCATTAAAACATCTTGGTAAAGTACCGTACGTCATTCCTATTGAAGATATACGCAGAAACGCTGTTTGGGTACCACACGTTTGTTCGATGAGTCCATATTTTGAAGTCGTTTACACTAATAATCCTTACGTCATCAGATTGTTTGAGGAGTCTGGCTTCAAAGTCAAAAAGTCACCTCTTTATCAGCGTGAAAAGTTTTCGGGTACTGAAATACGTAGAAGAATGCTTTCAAATGAACCTTGGGAACATTTAGTTCCAATAGCTGTTGTGAACGTAATAAAGGAAATTGATGGAGTTCAGCGATTAAAAGAAGTTTTTAAAAACGATGAATTTTTTTAATTAATTACTTCAAATAGTCATTACTGAGATAGGTTTTATACAAAATAAATTTCTTTCGGAAATATCTTCTTCGCAGTGGGCGATTTATTTCAGAGTCTCATAAATAATCAACATTGAGGATTGTAATATACTATCATTCTTCAACACGTTTTAATTACAGAGCGTCGATTACAGGAGCAGAAGTACATAGAATTAATGAAAATAAATCTTTAGATAATACTTTATAAACAGTTCCACTATAGTAATTTTTCTAAATACATGAATCTCTAAAGCTAAACTTTTTGAAAAGATATTGATTATTTGTTAAATTATACTTAATGGTTAAAAACTATGTACTCAATTTACTGCAAATGAGTACATATACAAAATCAAATCTGATTTTGTTCAAATCCAAACCCGGGTTACATTTAAAAAACACATTTTTGATTTTGATACACCCACTGAATGTGGTACTATTGAGGAGTTTTCGAAGCAGTATTCCCAAGTTAAAAATATCCCATCAGATGAACTAAAGCTACAATAATGAACAAGAACCCTGTACAGATCAAAATTAACGCCGTTTTTATATTTTTATAGGTCTGCTTCTTACTATAAGGATTACGTCCTTTTGGCAATTTAGTTGATTTGGTCGTCATTAAATGTTTACCAAGAATAACATAATGTCTTGTTCGCGGTCTCAACCTAAGAAAATCATAGAGCTCTGCTTGTTAATTTTTTGATCTAAGATCCTTTCTGATACTCGGTTTGTTCAATTTTTTAATCCTTTTTGTCAGTTTAGTTTTTTCTGTTTGTGAATCTGTGTTTGCTGTCTCCCCTCACTTAGATTTAACTTATCGCGCCTTCGGATTTCTTCGGGAAGTGATGAAAATAGCTGCACATAACAGCTTGTTTATCAACATAGCTTTAAATAAGTCATTTTTTAGTGACGCTGATTAACCTGACAATATATTTATCTCCAATCTGCTCACATTTGTAATTATACGCATAATATGGAAATTTTTGTTCCAATTGTCTTATTTCTGCCAGTCTTTCTTCCATGCATCTTTTCGACGTACATACAAAAACATAACGCCATTCTGGAAGAACGTTAATGTCCTCTATGAACTTCTTCCTCATATCTGCTTACGAATGCAATTGCTCAGCTCAAACTTAATGGCGTTTGCTTTATAAATTTATTTCATTGATAATGATAATTATGTAGTCCATTGATCGTATAAACATCTCTGAGCAACAACTTGATTAGCGAGAATGTCAGTATCATCACTTTTGTTCATCCGTATTTTAATGAAAAACAACGTGTAAGGTTGCTCATTGACAATAAATAATATGCAGAAGTATTTTATCTCTTAAACATCACAAATGCTTATAGGCTCACGAAGGAAATTGCTTTAATATCATATTGAGCAAATATTTTGGATAGTAACACGAATCTTTAAAATGGGCGGCTTTTTCAAAATAAATACACTTTTATTCGCTGTGGATGATGATTAACTGTTAACACTCAATTTAACGACAACAAGACATTGGTCTAGCTCGTATTGGATCTATTTTTATACCTATAGCGCAATATATATTATTGAAATGTACTTAAATTGCGAGGAAGAAGCCGCCTTAAATGGTGAATTTGGAACTGCAAAACAAAAGGCAATGGAAATTCTGACGGCATTAGGGGACATTTATGGAGCTGACAAGCTTATACCTGTTGAAAGCTCACAGGTCGCAGGTGTATCGTATAAAACCATCGGGGAAGCCGGTCTTGAATACTTAACACAACTTAACGGACGAGTGGCTATTCCTACTACTCTCAACCCCATGGGAATGGACAAGTTTAAATGGAAAGAGTTAGGAATATCTGCTCATTTTCATGCTAAGCAGATGGAGATAATTGAGAATTACGAAAAACTTGGTATTAATTCGCAATGTACCTGTACACCCTATTATAAGTTCAAGCCCCTAAGAGGTTCTCACCTAAGCTGGTCAGAATCCTCAGCTGTTTCTTATGCAAATTCAGTGCTTGGAGCTCGGACCAATCGTGAAGGCGGACCGAGCGCTCTCGCATCAGCGTTGATTGGGAAAACGCCTAATTATGGATATCATCTCGACAAGAACAGGATCCCCACTTTACTAATTAAAGTCAATTTTAAACTGCAAGATTCAGATTACGGGGCTTTGGGATACATTATTGGAAAACTTGTAGGGACTAACGTCCCATCTTTCTTTTTCGTTTCAGTTCCAAAAAATGACGATTTGAAAGCGCTTGGAGCGAGCATGGCGGCTACAGGTGCGGTCGCACTTTATCACATCAATAAAACAATTGAAAGGCCAGTAGATGTTATTGAAGTCGAACGTGGGGATTTAGATATTTACTCATTTGAAGAGTCAGATATAGTTGCTATCGGCTGCCCGCACTGCTCTCAGTCTGAGCTAATAAAGATTGCAAAACTCTTGGAAGGAAAAAAAGTCAAAAAGCAACTTTGGATATGTACTTCAAGAGAGGTAGCACAAATGTGTCCTCACGTAATCAAGGCAATAGAAAATAGTGGAGCCGAGGTGATATGCGACACGTGCATGGTTGTCTCACCAGCGTTTGAAGGTCGGAAGATGATCGTAAACTCAGGCAAAGCGTTTGCATATGGTCCGAGTCTGTGCAAATCTCGTACATCCCTGTGCACCACGCAACGATGCATTGATGCTGCCTGTAGTGCTTAAATACTTGAAACTCATTTTAGTTAAATTCCGTAGATGATAACGAGAATAAAAGGGCGTAAGATTTCGAAGGGAGTTGCAGAAGGGAGAGCTCTCGTGACGAAAAGCGCTATATCCTTTCTAGGTGATATTGATCCAAGAACTGGAACAGTAGTGGCACCGAACCACGAGTTATGTGGGCGCTCCTTAGCGGGTAAGGTTCTTGTGTTCCCGATGGGCAAAGGTTCGACTGTAGGATCTTATGTTTTGTATCAGCTCAAGAAAAACGGTCTAGCACCAGCAGCCATCATAAACAAATACAGTGAGGCAATAGTTGCGGTAGGAGCAATAATATCAGATATCCCGCTTGTTGATTGCCTAGAAGAAGACCCAACGACATCCATCAAAACAGGAGACAAAGTTCGCGTAAATGGTACTGAAGGCTATATAGAGGTGGAAAGAT
>DASPRZ010000038.1:0-17583 GCA_035624185.1 Candidatus Acidiferrales bacterium
AGGTAGATAGCATCACCAAACATCAACGAATGAGTAGTCGTGTGTGGGCGATGACTGTATAATACAGCACTACTATACACCTATTATAATGAATGCCATTCCAGGAGATATCCTTAGTTTTTACGCAGACGGTACTATTACGGAACTGTACCCACCACAAGTGGATGCTATAGAGAGGGGCCTTCTCGATGGCAAGAACATGGTTATTGCCACTCCCACAGCATCAGGCAAGACACTTTTGGCGGAGTTCGCGATGCTCAAATCTATCTTCCGAGGCGGTAAATGCCTCTACATCGTGCCATTGAAAGCGCTTGCCTCGGAAAAGTTCGATGACTTTTCGAAGTTCTCACAGCTTGGAGTGAAAGTCGGCATCTCAACAGGAGACTATGATGTGAAGGATGAACGGCTCGGGTACAACGATATCATAATTGCGACTTCTGAAAAAGCGGACTCACTTCTGAGAAATCGGGTCGGATGGATGGAAGAGCTGACCGTCGTAGTGGCAGATGAGGTGCACCTCCTCGACTCTGCCGACCGGGGCCCAACGCTCGAAGTCACACTTACCAAGCTAAGAGCGATTAACCCACGCGCCCAAGTCTTAGCCTTAAGCGCAACCGTCACGAACGCCGATGAGATGGCGGGGTGGCTCAACGCTGAGATGATATTAAGTGACTGGCGACCCATAAGCCTTCATGAAGGGGTATACCTCCCCGAAACAGGGACTATCGAGTTTGTGCATAAAAATAACGGATCCGTAGAACTGGTAAAAAAAGAGGTCCAAGCGGGCAAAGTTGACCCCCCCATCGCGCTCGCACTCGATACGCTCAGAGAGGGGGGACAGTGCCTTATCTTCGTCAATACACGGAGGGGCGCTGAAGGGCTAGCGAAGAAAATTGCTGTCGCGGTCAAGTCGAAACACAACCAAACGCTCGATAACCTCGCTGCACAGATTCAAGACGAGACCAGCATGGCAGAAAAGCTCTCATACTGTGTCAAATATGGCGTTGCCTTTCACCACGCAGGGCTGTCGAGCGGTCAGCGGAAAACAATTGAAGCAAATTTCAGGGCGAGCGTCATAACGGTCATCGTGTGCACCCCAACACTTGCTGCCGGACTTAACCTACCGGCTCGGAGAGTTATCATAAAGGATTACAAGCGCTATGATGCAAATTATGGCATGTTAAACATCCCTGTGCTGGAGTATAAACAAATGGCAGGACGCGCAGGGAGGCCGGGACTCGACCCGTATGGCGAGGCCGTGCTAATTGCAAAATCTCTGTGGGAACATGAGGGGCTCATTGAAAATTACATTCTGAACAACACCGAAGACGTTGTCTCAAAGCTTGGTACGGAGAGTGCATTGCGCACGCACGTTCTCTCGACCATTGCAAGTGGGTTCGCACGGACACGTCAAAGGCTTGAAGAGTTTTTCGATGCGACCTTCTTTGGCTACCAACGAAGAAATGAACACACCTACCTGGGATACATACTCGACAGGGTTCTAGCCTTTCTTGAAAATGAAGGGATGATCGTGGAGGTTGAAGATCGTGTCACGGCGACAAGTCTTGGACACCTTGTGTCGAAGTTGTACATTGATCCCCTCTCCGCCGCAAAAATCATAAAAGGATTGAGGATTGCTGAGAGCGTGACACCCGTATCGCTCCTTCATCTCATTTGCTCCACTCCCGACGTTAAAAGGCTTTACATGAGAAATAAGGATTATCCTATCGTCAATCAGTTTTTGAATCGGCACTTTGACGAGTTCATCGGTGGCGTACCTGACCGGTTCAGAGACATCGACTATGACTGGTTCCTTTCTGAAGTGAAGACGGCCATGATCGTGTACGATTGGATCGAAGAGGTGAGTGAAAAAGCCATCACGGACAAGTACGATATTGGGCCCGGCGACGTTCGAAACCTCCTTGACACCATTGAGTGGGTGGGTCATGCCCTCTCTGAGATTTCATCGCACCTACAATTACATGACAGGAGGCAGCCGCGTGAGCTTGTCGAGAGAGTTCAAAATGGTGTTAAACAAGAACTTCTTGACTTGGTGCACCTCAGGAATATAGGGAGGGTAAGGGGGAGATGGCTCTATGACGGTGAGTTTACGAGCAGGAAAGCGCTTAAAGAGGGAAGTTTCGAAGATGTTGCGGCTCTTGTGGGCCCTACGATCGCTGCAGACATATTTGAGCAGCTCGGAGTTACGATTGAAGCTGAACAGCGTACCGTCGATGAAAAATCTCAACCTCTCATCAATGATGTGTGAGGGCACGTGGCGATGGCGTACGAAATACTGGCAGGTACGATCAGCGTCGAAGACACCCGGCGCTTCTTAGATGCTATCAACAAGGTCTCTACGGATTCTGGAGCGATAATCCAAGCTATAAACGCTGAAAATATCGCAGGCAGAGAACACATTGACTATGCGGTAAAAAAAGCGATTAAATCGTTTGAAAATGGGAAAAACATCGCGAAAGACCTTGGGCTTGAAATTCTTTTGTATATAGGTGCACGCAGACATATACAGAAAGCCCTCACTATGGGTTTACGGAAGGGCACTATGAACGTCCTGTTTATCGTCGTAGGGGCGGAGGTACAAGTCAAAAAGGCATTAGGAATGCTTAGCAAAATGATAGAGGTCAGACCTGAGGTGATAGAATACAATGAATCAAAGCGATCTTGTATTTTGAAGGCATTTGATATCACCGATAGAGAGGTTGAGGCTGCTGGAGGGCATGAAAAAATTCCAAAGCTCGTGTTGGAGCGCGTTGCACTTTTCAATGCCTTCAAGTGACCGCGCATTCACGTTTTCCTGGTGAAGTCCATGAACTTAGCTGTTCTGAATATGAGGGCAGGCAGAAGGCACAACGCTTTAAAGCAAGTAAAATTTATATATTCAAATAGCGACATCGGTGCCCGACGTACTTGATGGTCACAACACCTTCTGAATGGGACACGTCTTATTTCGTTAGAGTAATCTGATTAACGTTCACCCAGAGGTGCAGTTCGTAACTCTTCCCAGTCGAATCATGCAAGATGAACTCCAGTTTCTGCCCTTCACCTTTGCTCAAAAACGTGATGTTGACGAGCTCCTCGTGATTCTCTCCTTTACTCAACGTTATGTTGTCAGAACTATAGATCGTGCTATTGTTTAGCAGTACCATGTAGCGATACGTATTTGTGTTTGCTTCGTGATTCGTGATGCCAACAATTACTTTGCCAGTATCTCCCGCTGTGACATTTTTTGGATAGTCAAGCGTTTTTCCATTTTGATCAAGAACATAAAACTCGCTGAAATTGTCCGGATTTGACTTGATGCTTGAAGCGAAGATCAGTCCAATGAGCGCTACAACTGCAAATATCGTTACTATGACTATGATCCCGCGAGAGACGTTGCTGACGCTCCGTAACGTAAGTCTGTCAGACTCTGACAGGTTTCGTAATCTCATGAATGAGATGACAGCGAGCGACGCCACAACGATGAGAATGGATATTAACACGCTCAGAAAGTTTAGCCCTATCGTTATTAACAATACTACACCGTCTGCAATTGTGACGAGGATGCTTACAACAATGCTCAGTGAAAGCCGTTCTAAGGTGGTAAGGTCTCCTCTCTTCGGGAAGAGCGTAATAGTGACGAGGAGTCCCGGTATAAACAGAAGTAACGGGATTCCGATTAGGAGCCGTATAATTGTTAAAATAACTGGATCCATTAACTACCTCTAACCAAGCTCTTATATATGCCGGTGCTTATTACCGTTAAGAATCTACGATTTTTCTTATGGACGCGCAATCAAATACGGAGAGCTTAATACATAAACATATTTACGTACCAATTATAAATCAATTCCAAATGATGTCCGATGATGAGTAAGGTCAGTTCTCTGTCTTTGGGACACTAGAGATAACTAAAAGAAATCGTAAAAGCAAACAATATCAATTGACGCTGGAATTTGATGAAAGATAAGGTCGCTATTCTCATACCCACTCTCAATGAGGAGATGTCTATCGGTCAGGTAATAGACAGAATGCCAGTTGAAGATCTTTCGAATAAGGGTTACGAGATGAGCATATATGTTATCGATGGCAACTCAGTCGACAGGACACAGCAGATAGCCGTTGAGAAAGGTGCTGAACTAATTCTGGAAAAACGACCCGGAAAGGGAGCAGCTATGCAAACGGCATTTAAACGCATTACCGCTGATTATCTCATCATGATAGATGGAGATAATACCTATCCTCCCGAAAAGATCGTTGATTTTTTAGACCTTTTAAAGAACTACGACATTGTCCTCGGATCGAGGTTGAGAGGAAACATAGCGGATGGAGCTATGCCAAAGATAAACGTCTTTGGCAACTTTGCACTTACTCTGATTGCGCGAGTACTTTATCGAAAAAAAGTGACCGACGTGTGCACAGGATTCTGGGGATTCAGAGGTGAGGCGATAAATTCCATGGAGCTCGTGGCCCAGGGATTTGAAATTGAAGCAGACATGTTTGCGGAATGCGCGCGACACGACTTCAGCATCGCGGAGTTACCCATCGATTACAGTAAGCGAGAAGATCGCCCGAAGTTAAGTTCGATTGACGACGGGCTAAGAATAGGGTTATTTTTGTTCAAGAAGCGATACCGGAACGGCAGGGGGCAAAAGCGATAAAGATCGCATACGTAATGGATGCAATCTACCCTTACAACATGGGGGGCGCAGACAAGCGCTTGTGGGAACTTGCAAGAAAGCTTGCTGAAAACGGTGAGCACGATGTTCACATTTATGGCATGAAGTGGTGGGATGGTGATGACGTAATAGTCACTGATAACGTTGTGCTCCACGGCGTATGTGATGTCTATGAACTCTACTCGGATAGCGGGGTACGGTCGATCAAAGAGGCCATGATATTTTCCCTCAAGGTTCTGCCGCACCTTTTGAAAGATGAGTATGACATCATAGACTGCAATCAGTTCCCCTATTTCCCGTGCATCTCGGGCAAAATTGCCTCTATGGTAAAAAGGAAACCACTCGTCGTCACGTGGCTCGAAGTTTGGGATGATTATTGGTACGATTACCTCGGAAAAACGGGTGGCACAATAGGGAAACTCGTTGAGAAATTTACGATGAGACTCCCCCAGGGAATCGTGGCGGTGTCAAATAAAACCAGAGACGACTTAATACGGTGCGGGGTGAGACCTGAGCGCGTCGAAGTCGTGCCAGTGGGTATCGACTTTGAGCGCATAATGCGCATTGCGCCGTCGAATGATAGGGCTGATATACTCTTTGCAGGGCGTTTAATCCACGAAAAACGCATAGATGTGCTGATCGAGGCGATAGCGTTATTGAAGAAAGAGCTGCCAGCGGTCACGTGTCGGATCATCGGCGACGGACCAGAGCGGAGAAATCTTCAGATGCTTGCACGTAAGCTCGGACTCGATGATAATGTAGAATTCACGGGCTTCATCGATCAAGATGGGCTCATAGGCTATATGAAGTCATCTAAGGCATTTGTGCTTCCGTCCGTGCGCGAGGGGTTTGGACTAGTCATAGTCGAGGCAAACGCGTGCAGACTACCGGTCGTCAGCATCCGGCATGACATGAGCGCCGTGAGCGAACTCATTAGAGATGGGGTGAGCGGATTTCTTGTAAATGAGCTGTCAGCCGATAAGATTGCACACGTAGTCTTCCCACTGATCACAAACGACCTGCTAAGACAAAGGCTTGCTGAGACGGGGTATGAACTGTCAAGGAAATATGGATGGTCCGATGTGTCGAAAAGGGTTATAGATATCTATCAGGGGTTGCTAAACAAATCATAGTATAGAGTTGAAACAGCGCATTTGTTGCGCTATTTTCAATGCATCACGTGTCACATGAGAATGAACAATCGTCGCAGTTGAAATAAAGTAACATGAAAGTCATGATGGTCTCGCCGTATTACTATGGCGTAGGGGGCCTGCAGCATTACACGTACAGGATCTCGGTGGGTTTGAGTGACGCCGGGATAGATACAGCAGTTATCACTTGCTCAAACGATCCAGATTTATCGGACAATGTCAGGGTTTATACGCTGCCAAAGCTTCTGACCGTATCAAATACTCCTTTTAGCCTCAGGTGGTTTTGGTCGATTAAAAAGGTCATAGAAAAAGAAGATCCTGACATCGTTAATGGGCACACGCCAGTTGCATATATGGCTGACGTAGCACTGAGGGTCTGTGGCGACAGACCGTACGTCCTCACCTATCATAATGACCTTGTGGGCATCAACAGCATGATGAGGGGGCTCGTCAGCTCATACTACAGACTTTTGGGCGACAAGACCATCGAGGGAGCCAAAAGCATAATAACTACGTCAACAATATATGCGAAGACCTCATCACACCTCAAAGGCAAGCTCGACAAAATCTGCAATATACCTCCGGGAGCAGACACACGAGTGTTTAATCCAGAGATACATGCAGGGCACATGAAGGACAAATATGGGCTTGAAGGGAATGTTGTCCTATTCGTGGGTCAGCTTAGTAAGAGCCACCGGCATAAGGGGTTGTCGTTTCTTATCAATGCCATGGCTAACCTTGACATCGATGCAACATTAGTCGTGGTGGGTGATGGAAATTGGCGCACGCACTACCAGAACTACGCACGAAACAGAGGTGTTGACAGTAAAGTCATATTTGCAGGCATCGTACCCTATGCTGAGCTTCCCCTTTATTACCGCGGAGCGAACGTAACGGTTCTCCCCACATACACGCAAGCGGAAGGATTTGGAATGGCGCTTATCGAGGCAAATGCGTGCGGCAGACCAGTTATCGGTACGAACATCGGCGGCATACCGTACGTCATAGAGGATGAGTATAATGGATTGCTCGTGGATCCGAAGAACGTGCAGGCCCTTTCAAATGCCATCACGCGCGTTTTGACAGATACGCGGCTTGCAGTGCGTCTTGGTAAGAACGGTTGCAAGAGGGTTCAGAAAGAATTTACGTGGGAGCGTTCGATTAGACGCACGATACAACTTTATAAAGGCTTAATATAACTGGGGGAGATACGCTGCATAAAACATTTCGAGATCGTTTACAGTTGTTGGGAAAGCACGAGCATTAGGTTGTTTGAGCTACTATAAGTCGGAGCTGCATTTGTGAAGGTATCAATGATATCTAACCTCTATCCGCCCTATGTTTACGGCGGAGCTGAAATGTACGTTTACCAGATCTCTCGATATCTAAGCAAAAGATGCGAGGTTTCCGTCATCACTACTGAACCATTTCATGGGTTGAAATCGTTTCGCGACAACGCAGATACAGAAGACACGGTTACGATTCACCGATTCTATCCGCTCAATGTTTACTCTAACTACCACTACGCAGACAAACCTACGCTCTTAAAGCCACTCTGGCACGCCATAGATCTATGGAACCCACATACGTATCAAAAGGTCAAACAGATCTTAGAAAAAGAACGACCTGATGTCGTACACATCCACAATTTCAAGGGTTTATCAGCATCGGTATTCAGTGCCGTTAAGGAACTTGGAATTCCTGCAGTCCACACAGTCCACGACTGTGATCTCCTTTGTCCGAGAACAACGCTTCTTACGGGATCAAATACAACGTGTTACACCCCTCGCAAGCTGTGCGCGTTGTATCGTAAGTTCTCACGGAACATTAAACCCGATATGGTGACGGCGCCGTCTAACTTTATACTCGATCTTCTTACAAAAGAGGGAATATTCAAAGACGTGGAAAAGATAAAACTCCCCCTCGGTATAGAGCAGTATCCCGTTCCTAAAATAAAAAACGACAAATTTGATATTCTCTATGTGGGCAGGCTTGGGATTCATAAAGGCGTTCATGTGCTCATCGATTCATTTAAACACTTTGAACTTGAAAGCGCGAGACTACACATCGTTGGCCATGGCGACGATATGCCGCTCTTTAAATCGATGGCTGGCGATGACAAAAGAATAAGATTCTATGGTTTTTTGCCCAAAGAAGAGCTCAGGCTCCTCTACGGTGCCGTTGACGTAGCAGTAGTCCCGTCGATATGTTATGAGATTTTTGGGCTAATAATTCCGGAATGTTATGAGTACGGAGTCCCTGTTATAGGCAGCAGATCTGGAGCTATCCCTGAACTGATAAAAGACGGATACAATGGTATCACGTTCGACGTAGGGGATGTTACAGGACTCACTGCGGCGCTACGAAGTCTTTCTGAGGATGATAGATTCCTTGAAACGCTCAGCAAAAATGCCCTTGCCTCCTCACGAGACTACCATATGGACGTTCATATAGAACGAATAGAAAGAGTCTACGAACGTGTTGCCTCAGGTGGAGGCTAATGCCTCCTCGCAGATAGTTAAGATTCTCCGTACAACAGACCGCCACGTAAAATGCTCCATCACCCGTCGCCTCGCAGACTGTCCCATTTTCCAGATACGTCCTTTGTCAAGCAGAAGTGCAGTCAACGCCTCTGCAATTGCGTTTGAGTCTCCAGGTTTGATCAATATTCCAGAGACCTCATCCAGAAGTTCTGGAACCGCCCCCACCGCCGTCCCAATTACTGGAGTCCCGCACGCCATAGACTCTAGCGTGGGTTTGCTGAAGCCTTCAAGCGTTGATGGGACGACTGTCACTTCTGCACGCTGATAAAGCCGTACGAGATCATGAAGCGAGACGTGATCGACAATATCAATATTATTGAGCACTCCCAGTGTCTGCGCCTCTTCCACGATCTGCTTTTTGACGCTTAGAGACGCCTGCCCTACTATTACCGCCTTCGCTTCTGTCACCTCTGTTACCGCTGGTAGGGCCTCAATTAAGTATTTAACGCCCTTTCTCGGCTCAAGTCCTCGAGCAATGCAAAGAATTATGTTCTCACGGTTGTCGCTGTCGCAGCGATCGCCAACTGGTGGACGAAAGAGCTCCACGTCAACCCCGTTTGGCACTATTCTTGTCTTGTCTGACTGCTCAGGATACGCTTGTATCACTCTCCGCCGCGTATCCTCACTGTCACATGTGATGATCGTGGCGCGCTCCAACGCCCGCCTTTCCATGGCTACGAGCAACCTATTTGATGCATTTTGCATACCTAGCGAGTGAGGTGACGGTTCAGACGAAGGGAGATGATGGATGATCTGTACCGAAGGTTCTTTGGGATGCGAACGCAGGCCCAGAGAGAAGTCATTGACGAGGAGAACATCTGCTCTATCAGCCCTCCTTTGAAAAGCGGCATAATAAAAGAATGAAAGCACTCCGTGTCCTCGCAAAAAGCCTGGAATTGACAGATACGTAACATTTCCGTGCCCCTTCCCGAACCAATCAGCCTTGAAGATATCGGGGGGTGCCCCATACACTTCACAACTATAAACATCCAAATCACCGTAATCTGCAAGCCACTTGGTTAGCTCAAGTGCGTAGATCCCTGCACCTCCGATGAGGTTGCGATCATATTCGTAGGTAAAAAATGAGAGCCTTATAAGTACGCCACTTCCTTACACATAAACAGTTCATGTCCGTTCGTTGAAATAACCCTCGTAAGCATCATGTTTACTTAGCATATTCTTAAATATGTTTACGCCCCCTATTCGAATCCCTAGTACAAAGAGCACGCTGACGGGGGGCATCCGCAACGAATAGAGTGAATATGTGACCATGCCAGGCGTAAAATGCCACGTGGATAAGATGACCAAGGTAAGCAGAGGGTGTGGCGTTATATTAGCGTGCGACCGTGAGCAGATGTACGTATTTGGAGCTTCGTAGAATCAACTGAGGATCCTTGCCGCGAGGCAGGGAGTCAGCGTAATCAAACCACACACTCACTGTAATATAAAATCCCCACAAGGTAACAGCTGACGATGCGCGACGAAATTTGTAGTATGTCATATGCCACCAATGAATGTTGCTGACACGTGTCCTGACGTCTGTGGGCGTGTTAGCTCGCAATTAATAGAACTATGAATCGGAAGAGGAGTGCGTGACAAGCTCGGCTTGTAAAAGCTTAATAGCTTGTAAAAGCTTAATAGTGAGTACTCGATAAAGGATATATAACCAGAATTGTATAAGTGAACGCTAATCCATGAATTTTCAGAGATTGCCCGGAACAGTTATCGCCTACGTAGCGTTCTTAGTACTCTGCATCCCGCTTCTCACCCAACTTGGAACCAGCGTCGGAGCACTTTGTGCTGGATTCGTACTTCTTTTTTTCCCTGGCTACTTTACCTCTGTCGTGCTTTTAAAAGGCGAAAGCACTGCAGGCCGATTTGGGACGGCTATCGGCTTTAGCATCGCAATTCTCGGGATTCTTGAGATTGCTTATACGAATCTCTCCATCTATACGAGCGCGCTCAGCATCTTGGGCGTGCTCATCGTTTGGTCAACCATTATGGTGGTACTCTCTGTAGCGAAAAAGCGAGAGAAAGCGGCAATTAATACGTCTGGATTATTCTGCTTGGAAAACCTCGTACTATCAGCGGTGATCCTCTTCGGTGTGGTGACGCGCCTCGCCTATCCGGCTTCTGTTGGCATGACCCCCTACTTTGACCCACTTTCTTGGGCCACCCGCGCAACATATATAGTACACGTAGGTCACACCGGTCTCCCACCAGTTCTTTACGGTGAAGAGTGGGTCAGAGAACGTAGTTTTGAATTTATAATGGCCGCACTTTCAATGACTGGTAAAATATCCGTAGTCGATGTCGCGATATGGTTCGGACCTATCGTGGGCATATTATCTTCAATAATGCTCCTTGCAGTCCTCGAACGCCTTGGCGTTACCCTCGCAGGAAAAGTTATTGCATTGTTCGTATTCAACTCTATGTCTCCTCTCTTCGAGGTCTTCTGGCGAACTGACATCTCAATGATGCAAGTGGTCGGGATATTCTTCCTGTTCTTCAGCTTGTACCTCTGTTCATCAAAGGAGCCGGCGTCATTTCTATCAGGCGTGTTCATTCTTGGTCTTTCCATGCAGATGCACATATTGTTCGGACTCTATACTCTCTTCATATTTCCTCTCGTATTATTGGCTTACGTCATAAAGAGACAAAATGCTGGAGTGGCCTTTACATCCGTCCCGGTTTACGTTTGCGGTCTTGCTCTCTTTGCATTCAAGTTCTTTGTTCGGGGTATTCCACGGGATTTCGCTCCGGCACTTGTTACATATCCTGTGACCACGCTCGCTATGCAATCCGTCATACCGACTGTTGCGCTCACGTTGAAATATCCAGATCCCATGTATATGCTGCTGTACATAACCCCGCTTATCGCTGCGCTTTCGGTTACCGGCATCGTTGGTGTGCTCCTGTACAGAGAGAGGCGTGAATTACCACAGGCCGTCTTTATGGCATTTGTTATCGGTATATTTGCTGCATGGATGGCTTCTACGCTCTATTTCAACTTCAATATGGATACCGCTGAGATTTTCAAGGGGCGCGGGGTCGCGTACGCACAGGCAATCTTGATACCCGCAGCTGGACTTGGGGTTACTATGATAGAAGCGGCACTGCGGCGGAGAGGCGCACTCATATCGCCCGGAAAAGTAGTTGCGGTGGTGCTCGTAGGACTCGTAATTTTTACCAATATTGGAGGCGCAGTAGACACGAATAAGTACGAGTCGGTGCTTGCACCCACCGATTTCGATGCGATACGGTATGTTGGACAAGTGCCAGGATCTCACGTAGAGATGATGTTCGTTGCCCATGAGAACCCAAATGATCCCTTTAAAGGTGCGAGTTCATCGCAGCGGATATACCTCTTATACTCCCAAAATCCATCGATTTACGACAACTCATCGGATCCACATAAGGAAGTGGTGTCAAACGACACGTCCGTGTTACAGTCAGGAATTCAGCAGGGCATAGGTACGTACAACTATGTCATCCTCTCGGCAAATCTTGGTTCAAAGGACAGTGCGACGTTAAGCGACTACCTCACTACAAATGGATACGCGATAGCACAGCAGTTCGGGAGCACGACGATATTCAAGTCGTAAGTGAGCGCATACATACGTCGTACGCCCCAAAAAATGAGCGTGTGCATGGTGGCGCACTTTCTGTCGACGCTGTCGCAGCCAATATTATAATCGCTTGTAACGCATTTGCCTGCTTTTTTCCGCACCGTAGTTTACATCAGATCAGACAGAGACTGCTGCTGACAGCCCAGTTAAAGAGTTCGTTATATGGGGGTGGGAGTACGAATAAGCATTTGAGAACACTTCTACCCTTATGTGATGGTAAGTTCACATGTTTATGATCTTTCACCATTGAGAGTTGCCAGCCTAGCTCGAAGCACAAATTTGCTTCAATTCAACGTATCATGCTCATCTTTGTCAGCTGGTGTATTTGTGTGCGACTGACGGCTCTTTTTGAGCCATTATTTCAATATGGCTCCGCTGCTGGCAGAAGTCACAGCAGCTGCGTACCTTCTTAGATAGCCAGAAATTTCCTTTTTAACCGGCGTCCAAACCGCTTTCCTCGTGTGAAATTCGTCATCTGAAACATTGACTGTAAGGGTGTGATTTCGAATATCAATGGTGATCTCGTCGCCGTCATTTAAAAGCCCTAGAGGACCACCTTCAGCTGCTTCAGGAGAGATATGCCCTATTGCAGGCCCTCTGGTGCCGCCTGAAAATCTTCCATCGGTAATTAAGGCAACTTTGAGGCCCATTCCCGATATGGCCGCTGTTGGTGCCAGCATTTCAGGCATCCCTGGGCCACCTTTAGGCCCTTCATACCGCACGACAATAACGTCTCCTTCCTGTATGAGGCCACCTAATATCGCATCCATGGCTGCGTCTTCAGAGTCGAATACACGGGCCTTTCCAGTGTAAATCATCATCTCATCGCTTACCCCAGCGCTCTTTACCACAGCCCCATCCGGAGCGAGATTCCCATACAACACGGTAATCCCCCCGGTCTTATGAACCGGATCGTCAAGCGGCCTGATGACGTCGCTGTCATGAATCTGTGCCTCATCGGCTATCTGATAAATGCTCTTGCCTGAGTTCGTCATCTCATTATCGAGTAAATCTCTTGCGCGTTTAATGACTGCGGGTACCCCACCGGCGTGATCTAGATCGCTCATCGTATACGGGCCGCTGGGAGTCATGTGACAGATGTGGGGTGTCCCCATGCTTATCTCGTCAAATATCTCCAGGGAGAGGCTGATACCTAATTCGTTTGCTATCGCCGGAAGATGAAGAGTTGTGTTTGTGGATCCCCCTATCAGCATATCAAGCGTAATTGCATTTCGTAACGACGCTGCGGTAACAAAGTCACGTGGTTTTACATCGTTTAACGTCAACTCAACTATTTTTTTACCGCTAGCCTCAGCAATTCTGCGCTTTGTAGAGTCTACAGCAAGAGTGGTAGCGCAATAGGGGAGTGAAAGTCCAAGAATTTCGGCCATGCAAGCCATTGTATTCGCGGTATAAAGGCCTTGGCAGCTCCCGCAGCTCGGGCATGCCCAGTTAACAATCGTCTCTAGCTCCTTTTCTGTCATAGCCCCCGCTTGCACACAGCCGACACCTTCAAATACCGAAACCAGCGTAAGCTCGTTTCCTTGGAAGTATCCAGTCTTCATAGGACCACCCGTTACCACGATTGAAGGTAAGTTGAGTCTGAGTGCTGCCATTATCATTCCGGGGACTATCTTGTCGCATGAGCCTACCATAACCAACCCATCAAATTGATGGGCCTGTGCCATAAGCTCGATTGAATCGGCAATATTTTCGCGTGAAGGGAGGGCATATTGCATGCCGGAGTGTCCCATGGCTATACCGTCGCAAATTCCTATTGTGCCGAACTCAAACGCTATCCCTCCAGCCAAGTGCACGCCGGCCTTCACCGACTTTGAGATATCTCTCAGATGGATGTGTCCTGGAACGATCTCGTTCCAAGCATTTGCAATGCCTATGAATGGTCTTTCAAGATCATCATCAGTTAATCCTAGCGCCTTTAAAAGTGCTCTTTGTGGTGCCTTCGTTAATCCCCGAGTGATTTCTTTACTCCGTAATGGCATAAGATAACAGTTGGGCTAAAAATATAAAAACGATGCGCATGTCGGGAGCTTTACGTCCGACAGTTTTTTTATTGATGGCTACTTAAAAGTGTGGGACAGCGTTATGTGGCTGCCTGCGTTAACCTCCAGAACGATGCCGTTCCAGGGTAAAATCTGACGGTGTGGAGCTAAGTATTTATATTCTAGCGCCACCATAAGCCGATAGGGGTTTACTAAATGGCAGCTTTAATTGACGTTGACGTTTGCGTTGGATGTGGGGCCTGTGTTGAAGAATGCCCGTCAGGGGCAATTTTACTTGACGACGTAGCGGTCGTCAGCGTAGACGAGTGTATCGATTGTGGAACCTGCGTCGAGGTCTGTCCGTCAGGGGCCGTAACGTTGGAATGAGGTGATTATGTCAGCTAAGATAGGAGTAGGAGTGCTAGGGGCGACGGGTGCAGTCGGGCAGCGATTCTGCCAGCTGTTAGCCCAACACCCGTGGTTTGAAATAGCGGCGCTTACAGCCTCTGAGAGGAGTGCGGGAAAGCGATATGCTGATGCAGTGGATTGGCGTCTTAACACGCCTGTCCCCGAAGATGCTGCTGGTCTCCGCGTCATTCCTACAAAATCAGAACACATGCCGGGCGACGTGAAAATAGTCTTTTCAGCACTTCCGGCAGAAGTCGCGAAAAAAGTTGAGGCAATGTATGCACGCGATGGTTTTGCAGTCTCGAGTAATGCGGCATCCTATCGGATGTTCGATGATGTTCCGCTCTTAATTCCAGAGGTAAATAGCGAGCATTTAAAGCTAGTAAACACACAGAGGGATAATCGTGGCTGGACCGGATTTATTGTCACAAACCCAAACTGTTCGACTATAATGCTCGTAATGACGTTGAAGCCTCTCATGCCACTGGGACTCACTGACGTCAAGGTGGCAACTATGCAGGCGGTCTCCGGAGCGGGATACACGGGAGTCCCTTCAATGGGGATACTTGATAATGTCGTTCCATATATTGGTGGCGAGGAGGAAAAGATGCAAATAGAGGCGCTTAAACTCCTGGGAGAGCTTGATGGGAAAAGAGTCGTAAAAGCCAACCTCACGGTGAGTGCCATATGCAACCGCGTCCCGGTTATCGACGGCCACACTGAGTCGGTGTGGGTGGATGTCAACGCGACGCCAGAATTGGTAAAAGAAGCCATGAGGTCGCTTCCGCCTCTCAAAGGACTCCCATCTGCTCCAGAGCAGCCGGTAATCGTACGAGAGGAAGATGATAGACCGCAGCCAAGACTTGATCGCGACGCTTATGGCGGAATGAGCGTAACAGTGGGAAGAGTCCGCAAAGATGTTGCGACTGGCATCAAATACACGCTCATGGGCCATAATACAATACGAGGTGCGGCTGGCGCTTCCATACTCAATGCTGAAATGTTAGTCGACTTGGGACTCGTAAAATAGACTAAATGAGCAATTGATTCGAGTGTGAGTGAGCGGACGTACCGTGGGTAAACGGTTTCACCGCCCTCGTCACTCCTGTCAACCTGCTGCATCAACTCGGCATACGCTCTATGCCTACCAACAGAAGGGATCAGGCATCATCGTACGTAAGGGGAAGGAAACGACCCTTAATTTCATGATCTCCTCGTCACGTAATGTAAATAGCTGCGTGTGTCAAAAAACAGAAGATAATTAAGGACACGATTTCTGAACAATCTTTGCACGGTGCGTTGTCTGTTGTCCTGCACCGTTCATTTATCTAGAACTTTTCTAGGAGGGTCGAGGAGTGTAAAATGTGTCGCATCGTGCGGTAGTCCTGCGCGGCTGTCACTTGATGCGACGGTACCAAAATTTCAGCGATCAAGCTAATTTATTTATATCGATTCAAGCAATTATGTAGCACGTCTAGCAGGTGGTGAGTTTAAGCGATGTTAACGAAAGACCGTGTAGAAGAGTTAATGGAGCAGCACAAATTTATAGACAGAGGCGGTGCTAAAAAGGACACGGCAGATATCAGGTATAGACTCTACTCAATAGGGACGCAGAGTAACCTCATACTTGAGATCGGGTCAGATCGAGGTATTCGGGTCCTCCTCTCTACGAAGATGCAGCCGCTCATCGATAGGCTCAAAAGCGAGGGTATCATAACGGTAGATGAGGCGAATGATTTAACTCTGAAAGAAGAATCTAAAATAAAATTTGAGATTGAGAGGCGCCTTACTCCGTACTGGTGGGAATATAAAGTAGGGCCATACGAGGAAGACAACCTCTTACGGGGCATAGAACTATACAATATGCTGATGCAATGGGGAGACAAAGAAATAACGGAAAGTACGTGAAAGGGAGCACTCAATTTCAGCGATATCCTTAATACATACGTGCACAAGAAATATTTTTTTGAGGGCTCGTGGTCTAGGTGGTTATGACATCGCCTTTACACGGCGAAGGTCACCGGTTCGAATCCGGTCGAGCCCATCTTTTTTCTGCGTTCTTTAACGAAACAGGGTCTGAAATAGATAGTTCTGCTTTTTACGAAAAGTTGCCTACTTTGCAGGGGAAGTTGTCTACTCATGCCAAAGTAAATGAGTTCAAGCCAACTCAAGAAGGCGCTGTCGCGATTTCTAGTCTAGCTACTAGTTCTCTCCTGTCATTACCCCCTTCTAATGCGTCCGTAGAAGTAGATAAACACACACTTAGCAACCTCACACTGTCGTTTACTTTAAAGGAGCTTTCATACTATGTTGAAAGACGAAACGTCGGGTTAGTAAGCACGTCTAAGGACTGGATCATTCGTGCCGCTCGCAACTTTTGGAGGGCTACACGTGGAGTAATATCACGAAAGACGTTAGATCAGTTTCTCACTACTATATTAGCAAAATATAATAGTTACTGGAGTCATGGGAAACAACTCTCATTCGCTAAGGCATTCCTTAAGTATCTTACTAGAATAAAACTAGATAATCGGTATTACGCCTTTGAGGTATTTTTGGACAGACCGAAAACCCTCAAAGAACGAAAAAGGGTAACAAGCCGTATCATCACAAAAGACGACATCGAAAATATCTTGTCCCATATAAGAAATTCAGAGCAAGACGGATATATTAGTCACGACAGAGCACTGCGTTACATTGCATTTGTTGTTTTCGGAGCATATACTGGACAACGAAGTTTGTCAACCATATCAAAGCTGATGGTGGGGCAATTTAGAAATGTTTTACAGGGTGAAATGCCCGTTATTTGCGTCAAATCCTCTCAAGATAAAATTAGGATGGAACACTATGTTCCGTTGCATCCTCAAGTCGTCGATGCACTTCGACCCCTGTTAGAGGGAAGGGCCGATGATGAAGCGATGTTTGCATATAATAATATTAACCAGTGGATAAAGCGACAAAAAATTCCACTTTCACGAGTTGCAAGCCACTTTGTATTAGGGGATCTTCGCAAATTCACTCAGCAATACGGGGATGTCATAGGTTGGGATCAATCAAACCGTGCATATATTCTTACACACGGCGTATCAGGGGTTGAGTGGGCGCATTATCGACATCCGTTGCCGGAATATGTGTATGACGTGTATATGAGGTATTGGAAAGATGTGTCC
>DASPRZ010000071.1:0-30484 GCA_035624185.1 Candidatus Acidiferrales bacterium
GTCCGCATATTCAAAAGTGAAAACGTTATACTGAAATTCTTGGTGTAACAAAGAGTCTAAGTCATGGAAACAATATCTGTTGTTATTAATTGTGGTTGGGTCATGAAATGCACCGGGTAAAGGAACTACTGCTCCATGCACCAAGATGACAATGGGCTTGCCTGCGACGATAGGAGTTTCGAACCACAGACGGTAGTCCCTTTTTAGATGTAGCTCGTCTTTAATCACGTCAAAAAGATCCCACTTTTGAGCACTTCTTGTCATAACCTGTAACTCAGATAACAAGCTTATAAACGTGTGTGACAACAAGTTCGTGCAACAGTGCTTTCATTTAGTTTTGTCTATTGCAATAAAAAGGACCTCTTATTATGCTTTGTAGAGACAATTTTTATTTCTATTTTGGAAATGCCTTGTATGCTTGTTCTAAGAATTCGAGGAATGGTTTGGACTGCATGTCGAACTTGTCTTTAATCCGCAATCTAATATAATCTCTCGACTCATCTGATTCTTCAACAAAAACAGAATTGCCTAAGTTCATTTTTTCAGCTTGAGATTGCACATTGCTGTATTGAGCAAAGCCTAGTCTTTGGGCGAGATCTTGCTCAGCAAACGTTTTCGATTTGACCACGAAGTTGAGCTGAAGCACACTTGCTCGTGTATTTACCCGAAGCCAAAGGTAGTTACCAATTTTGTATGAAACGTAATATTTCTGACCCCAATGCGGACCGTCAACTTCTAATTTCTCTTTAATCAGCTCGTCAAGTTTAAGAAGTAACTCTCGAGTTTTGGGGCTGCAGCGCTTATCTAAGTGCCATGCTTTGCCATCAGCCATCCACAGTGCACTTGTTGGCTGGAGATTGCGCCCTGTTTCAGTAAATCGGCTGACTGGTAAAGGTATAATCACTTGCGGCTGAAGAAACGTGTTCTCTCCATCGCGGAAAAGCTCGATCTCGATTACTTTGATATTCACTTTATGGTCATATAGCCACAGTGCCACACTTCCAAGTTTATCTTTGATTTCAGATCCCACAAGAATGAGTTTTTGATCTGAGTTTATATCGGGAATTTCATCAATTCCAGCTTTCGAAAAGAAGTCTTCATATATCTCATTAAAATTAAATTCGCCTTCACCTTCAGTGTTAAAATATAAGGCGCTCGACTTTCAAAGTCATCAAACTTCCACTTAGATATATAACTTGCATATCTAAGACCTTGCATATCAACAGGATCTTTCGGTTTACCTTTTTTTAATTCAATAATCACAGCATTTCCTAGTAGGTCCAAAGCTAACAAATCAAGTTTGTCCCCACCTCATGAATGATAACTTGTCTCCCAATGATCAGTAGCGGCTCGCCTAAGATTGCGGGGTCTGATTCAATCCAATTCTCGAGATTTTGTTCCAATAGTTTCTGATTCACTAATGTTGTTTTAGGTATGGGAATTGGTTGTTGTTCATTTATCTTCCAAATAAGCATTGAGAACCCCTTGCGCCAATACCGGCTTAATAACTAGTTAAAGAATCTCTCGATTATATAAGTAATACTATTGAATTGATTATTCGACTTATTTTAAATACCGAGACTTACCAGCGATGTGTAAGGCCCGCATATATTTTAAGAATAGCCGTTAAAATTGAATGGGCGCACTATCGGCATCAGCCGCCTCAATATATATGCCTTGTATATGCAGTATTGGGAGGGCATAACCCTTGTGCATCTATTATCGTAAGTCGATTTTTAATCTATTCAAAGCTCTTGTAAAAAAACTTAATGATAAAAAATAAGTTTTAAAAAGAACCTTAAAATGTAAAACAAACGAAGGAATTAGAATGAGAATTGTAACTAAAGCTGATGCCAACACTTTCGTACAAAAGTTAGAGACTGACACCGGGATGAATTTCGATGCCAGTGATGAAGTTAGAGCGATTAAAGAGAAACTAGTTGAGTCAGAAACAACTGATTCATATATACAAAAGATCCAAGAATACATTCCAGCACCGGTAGTGGGAGCTTATCTCACTATTATTGCGATATTCAATGGTGCGAATAGTCCGCAATTATACTATTGGATTTTCTTTGGCCTCTTGTGGATAGGAGCATTTGTATACACTTGGAAAACCTCCAGTAAGCCTAATTATGGCCCTGCTATACAGCAAATAATTATTGCCACGATCTCTTTCGCGGTATGGGTTGCGGCTCTTGGAAAACCGTTTTCATTTTTGAGTATCTACGACGAGACGTTTGCAATAGCAATTTTGATAGTATGGACACTTGTTCCCCCTCTAGTTTTGCCGACAGAACAGCCACTAGGTCCTAGATTAATGAACCGAATTAGATAATTTTATCGTGGGTGAGACATGGGAGTCCGTAGGTTTACAACTTCAGTCAGGAATAACCACAACAAGAAGGGGCAGAGCACGTGATAACATAAGGAGTAGAGCACGTGATAACATAAGGAGTCAAATTATGGTGAGTTTAAATGGGATCATTCAAACCGCGCACATATTTTATCCGCGGGGTATCTGGAGTTGAGTGGGCGCACTATCGACATCCACTGCCTGAGTATGTGTATGATGTGTATATGCGATATTGGAAGGATGTTAAACTCGTAGATTAGAATGGGCATGTGATAACCATTCAAATAAAACTGGACTATTAAGTTGTCTAAATAGGCCTTGTGACACCGGTCTCAAAATAGCAATCGTTATTTGACATACAAGATGCATGAACATAAGCTCATTATCTGTACGATCATTTACTAATGGCAAGATGGCTTCGACAACTTGTGGATGGAGGGGACAGTAATGCGCCATCCGTATTTCATCTTGATGCGATTGAATATGTAAAACAGGCTTCTCGTTATATAATGCCGCCTTAAATTGTCCCACAATGAGTTGCTTGATCGTACTGTATGATCGCTGACCGGTATATGCACCAAATAATACGAGAGCGGTGAACTGGAGCGATTGGTTATGATCTATTTCATTATTGTGCTCTGCCTGCCTGATTACTGTGGGAACGTTCTCAATATCTTCTTTGGTAACAATTTTGTTTGTTATCAATTTCCGTTCTTTCAGTCTTTTTGGCTTCTCTAAAAAGAGTTCAAATGCAACATAGCGAGTATCAAAGGTGGTCTTGGTGAGATACTTCAAGAACCTCTTCGCAAAATTGAGCACTTTGCCCTTTGCATAGTCGCATTGATATTTTTCAAAGACATACGCTCGCACCGCATCAGTAGTTTTCTTGCTGATAACACCTTTAGTATTCGTCCAGAATATGTTAGCAGCTTTAGCCATCCAGTTAGAGGATTTGTTGGATAACCCAGTCTTTCGCCATTCTAAATAACTTATAAGCTCAGCTTTCTGGTAAGGCAGCTGCAGGGTAGAGAGAATATTTTCAGTTCGGGTGTTATTGTAAAAACGTGCTTGCTCGATAACCTGTCTATTTGTATCATTTTTATTATAGCGGAAAAAAGCATTGGATGAAATAAAGCTAGTTTGGGCTTTAAATTCTAAACTGTCGAGGCTCCAACTCGGGTTCAAATCCAGACTCGGGCGCTTTATTTTTAGGTTCTTTTGGATATTGGGCTTTTAAAATGTGTTTATTCTGAAAAAGAAGATTTTTTACGTCTGCTATCGAAGATTCGAGAGCTTTCAGGCGAAATTCAACGCCATTTTTGTGATGTGGTTTTACAACATGACGAGAAAGTTGTAAAACCGTGTCATCATCTAACATACTTTGATTGGTAAAAAGGAGAAAAAAGCTCTTTTGCCGTTATGTTCGGTTTCAAAAATATCTGCCACTCCACCTATAGTATTGATAAGTTGTGGAGACAATCTAATTTGCGCGTAGATTTTGTCCTTTTTGGCTGAGAGCCTACTGATTTTGGATGTGCCTATATATTGCATGTTTTCATTTCCTTCTATACATCAATTCCTTTTAGCCTGACACATAGTTGTATAATCTTTACTCTAGAAGAATGCGCTTTTATAGGTGGTCTGAAGAACTGTGCTCTTTGCTCCCGCTAGGCTGCTGAATTCTCGTGGTAGTCGAATAATAGCATATGCGTGTGATGGTTTTGAACTTTGAAGGCTTATTGCATGCGTACAGAGATTGCGTGAAATGAAGATCTGCGAGCGATATACAACGGAGTTGAATTTTGAATAAATTCCAATTGTAGTTTTTGTTCTCTCAAAGTGGCAGAAAAGATGTTCAGATTTAAAAATAAAGTTGATTTGAAGATATTCTAAAAACTACATAAAAACATGTAGATTGGTTGTTTTTTATGTAGTGCAGAACCGTCATAAATGAAATGAGTCAGATCTCAATAGACCACCGATTTTAACGATAACAATAATAATAGAAAACCGCGCAACCTTTATTGCTAATGGACGTATAATTCTTGCATCTAAAAATTGCTTTTAAAAGGAGGTGAAACGAAATGTTGATAATGGCATTATTAGGAGCTGTGGCCGTCTCGGCACTTGGACTCGTATGTCCAGTTGTGTTGCCTTATGCTGCCTTACCTTGCATCCTTGCCGCGCCGTTAGCTGTTGCGCCGTTAGCTGTTGCACCGTTATCTGTTGCGCCGTTAGCTGTTGCACCGTTGGCTGCCGCACCGTTAGCTGCCGCACCGTTAGTTGTTGTGCCGTTAGCTGTTGCGCCATTGGCCGCCGCGGAGATCTATGACTGGCTTTTCCTTTAATTGCACCATTGATTGCTGTGTTCAATCTTTCATAAAAAGAAATTGGCATTAATTCCATTGGGCTACGGTGGACTGCCGCTGATTACTGAGAAGAGGGTAGCCGCGTTGCACGAGCAATGTGGTCTGCAGAAGGGCAACTGAGCCGTGGTTAGATATCTCCACGTCTCATTGATGATGCACGGAGTATACACAAACACATGTCATTTGACGCGTGCACGCTGGGCTACTCGCACTTCACCGGCAATACCGCTGCGATAGGCGGAAGGGCAGAAATATAACATTTATCTTGGAGTCGAAAATGGCGCGCTCCAGAATTTGCTCATTGAATGGCTTGATGGTTACGGTGTTCCCAAACGCGACGATTAATCTTCAAAGCATGAATGCTGACGGGGAAACGTGGAGCACCGTCGCGACCCAAATCGCAGATGGGAGATTATTTACGATGACTCTACCCCCGTCGGCTGCCGGAGTCTACAAGTACCGGGTAACTTTCGATGGCGATAGTCAATATGTTCCTGCTGTTAGCAACACAGTAACGTTAACTGTAACCAACGCAGCAAGTTCGTAAGACAAAACGTGCTTTGAAACCGCGTATCTAATCATAAGTATAGCAATCATTCCCTTGCAGATGTAAGCGCATTATCTGAGTCACCAAATTACAAGGACGCCTGTATAAGCTACTGTGACGCGCATGTGCGGCAAAGATATCAAGCTGATCTGCTCATATATAAACGTTGCTGCTGTCTTATAAAAAATAAGAACGAAGAATTGAATAGATAGAATAAAAATGAGATTAAAATGAAGGTTTAGTCATAATAAAAAAATAAATAGGGATTAACGCTAAATGCGTGTAGCTGACCGTCAAAGTATGAAACTAGTCACTGTGAAATATCGACAAATAAGCTTAAAAATACCGAAAGCTGAGGAGAGCTGGATTAACTACACTATCCCACAGTATATCCTGCCAAACCATCTTATTGCCTCCTTACCGTATCGAAAAAGCTAAAGATCTGCTCCATATCTTAGAAGACGCTATTAATCTAGTACGCGAGAATGCTACGATCGGCACGACAGATCCCTATTAAAATCTCTCTGGACTTCTGGATCTTTGTAGAGCATTAGATCACCATTATTGGCAGCCTTTTATTGAAGATTTTAGCTCCTTTTTAAATAAAGAACCGATTTAGGCAAGTTCGACAGAAGTAATCGATTATTCCATCTTCGAAGATGACTCTTCTTATGTCCTCCATTACAATCTCTTCATCACATCGTTCGCACTCGTCTTAGCCTCTGTCTTTCGCCGTCTCGTACTCATATTTGTACTTGTACTTGCAGTTGTCGCAACAGGCATGCAATTGTCAAGGTTAGAAGTTCTTCTCAATAGTAAAGCTTTGTGTGATTTTGATTGGTCTTACGTGAGATGAGAGCGCTGTGCATCATCTTTGATGCAACATATGATTCCAAACTTGCTTGCTTGACCTAATAAATAGGGCTAGTTTTAATATCTCGCGAGTACATTTACGTGTTTTATAAAACTGACACTTTGTGTGCTTCGATACAACGAGGGACATCAATATGGTGGTGAATCTCTATGAGAAGACAAATGCTATTATTATTTTTGTTTCCTTTTGACCAACGGAGCTTTTTAGCCGAACCTACCCCGGCGCGGCATGGTATCTCTATACCAAAAACCATTGTCTAAAATGAAATCAGCTTTGTACAGCATTAATCGCAGCATCAACTATGACATCTTCCACCATAGTAAGCGATGGATCAAAGCATCGCTCTCTCATCCAAATGTCTTTAGCAGTAACCCCAGCCTTAATTCCAAGGGAAAGCTCATTTATGCGTTCTGCCACGGATTGCTGAGAGATTATCTGCGCCCCTATTAGCTTGTCACTAGATGCTTCGAAGATTAGTTTAGCCGTAATGGCCTTTCCACCCGGAAAGAACCTAGCCTTCGTTTGTTTTACAGACTTGCCAACCTTGATTGATATCCCGTATTTACCCGCTATCTCACTTGTCGCTCCTACCGATCCCACCTGCAGGCCCAATATATTGGCCACCGATGGACTCAAACAGGGTTCGTAGTATGAAGGTTCACCCAGTATGTTATAGGCTACCACTCTGGCCTGGATCAGCGCTGTTGATGCCAGCAAGCTGAGGCGGGGGCGATACGTCACTGCATCTATCACTTCAGTACAATCGCCAAGCGCATATACATTTTCCAAATGGGAGCTTCCTTTTTTGACTCTGAGCGACAGATCGGTAACAATGCCGCCGCTCTCTCCTATTTCTATACCTGCTTTCCTGGATATATCAACGTTGGGAAGCATCCCGGCCGATATAAGAACAATATCTGCAGGAAATTCATCTGCGCCTGCCTTCGCCGACTCTACATGCTGCCACCCTTTTATAGCATCGACAGTCGTTCCCAGGAGAAATATTAAGTCATTATCGAGATATTTTTTAATAATCGAGGCCATGTCTCCGTCAAGAAGGGAGGGAAGAAGGTGGGGTAGCTTCTCTACAACTCTAGTGGTGATCCCCTTTTTCGAAAAAGCAACAGCAGTTTGCAGCCCGATCCAGCCACCACCAATGATTAGGGCGTTTTCCAATTCTTCTTCATTTATCGCCTTCTCTAGGAGTTTGCCATCCGCGCTACTGCCAATTGTATAGACGCCTTCTATATTTGCCCCCTTAATTGGCGGGATGAAGGGCAAACTTCCCGTGGCTATCACCAAAAAATCATAAGATATCCGCGCGCCAGAGCTAAGAAGCACATGATTTTCTTTAAGATCGATGCCAGTGACTTCAACCGAAGTCCTAAAGTCGATTCCCTTATCTTTATAAAAATCTGGTTCAAATAAGTTGAGCAAGCTTGTGCTGTACATACCCTGCAATGCATAAGGCAAACCGCACATGGAAAAGAAGCCTTCGTCCTCCTTCTTGAGCAATGTTATCTCCATCTTCCCGGGGTCTTTGCATCCTCTGAGCAAAAGCTCTAAAACGTTAATTCCCGCAGCGCCTCCCCCTATAATTACCACTCGCTCTACCATGTGCCCAATTCTCCCTATGCTGTCCTGATTCATGTTTGCCTATTTATGGTCAGCACGTGCTATGATAATCCTCCTAATTAAAAGTGTCTCTTTTGGGCAGTGTCTCTCTCAGGCTACATTTGAAGTTAAATACTACGGCGATTGGCCAGGAACCAGTCTCGTTACCTTTTTCGGTTCCAATACACGATGGCGGCTACGATGCCGAGCAAGTGCGGAACGGCGACTGCACCAAGCAGGATTATAATCGCGCTGCGGCTTTTATAAATAATAATACAAGTGCAACACTCAAAGACCCCTCTGTCTACGTAGTTGGAACATCAAATACAACCTGGCCGTTTGGAAAATTATCTGCTAGCATCGAAAAGAGCTGTTTTATTTGAGTTTCTTTAAAATAAGCCAATACGCCACAAGCTACTATAAATACGCCATTCTCAACGTCCTTGATATCGTTACACCAACTCGGATCGAAAATGGATTTTGAAATATATGTTATCTTGTCAGTCGTGGGGAGCAGTTGTTCTTGGATGGCGATAACATTCGGAAGGTCGAGGTCATACCACTGAACTAACCCGTTATCAACTCGGTAAAACGCTGTGTCAAGCCCCGCTCTGAGATTAATAACAGAGGCACGAGGGTGTTCTGCAATAAACGACTTTATTTTATCGTCAAATTGCTTGGCCCGAGCCGCCATAAAAAGATTTTGAAAAAGATTCTCTTCAAGTATTGAGAAATCGTAATCAATTTTTTCAACAAGTTCAATTGCTTTCGTGTCGTTAAACAGAGAACTGTATCCCTGCTTACTTTTGCACGACTCCATAACGGAAGCAGCAATGTCTCCTCGATGCCCTTTAATTCAATCTTCATTTAATTTTCTTCCTATCTATTTCAAGTTATCGCTCCGACGCATATACCACCAAGTACGCATAGACTATTATTAATGTGCATTTATTAGTTGAAACAGATTACGTTAGTCCATTTTGTTATCTCTTAAATCCTATTATTTTGTCAAAGTTATTAAATTTCTAAGAATAAGTTAATGCCCTTCCAGTACCGTATATACGCATCATACACATGCTCTGGCAACAGATGTCGCTGTTTCATGGCAAAGATTGGGGCTTATCATCAGGGATCTTTTCCGTTGAAACACACTCGTAGAGTAGGTCGACCGTGCCTGCATCCACATGAAACGCCGCCAATTCTGCAGCTTTGATCATGCTGCCTGCAAGGCGTGCCAAGGAATAATACTGGACAGAGGAGGAGGCGGGTCGGCCGACGGAGTGGTCAGATCCTCATCCCATTTCGCTTACCTGTGAATAAAGTATCTTATACAGGCTGTTGAAATACTATAGAGAGGCGATGAGATCCAAGGCAAGTATTCTCATAACCGGCTGCAGAGGCGGCATAGGGCTCGATGTGGCGTGCCGGCTGCTCAAGAGAGGACACAACGTCTATGCAACCGTTCATCGTGAGACCTCAGTCAATGATGTGCGAACTGCTCTGAGGTCGTTTGGCGAGAACTTCGTTGTGGACAAACTCGATGTGACTGAAGCCAGCGACATCGACAAAGTCGATAACTGGGACATAGATGTCTTAATCAACAACGCGGCTATCGGCGATTCCGGGCCTCTAGCAGAAATAGACCCTCAAAGAGTCAACGCCGTCTTTGAAACAAACGTGTTTTCAACGCTACGATTAACACAAAAAGTCTTGCCTAAGCTGATCGCAAAGGGTGCGGGCCGGATTGTGTTTATGGGCTCAATGGCAGGACTCGTTCCCACTCCATTTTACGCACCCTATGGAATGACCAAATTTGCACTCGAAAGCATTGCGTTCTCTTTACGAACGGAATTGAAGCCATTTGGCATCAAAGTCATTATTATCAATCCCGGAGGGTACAACACGGGCTTCAATGAATTCATGCGAAAGAAATACGAGTGGATGGATGCAAATAGTTTGTATAAAGACCATATGGAATACGTGCGTCGCCAAGAAGAGAGCATCAGAAAGCTCGAGTTACAAAGCACCCAGAGCATCGCAAAACAAGTGGTAAAAGCGGTAGAATCCCGGAGGCCCAAGCGCAGGTATGTCGCTCCGAAATGGGAATGGGCTTTTCTTCCGCTCCTCCGCATGTTTGGTTGACTCAAAGTCTCTTACCCTTCGAGATTTTTCTGCTCAAAAATCCGCGCAACCGAGCAGCGATCTTTAAAGCTTACTGCATTACGTCGTGTTAAATTTGGCCTACCTCCAACTCCACGAATACACATCATAAACGTACTCTTGCAGCGAATGGCGATAGTGCGCCCACTCACTTACTATAATTAGCTACTCAAGTCACGTTTCAAATAGCGACTTATACGTAGTATGCAAAAATCAGATTTAAAAGAAAAATACAAATTATTTACTTTTTGAGATCCCGTTGCTTGTCGCTCCCAGAATTACCAGCGGAATTCTCTGGGTCCAAATTCTGAGATAACTAAAGTTAGATCCCGGCTCATGTGCTACGGTTAAAATCAATTCCTCAGCCAATATCCACAGCACTTTCTTCCTTGGAACATTAGCAGACACTAACCTTATGCTTCCTTAACACCTCATATACACTTTCTTGGCACTTATGAGCCCCAGCATACCCGGCTCAGCGATAAAGTTGGAGATTCTGAAGTTGCGTAAAGGCGTGTACCCCGTATTTTCGCGAAATTTTTTGCGTTTTTACAGTTGCGCGTCATTCAACCAAGAAGCAATGCAAAACACTAATGATTTTTTTACACAATTAAAAGACAGGACAGAAACGTACAGAAAGCGGCAGTAATATCTGCCCTAGCGGTGGAACTAGCGTAATTAATAGTCCGAGTATATTACACAGTATCGACATTTAGAAGCAGCTCCTTTTAATTGACGACGTAGCTGCTGATAAAATTTTGTATACCAATTTGCGTATATAAATGGAGTCCACAAACCCACACTTACGCTAACCTCCACGAATGCTGTAAGGAGTTGTGCTGGTGTTTTCGGTACATAGGTAAAAATTAAAACACGAATACGCATCTAGAACCTCATGAGAGCTCTCCACTCTTCCCTCGCTCAGCGTGCACCCTAGATGCCCTAAAGTCTACTAACTGAGTGGCGGAATCCGACATCACTTTCTGTAAACTGCTTTAAGGTGACATCCTCAAAAGACGTATATAGTTGCAGCGTATTTCGATAAAATGCTGAAAGGCTTTACTTAGTCATATTTCTCATATGCGGAGATCGAGAAGGAGAAGAATAAGTGGGTCAAATCGAAAATTTATTGCAACATTCTCTGCCGAATGTTATGCGGAGGGTCTGGAACTTTGAGAGGTTGTTCCTTGAAGTGCCCTATGCAAATATATCGTTGTGTACACGAATTTCAGGAAACATCTCTGAAAACGAGCTGAGGAGAGCGCTTGAAAAGGTCCGAACGATACACCCACTTGTAGGGGCGAGGGTAGTTTTCGACAGCGAAAGAAATGCTTGGTTTTCGACGGCCAACGTACCAGGGCCCATATTGCGTGTTGTGCCCAAGCAGTCGGATTCTCAGTGGTTGGATGAGATTGTGCATGAGCAGAGCATTCCATTTGACCCGTCGACGGGACCCTTGATCCGTTTCGTGCTTATCTACACACCAGAAGTGTCTGATTTTATCGTCTTTGCCCATCATACGATTAGTGACGGTGAGTCCCTTGCCATTTTAACGCGCGACACCCTCAAGCATATCGCCGATCCTCAGCTTGAAGAGAAGGTAATATTTCCCCCCATTCTAGCCGATTATGAGCTGAAAATACCCGGAAATATCGTTATAAAATTTATAAGAAGGCTGATTGTCGATCGATACAACAGACAGTGGAGCAAAAAGCGCTGGTTTTTTGACCGGGAAGACTTCCTGAATATCTATACGGCATTCTGGCAGAGACATACGTATAAGATTGTGCTGCTCACACTAGAAAAAGATGAGACAGAGCGCCTAACCGCGAATTGCCGAGAACATGGTATTACAATCGGTTCAGCGGTGACCACAGCGTTCATAGCGGCATACCGTGACGTTTGTGGTGCATTCAAGGGGCACCAAAAGATCGTTCACTTGCCATATGACCTCAGGAAGCGCCTGGATAGGCCCGTTGGCGATGTATTTTGCAACTTCTTCACCGCCTTTGAGTTCAAGTTCGCTTACAACTCTAAGAAATCCTTCTGGCAAAATGCTCAAACGTTCCACCAGAAAGTGCGGAAAAAGCTAGACGCACGAGACATCGTCGGGTATGCGCAGGAAATAGAGAGGTTCGATCCAACCCTCATAGACGTACTCCCGAGCTTCACCTTACACGCAAAAGACGTGCCCGAGGGGTTCAGTCGCTACGATAAACTGTCCGCATTTGCCCAGGATAAGAACAATGTCGCCTTTAAAATTTCTAAACGAGTTATATCAGCCTATCCTGGAACGACCAACACGAACCTCGGAAGACTGAATTTTCCCGAAACATACGGTAACCTCAGGCTCGAACGCATGTTCTGGGCGCCGTCAACAGGACCGAACCCTCTGATGTTGGGCGGTGTGGGTATCAGCGGTACAACCACGTTCACACTAAATTATATTGAAGATACGTCGGGCGAAGAGACGTTGCGCACAGCGACACTAATAAAAGTGCGTAACCGAGCATTAGAATACCTAGGATTTCCAGAAAAAATCAGTAATGCAGCGTTTTTGGATAAATGACACTGTTTTTCTACTCTGCGATATGCGGACCACCGAAAGCATCAAAACGAGATTTGCAAGTGGTGTGAGACTCTCTGAACCGTTCGCACCTAATCAGACAGAAAGGACGAGGCAAGGAGCCCGGCATAACGCGAACAACATATGAACTTCAGAAAAGATAGATAGAGGACAAGGAGGGTTCAACCCCCTATCGTAGCGTCGAGTAGTGCCCTCTGTCCGCGTAGAGTCGGCCTTGTAGGGCCCCGCCATAATATAGTTGTGCGTTGTACAGTGCCCACTTTGCGTCAGCAGGAACAATCGGCCCTGAGAGGACTCTATATGTATGTCTCGGTAGGGCATTGAACCAGCCGTATCCCCCATAGCGGTAGACGGGGGTCGTATCTCTCGTAGTGGAATCATACGCGTAGGTGGGGACGGCCTCACCAAGTCTCACATAATACGGCGCCTTATTGATCGGCTTGTAGAAAAAGGCGTCTGGCGCAATGAATGCGTCAACGTCACCGGTGTTGGCGATGTCCCACTCGAGATATTGTGTGTGACTGGGCACCAATTGGACATTGGTTATAGAGAGAGAGGGTATGACGGCCGGCGTTGGAGGGATTTCAGATAGTGTTCTACTTGCGTTGATCCTCCCTTCCGTCAGTGTCTTTCCACTTAATGAGCTCTTTATATCCACGTTTTTCAAAATGGCATCCCTTATTTGGATGTTGGTATAATCGGGGCGCATTGTCTTGATGAGCCCGGCAAGCCCAGAAACGTAAGGGGCAGCCATGGAGGTTCCACTATCAAAGACATAGTTCTGTTGTGCGCTCGATGGGTCAAATGCTCTGATCTTTACGTTATCGATGTACACACTGTTGGGTCCGACACTACCGTCAGTCTCCAATCTAAATCGGATTTTAAAGTATGGTGAATTATCATAATTTGTGAGCCCATATTCCAGCTCACGCCATCCAGTCGAGTTTCCTGATCCATAATCAATCGTATCCCAGTGCATGCCGTCTCTCGATGCTTCAACATAAAGCACTCCGTGGGCCTCTACGGTATTCATTTTCACTAAAAGGCCGAGCGTAGTCCCACATTTACTAGTCAGGTCGAGCGGATTTGTAAGCGTTAGTGAGGCATTCACTTTGCTATTGTCTGGAGGACTGATCATTGCGCTAGACGGGGGGCTGACATATTCAGTGTCTGTAATGCGCCACGGTTTTTGAGCGTTCCATGCATCAAAGCAGTTGAAAGGATCATAAAACGTTTGAACCCACGGGGGATACGTGCTCAAAATGTTTGTGCCCGGAGCTGCAACCTGCACCGAATTTGGACCATAGTCTGAATATGGTGCAATAACATCATTCTGGTCAGTTGCTGCAACGGCAACGATGTTGCTGCTTGGATAACTTGACGGATAGTGGGGTACCTTATCATTATTTTGTCCCTCATTCCCTGCTGCGCAGATAAAAATGGCACGGGAGGCATCGATTGCATCTTTTTCAGCCTGAGAATACGGTGCACCACCAAAAGACATGTTTATTATGCGGGCCCCGTGCGAATCTGCATAGGAAATAGCTGAGATCACAACGTCAGTGGGAGCGCCATTCGGGCCAATAACACGCAAAGGCATAATCTTCGCCCTCCACATAACCCCAGTCACTCCGATGCCATTATTGCCAGCCGCTGCTATGATTCCCGCCACGTGGGTGCCATGCCCATCCCGATCCATAGGGTCGTTGCTATGTGTAAAAAAGTCCCATCCGCTTACTATGTTGGGGGTAAGATCCGGCTCGTTGTAGTCGATTCCGGTGTCAAGGACGGCGACGATGACATCGCGTGACCCCGTGGTCTTGTCCCACGCCTCGGGCGCATCTATGTCAGCTCCTGGCGTGCCAGCTAATCCTCTCACCTTCTGGCCCGTGTTCTGAAGGCCCCATAAGCTGGAAAAATAAGGGTCGTCAGGAATCACGTCTTTGAATCGGAGATAGTCGGGCTCGGCATAGAGGACACTAGGGTTTTGATTGTATTGTGCAACTGCTTCGGGTGCAGTGATACCTTCTGGGAGTTGCGCCAGTTGAAGACCAGGCACTTCTTTGAACTCCTTTATGACTGTAGCCCCTACTTTAGCATGAGCGGCTGCAGCAACGTTCGGTACTACCACGCCATCTTTACGGACATTGGGCTTGAACCGAACGAGGACCTTGTCCTTTACATAGTCGGTCGAGGCGACGTGCATGCGCCCCACAGAGTCACGTTGTGATAGCAGTCCTGCAGTCGTTACGTTGCCAACCAATAACAACAGCGTTAAAATCACTATTATGCACAGAGATAGAATTTCTCTTCTCACGCAACATCACTTGCCTGCTGGTGGGGGGCGCCATGGATGTATGCAAGCGCTGTCCATCAACATTCAATTTTAAAAACAAATTAGGATTCGTGAGGATGTAATAAAACTAACCGATTTGAACTTCTGGCTAAATGCCAGAGATACCCTGTGTTCACAGAGAGATGTTCGTGCTCAGAACAAACAAAGGATAATCGTCTGCGATTTTCTTTGCTAAATTTTGTTACTACACCAACGCGACTTAAAATATGTTACATCTGGCCGGTCTTCCGGTCACTGAACAAATATCAAAGTTAATAAAATCCCTTCCTGTTATTAATCCTTAGGCCAGAGCTAAAGATTCTTTTATATATCACATGACTTCCCTAGCCGGCGAACATGAACGTATGCTTTTAAATTGCCTCGAATAAGGTTTGTCTATTATCTGATGGGTTGATCGGCATCTATAAGCCCAGTAAAGTTTTTTGATCGTATAATAGAATAGAAATCGTGGAAAAAAGATGATACGCTGTAGTATAGTGGTACTTAAACCAGTGTTAAGGTTCTAAATCTTAGTACGCGTGCCGTGCTGATGATATATTTATGTACAAAGAGTGTAGCAACATGCTCTTGATAAAATAACGAATCAGAAAAAGGCGATTTAAAATGAGCACATGGTTTGATACTGCACGTTTCGGTATGTTCATAAGCTGGGGACCTTCGAGCCAGAATGGCTGGGAGCTTTCGTGGCCTCTGATAGATGGAATTATAAACCTATACATGCCCTACTGTCAAGACCTTACTGTCGAGGAGTATTATGGCATAACACCGACCTTTAATCCAACGAACTTTGATCCCAAGGAACTTGCCAGAATGGCAAAAGGAGCCGGGATGACATATGCGGTTTTCACCACGAAACACCATGACGGCTACGCTATGTTCCATACCAAGTATTCAGACTTTTCTATCGAGAATTCACCTTACCAAAAGGATATCGTACGTGAATTCGTCGAAGCTTTTCGCGCTGAGGGGCTGAAGATAGGACTGTATTTCTCCCTCCTCGACTGGCACCATCCTGACTATCCTGCTTACCAAGATAGTGACAGACAATGCTATGCTAGCTTATCCCTTCGCCAGCCGACGAAAGAACAGTGGGATCGTTACCTCCAGTTCATGTTCGGCCAGATCCGGGAGTTACTGACAAATTATGGAAAGATAGATGTGATGTGGTTCGACGGTCAATGGGAGCGGTCACCAGATCAGTTAAAGACCAAAGAATTGCGTGACATGATAAAATCCCTTCAACCTGAAATTCTAATCAACGATCGATTGACAGATCAGGGGGATTTTGATACCCCGGAGCAGTTCGTTCCTGCTGAGCCGCAAAAACGCATGTGGGAGACCTGTATGACCATGAACACGAGCTGGGGGTACAACCCGACAGACCCTGATTATAAGACGACTCGAGAACTTATTCACACCCTGTGCGAGGTAGCTGCGAAGGGCGGCAACTTGCTCCTCAATGTTAGTCCGATGGGAAACGGCAAGATCCCAGATGAACAGATTAAAAGACTCGCGGCAATTGAAACGTGGATGGTTAGCAATAAGGAGAGCATTGTGGGTACAGCCCCGGGACTCGAACCATGGCAATTTTATGGGCCGTCAACCCGAAAAGGGAATACGGTCTACCTTCACTTATTGATGAAACCGTATGAAACTGTTTCAATCAGGGGGATTCCAGTTAACAACGCCAAATCGGTGCGTGTACTTGGCACAGGAGAAGAACTTGGGTATAAAAAACGTATTTCGGTCATAGACATTCTCACGCAAAACCCCACTCCGAATGGTGAGCTGATAGTAAGCGTACCTGATCATGCAGTTGACCCATACGCCACTGTCATCGCGATTGACTTTGCTCAGAAGTCATGAACGTCGGGATCCCTTCGTCCGGCGACGGCACGATGGAATCTTCGACAAGAGTGCTGTTATGTGAGAGCTCTTTTTGGCTATAGGGGGCCTTAATACGCTCCGTTTGCGCTCGTGATAAAAACACTTGCAGCCACCTAAAAAATGGTTCGCTATCAATCTTTAAAAAAATGCATGCGAAGGTAAGAGATGGGGTGGCTCGGACAGAAGGAGGGAGGTGTCCAAGCCACCCATCATACTAAAACTTTGTGTTTTGGATACTTACCACAGGGCATAAGAGCAAATTCCGCCTGCGGATTTTTTAACGTTATTACTTTGTAGCGACGTAATCCCGGTAAATTTTTTTCTTTTTCTTCTAGTTCTAGTTCAACACATACCATGCGCGTTATTCGTTGAAGGTCGGAAGGCTGCAAGGAGGACTTGTCGAGGTCGAACACTTATCCTTCCCCCTTTTATAGAATGTACAGTTATCATGTAAAGCTCAAAAAAACCTATTTACGCGCATCCCAATAGATGTCGTCGAGTTTACACGAATGTGAACCATTACGTATGGTCAACACCTTGTAGTATTGTAGTTATCGTGAACTCTTAGACACGGACTTTGAATAACAGTTATCGCTACCCCATCAGGCGTGAATTGGCAATATAGAAAAGGATTCCGATGTGCGCATTGCCGTTGGACGGAGCACCTGATTCACAGCACTTGTTAAGCGCTCGGCACACTTTCTGCAGTCGGGATCGTTAAACGTATTTATGCATCCAAAGTGAAGTCCATAATAACAGACCGTGTTTTTTGTTGCCATGATCCTGAAACCTCCTCTAGTAAGCACATCACTCAAGAGGTTCTTAAGCCTGAGTGACGATAATTTCGCGTGCGAAACTGTGACAATATATCTGTCCACAGATGTGTGACAACATTTTTGTGTCACACCAAGTGCATGAAGGGAGGCATGTGGATAGATGCTGCGTTGTTGTGCGTTATTATCGCGTGGCCATATGACATGAGTCGAAGCGAGTCAATTCACCGTTTAAAAACTTGGACTTAAAGAGAGACACAGTAAAACGAATTTGATGCCGTCTCGCTATAGCTGGACACGTGCGCACTTGAAGAATGAGCTTTTAAGGGGCGCTTAAAGAAAGAGGAGGACGTCAAAAAAATTTTGAGGCGGAAAAACACTCTAAAACGATTGTTTTTATAGCATTTAATTGTTCATTGTTCATTTGCACACAATGATTTGCAGTAGTTGTGGTAAGCAAGTAATGTCTTAATCTGTTTCATCATTTCGGCAATGCATGCGTCACACACTGGCATTACACCAAAATGCTGGCAGCCACCAAGCTGGCAGTGCTGCAATACGGGCTCAGTCATAAACTCATTTGAACTTTGAATTCCGACATATACAGTAACCAACAGATTGAGCGCGGATTGCAGTATATCGACGTCTAATTCGTTAACGTACCACCAACGATCAGCTTCGTCATAGATGCTGCGGTAGCACTGCGACCACTCACCATTATTGAGATTATCGTAAAGGCCTTTAAGCATGTCAACTAACGCGCCGTCTTGGAATGAGCTAAAACAGTCTTCAGCGTATAACTGCACAAGCTTATCATCGCGCTTGAGCCGCGTCAGTCGCGGGTTGCCACAACTATCGAAAATTAATTGCATGTTAACCTCTCTTGCTTATGGCCATCATCTTTTTATCTTTTGTGTTTTGAATCGGTAAATTCGCTTACGAAAAGTTATCGCTGAGGTTGCTTGTTTCAGACTATCAACCGCACACACCACGCAAATTCAGGAAATAAAAGGGGGTATTGACCATCTCACCTCGAGGCAACAGGATGCGCTGCCAGTTGCTGCATACTGCCATTCTTAACTTGCCGTCGCTGCAATGATCGCTTCTTCAGAAGAAACACACATTATCAGCGGCAAAAACAACTATTACCGCAGAGATGGATGCCAATCTTTATGTCCTTTAAACTCTATAACCGTCCAAAAGAGTGACATTTGATTAACATTCCAATGCAGGCTGCAAACAATCTTTACTTACCAAAAAATGCCCGTAAAAGTTCGCAGAGATGATAAATAGGGGCATTAACAACGGTATGAACATGCATAAACAAGCACTCGCGATATTCGTCGCAGCGCTCATGGTAGCAACGGTTTTCGGGATAATGGGCACCGCAGCAGGCACGCCGCATGGCGTAACCGACGCAGTATACGCTAAGAATGCCGCTGCACCATCAAATGGGAGGACGGACGGCTCGGTGTTAAACGTACACGCACACGCAGCCGACGCCGATACTGACTGGACGAATGCCTCTGGCATGTGTGCGCTCCGCGTTAAGAACGCCTCGATGGTCTCGCCCGAGGAGCTCGGCGTGTGGGTTAGCGTGACGTACCCGGCGAACGATCACGGCCACGATAACGCACCCAGATACATCGCGTTTGATGCCACCATAAACGGGAAGCGGGTGGAAAAAACGTTTGACGTTACCCCGTATACGACTCCCGGCGTCCGATGGGGGAAGGCGTCTGCTTCTACGGTCGCGGGGGGAAACGGAAATGAGATGTTCGACGCTCATGGCGGCCTTAAGCCGACGACCCCTCTGCGGATTAATCTCGCGACTGAGGGGGTGCCGCGGTTTACGGATAACGTGAACTTCACGCTCACCGGGACGGCGTTTACCGGTGCAGGGGAAGATCGTTCCGAGCCGAGCAGCGTAATGGTCACCATCCCGTTGCCGGTGGTTCTTGTTCAAGGTAATCCTGGTCCGCGCACAAACCCAGATATAATCTCAGCACCGGTATATTACGTAAGTTATAAAGGTCTCACTGATTTCTTGAATGCTGGAGATGGAACGTTTAAGTACAACACAGAAACAAACTGGAGTTCATATGCGTCTGAGCTACAGGCACGCAACTACAGCACTCTGCAGTATGTAACGTACTTGGATCCGCGCGCAAATCTCTTAAGTCAACCTTTCATTGGTTACATAGACCCCCAGTTTTATGCCCCTGATGCAATCAAACCCGACAACGATTACATGATGAGAGGCCACATAATCACTTCTTCTCTCAAAGCTGATATGGAGCATATTGTCAGAGATCACGTTGAGCCCTTGTGCTATGCGAGCAAAGTCAATCTCGTGGGATACAGTTTTGGAGGACTCGTTGCTCGCTGGTTTGCCTCATTAGACCCCCAATATGTGAACACAGTGATTACGGTAGCTACGCCACACGCGGGAATTGCATGGTTTTATGAATGGATTTATAACCGTATGAGCGCTGAAGCACTAGGAACTCGTTATATCCTCCTAAACACACTGGGTACTCCTAGCAATCACTTGGTTATATCGAGCAGACAAGAGGCCGAACAAATGATGGCAATGCCCAACACCGCAAAACCGAGCGTTCTCTACTGGCTTGTTCCAAGCTACGACTGTCTTATACCTCCGGCGTATCAACCCGTGGATCCCTACTTTCACAATACGCTCAATGCCCCTCCTGCGAGCGGAGTCAAGTATTATAATATCTATGTTGACGGCCCGCAGTCATTACAAACAGATGATCAAGTATATATCCAGTACGTGAAGGACAAAAATGCTACAAGCAGTTTTGATTGGTACAAAGTAACTAATGTTACCCAAGGCGACGGAGATGGTGTGATCTTAGCGAGGAGCGCGGCAAGTTTTGGCGACCAGTACCCGACCCAAGTAATAAATCAACCAGTATCCGTTAGATGTCATCACCTCTATTTGTTAGACAACTCTGTGATACAAGCCACGATATACAGAGATTTGCGGGGGCAATGACAACCCCCACCAGTTCTCCTGTCTATATATCAACGTTGTTTGAGTCTGGAAACGAACCACAATAGGAGTTCTCATGACATCGCTTGCTTCGTTTTTATTTACTCCTAAACGACGTTTCTCTGAAGCTTCGGAGAAATTGTTTACACGTTGTTAGGGCATTGCCATTCTTCTGATACTGCATATACCCACACATCATATACATGGTCGGTAAGGGTTTACATTGTAACTGGTTAACGCCAGAAACCCCGAGTGTTAAAATGTGTGCTTGTTGAGTGCTCTAGACAAAACGGAAATTTATAAGGTAGCAAATTTGCGAGGATCGCTTAATACAGAATAGCAATACATTGAGATGTCTAGATCCCTATTCACCGTCTACAGATTAAAATCATTGGAGAGAGAGACGGTCTCAGTGACGTTCATAAACAGTTTCATAGGTTGATACTTATGTACACAATTACAGCAAATGTAATTGTGCTGCATTTTAAAAAGAAAAAAAGATAAGTTATGGCTTTTTAAAAAATAAAACCGTTAACGACCAGCCATAACTGTCGACTTTTTGACAGAGAAGAGATGTCCGTCACGAAACTGTTATCGTTACCGCATTACTCACGGATGCCGCATTTTGACTATCGCCGTTATAGGAGAGTCTGAAGTTGTAAGCCCCTGCTTGTTGTAGCTGCCAAGTGTCGCTGAGATGCCCACTGTTATCTGTTGTGACGTTCCACATGGAATACCAGGTACCGTTGTAATACGTCTGTTCGTCAACTACTGCGCCAGGGATGCCAGTACCGCTTGCTGAAGTCAGACTCCCAGAGATCTGAAAGTTTTGGTTCAGCTTTACGTTTGCCGGAGCGGTGAATGTGAGCGTTGTTGACTGTGCTGCTCGTGCACAAGTTATATCACTGCCTATGGATGTGGTCGCCGGCTTGCTTACCGATGCTGCGGCGACATTAAACGCGCAGAGTGTTACTACAGCTATGAGCGATAAACTCATCATTCCTTTTCTCATATTCATGTATATCACCTTTCAGTATAAGTTGATACATTTCAAAGAGGGTGCATGATGCTCTCAAACTCGTCACCTAGTTTAACTACGATTAACGCTGTATCAACATAATATCGTTTTGCTTGCCTAAATGTTGCTAAGCAATTCGCACTTATCTATAATTTTTCCTACGATTAAGTCCTACTTCTTATCTCGTCTCATAATGCGGGTTTCCTCTTTTAGGACGTAAGAGGTTTGCGTGTATGATATGCCATTGTTTAACTCTCGTTTTATATGCTCTAGGATTATTTACCCCCGCTATTCACTTTTAATTGCCTCCTCCACCCTCTTCAGTTTCGCATTCAGAGATGGAATTAGACTACAGCTGAATGTGAATAGCGCCCACAAGTTCTAATGACAATGGTGATCGCTATATTGGAAATAGATAGTGGTCACTAGTATACGATCGGACGCCATATGTATGGTGGGGGGTAGTATATTGGTGGGTAGACCGGGTATGGTGGGTAATATGGACGGTAGATTGGACGATAGTAGGGCGGATAATACGGATAATATCCGCGCAGGTTTTGATTGTCCTTCTTGAGTATCTTCGCGGTTGGTGCAAGAGGCTGCTGCGCGGCAGCTACTTCAGCAAAAATTGTCGCTGTAGCGAACACAGCGATCAAGAACGTTGCCACCATCACAGTTTGTCGTTTCATGTTTTTTTCACCTCCGATATTGCTTATCACACTGTGCAGTATTTTAAATATTTGCACAACATTTCTTTGCTATTTTCAGGCATTTTCGCTGATTCTAAGTCATTACAGCATTTTGTCTCAAAATGATACCGACTTAGAGTACTTTGAGCGCCGAGATTGGAATCTACTTTAAGGGGGCCCTCTTTGATAGGAAGTAAAGCTGGAAACAGCCAGCTTGATGCGCTTAGCAGGGTCCGCACCTTGGAAGAAGAGCTGAAGATGCGAGCCACAGAATCTAGAATTTCCAATGTACTTATTGTATGCTATGAACAGAATCCCCATTATCGCATGAAAAATACAGGCTATGAATAAAGGCTACAGTGCATCTCCAACCCTGAGAGATTCAGGTCATGATTCTAAGTTATCGCGAGAGATGCACGCAAAGTTTATGCCCCGTCTTTTAGCATTAAGTCTTGAACTAGAAAAAGTGTGAAAGTGAGATTAAACTTCCAGTGAATTTGTACAATTTTTCGTCTTGATCCGCGTGGATCTTACATTAAAACGCGATGAAATTTCTATTATTTTCGCAAACTAAGGCGTATTAACTTTTGCGGCGCTAGTGGGTGAATGTCCATACCGTGACACAAGACTGGCGTTTATTGGTACGAACGTTATCTCAGAGGCTTGCTGTATCGTACTTCGGAACCGTAGGTCTTTGAAGCTGTCTTTCTAAACTAACGTAACACAATTCACCGCAAAGTGTTTCAAACCCCCTTTTTAAACAGCCATCAGCCTTTTAACCTTAATTTTGTGTTAGTTTAAGGCAAATGTATAAAAAAGGGCAGGATACCGACGAATGGGGGAAACGGGATGAATATAGGCAAAAGCATCTTTCCTCTCCTCTCCTTTCCAAGTGTCTGTTCAATATGTAATAATGAACATATAATAGTGCGCCCAACGATAATAAAGGTAACTCTATTTGTTGTGTCAAGCCAATTGTTATCTAGACATTAACGTGCTTAAATTGTGCTGTGCCCGTTCTAAAAGCAACAATTCGTAACCGAATTCCAAAATTGTGAAACAAGAGAAAGAATTGTTTTCCTAGGCTCACCAAATTGAAGAAATGTGGTTGATGATTGAAAATGATTGAAATGGTTAACCCAATAGGGCTAAAACGACTAATCGCTTGACTGACTATACTATAATGTAAGACACTTTCATTTGATTTGGATAGATCTACTTACCTCTGTTTTTTTTGTGATGAAGTATTTGAAGAATACTCAAATTTTTCTTAGCACGGAGTTTAGTAAAAAAACTGCATTAATGAGGCCTGCTAGCGCTAAGATTGTTTTAGCAGAGCTTGCCTTGTGCCAAAGTTGAGACCCATGATGGAGCAGTAACACTATTCTGTTTACAAACAAACACAAATTTGAACGAGTTCTCATTTTTTACAATCGAACAGCTTTTAGAAGCCCGTTTGAAAGTCGATGAAGACCTCTCTCGTTTGTTCATTTTTTGATCTGTAACTCGTATGTTAACCTTCCAGTTAAAATGCAATAACGTAAAGCGGCGCACTTAGTATTGAGCCGATGACTGGTATCGTGACGGTGAGTGTATCGACTAAAAATAAGAGAGGACTCGCTATAATTGGGCCGATAATCGGTATTAGAGAGATCATTTCTTCACCTCCGCTTATCAATCTTCAGCTTTTTCTAACAACTGTAAGACGAACCGCTATATGCTTTGCTTCCTTAAATATTGCACTCATATTGAGGATAAACCAGGATGATGCTGAATATACTCTGACTACTGAAAAACTATGAATTTTGAGGGACTTGACGTAGAATATTAAAGAGCATTTTAAAGTTGATACGTTTTTGATAGGGGCTAGTCGAAACTAGAGCACATCTGATAGGGGGCCTTCCTCCATACACGTTATGCCGAGACATCTACGAATTCGCAAAATTTGACTAGAGAATTGCGCAGATAGAAAAATAAGGAGAAGAGAGACAGAAAAAGAATATGCTAACTGCTTCGCTTGGCTCTGCAGTTTATCTCAGCAACTTCCACATGACACTACCTAAAATTGTTCTCAGTTCCCATTTTGGGCTGTTCGTCATTGCTACACTATCTACCTTTTGAAAAATTCAATTTCAATTCAGTTTAATGAAGTATCAGAGAGCCCAACACCACCGCCTTGACTGTCCCAGAACTCAAACTAAGCATTAAAACCGGTGCGTCGAACATACCTAAGAATGGAGCTGCTAAGACAGGTGCCGCTGTTACCCCACCTACTGTCAGGACCGCTTGACCGAGTATCAGCGGGATTGCGTAAGGCGCAATTGTTGCGCTAAAGAAATTATTTGTTGTATCTGTGTGCTAACAGCGTCTGCCATTTTAGACTATTCACCTCCTTTTTTCTTGGTTTCTAATTCCTTTTATGATTGATTTTATTCAGGCGTTATTTTTAGAATAAACACGTATCAATGTGCGTATAAATAATAAGACTAACCCTGTTTGTTACCATCAATGTAACACACAGTAGGTGAATATACTAATCTATAAACTATTGACAAAAAATAAAAGAGGTGGTGCGCTTGTATGATGCTGATCCTCCCTATCATACACGGTTTTGTACTGTTATTGGCACTTATACTCATTTGATAAGAGCGGCTTAGTAGAGGAATAAAAACAACCCAACAGTAAGAACATCACCACCTCTTTTCTTTTTTCTTGATCCATCTATGACCTCACCGTGCGCATATCGGTAAATCGGCTTTTCCAAGTAACGTCAGTTCCAGTCCAAACACGTCTACGGCAATTTCAAAGCAATTTTCACAAAACATACACATTCGATTGTAACTAAAGAGACAGTAGGTTGAGATATCAATGGTCTAGTGTCTAAAATGACGGTAGTTGACTACTGTCATTTAACTACCCACACTAGAGCTTCGATGTTGGAGAGTGAACCTTGCACACGTTGATGATCAAATTTATAAAATCTCCTATCACATTAGTTACAGTTTAACGTTACTACGTTGCTAACAGCAGGAGCATATTGATCAGCGCCATCGTATGTTACCCAGTAAGTGTAGACTCCAGCAACATTTGGGGTTAGAGTCATCATAAATGCTCCCGGAGAGAGAAGTTGATTCGGATCTTTCCATTGTGTGATTTTGGTCGCGACGGTGTTCCACGTTTTGTCATCAATCATAGTTTGGATATTAACTGTCGCGTTTGAGATGCCGTGAGAGTAGTCGCTTGGAGCAGTCGCTGGACTGTCAGATGAGAGAACACCGAAAACCGAGACAGATTGGCCAACCCCTAGTGTGAATTCCGTTGCAGGGTGCATGGTACCACTAGAGCAAACAAATGCCGTTATATATGTTTGCTGTAGTCCCTTCGCACTCTCTGCATAGATGCTATGAGCATCGGGCGTAAGTTTACTCACCGGCGCTGAGGCAACACTATTGAACTTACAAGGCGATAATAAAACTACAATTAAGCGCATATCAGTTGATTTTTTGTATTCATTGCCCATCACCTTCTCAAGCGTGATTTTAAAGGCAAGCAGTAATGCATCCACTAGCAATAAAGGTTACGCGATTTACTATTGTTAATTTAATCTGCCATTTTAACTATCTGTCGTGTCCTTTCCAATTAGGTCGTGTCCTATAACGTAAAATGAGCGCACGTTGATGCGCTTCGCGGCCTATCAGTTGTTTTAGAACTAGAAACCAACTGCAAGCCTGTAAAAAATCAATGCATAAGAAACCGGTTAAAATGCTAGTGAGAATATCCATGCTGCGTACGGCTATAATCCTGGAAGAAGTAAAAACATATTCTTGCGGCCTCTTTTTACCAGTGCCTATGTTCTTCTTTCTAAAAGGGCCAATAACCCCACCACCAGTACCAAGACTCCAAAGCCCACGGGAACCACATTCCTTTTCACCACCTTTACTAATTTTTTTCGTTTTTCTTTACCTTTAATTATGTTTACGAATTCTTTCTTAACCATTGCCCGTTAATACCGCGATTACATCTCTAATAACCTAATAAAATATCAATCGATATTCAATTAGTAAAAAATAGCAAGAACAACAATTTTATTTCAGAGCTTAAACAAAATAATCTTTTTAGAACGCTACGTATATCAATAGCTAGTTTCAGTATTTTTCATCATAGCTGCCCACAACGATTGACACGAATGCTGCGTCTTGTAAGTTTCCAATAGAACTTCAATCCAATAGTCTTGGGGATACATAAGTACAGAGATGATGGGGCGATGGTAATTTTTAACAAAAGTGTTATCGGTTAAAAATCTTTTCTGCAGATACTGTAGCTCTTAGTTCAGTTTGTTTTATGCCAACTTTTGATAGCAAAGAATGTCGCCATCCGCTGCCTGAATATGTGTGTGACTGTGTATATACGGTATTGGAAAGATGTGATACTTGCTCCCGATGCTTACAGTTCTAGCAACTCATCGGTTGGAGCACATAGTTGATTTGCGGTAGATAGTCAGTTTGCTGATCGAATTGATATATTTAAGATATAGTTACAAGACACTGCTAAGTCCTCGGTGAACTCTTAATAAAAGAGAGCGGAATTACCCGGTTGCTGAATCGGTTGATAAGTCAAAATAGATGCAACTTCCTATAGATAGATTAAGGAAAAAAAGAGGCGGTGATGTTTCTACTGTTGGGTTGTTTTTATTCCTCTGCTAAAACTGCCATTATAAAGTGGTGGGAGAAACAATGACAGTTCAAAAATCGTCCGTGATACAGAGGACTAATATTAAATATCACTCACTACTTCTTTTATTTTTTGTCGATATTTTATAGATTGGTATATTCACCTATTGTTTATTGGCACTGGTGCCTCTTAGGTTTGTGAAACGCGTGCGTTTGGCGGTGAAAATAGCACTAAATAAAGGGCGTCGGACGCGCTGTAAGTGCTTGAATGTGTACCAACAGGACGAGCTGAAAAGTATATTAATGCCTTTTCCGCCAGCCAAAACGAATGCGATACTGCAGCGCCGCTATAAAGAAATAATGCCTTATCGGCGGCATACACAACCAGGTCATTTAATATTATTTTTCTAATTTTATAATGTAATATGATACTTTATTATCATCATACAATTAAAAGCATCTGCGGGTCTACTGCAAAACCTCCATTTTGTAGTCTAATGAGTCAATCAAACCCGTGTAGGCATTCTTATTTTGGCTTTCAGGAGCTTGCCTGAGGCTTGCCCGGCTTGTTTTTATTGTTGATTTATGACCATATGGTACGGGGGCAAGTTAGCTACGATTAACGTTATCTGGTCACTCACCGCGGGTGCGTAATTGCTATAGCCAAAGTAGAGTACTCTGTACATAGAGACACCAGCAACTTTTGGGGTTAGATTCATCACATATTCTCATGTCGAGAAGAACTGTGTTCTTTCAGTCGCGACGGTACTCCACGTTCCGTTGCCAGCATTTAAACGTTGCAAAATAAGTTTCGGGCTGAGGATATCATAAGTTATCAATGGTTGCAATATGGTTGCAAGTACACTGTTGGTCTATCAGAGGCAGAGAGAACACCGAAAAGTTCGATGGGTGAGCCAACTTGTAGCCTGAGATTCGTTCCAAGGCAAAATGGGTCAATAGGACTGCCAGCTGCTGTGATATAAGCTTGCTGTCTCTCATTCACATTTGCTGCACAATTGCCCTGATTATCCGGTGTAAAGTTACTAACCGGCGCTGCGTAACACTATTGAAAGCACAAAGCGATAGTACACCTACAATTGCTACATTTATGGGCATATTTTTTATATTCATGTTAAACCATCGTGATTTTTAATAGCTTAAGGTTTTACCTTATTTTTTCTATGATTTTTATATAGATTCTATAAAAGTAATTAGCAGAAATGGTAACAAAACGGGTTAACTTTATTATTTACAAGCACACGGATGTATGCCTAAAGGCTTAACGCAAAAAAGCGTAAAACAGAGTAAATATTCTCTTAAAGGGTTCACATCGACAAGAGCAACCTAAAAAATTATAAAATTCCAAATAGAACCAAAAAGATTGGCGATTGGAAACTAGTACAGGATAAATACCAATGCGCAGTTGTTTTTCTGGTAAAGCATCATTTGTTAATAACGATCGAATTTGAAAGTATTCGTGTTCTGCGGAACCTGCGCAATTATTTGACCACCATAAACCCAAATGGATTACATATGACATTTCCAACAGACAGCATCTTCGGCTTCGGCTTCGGCCCAAATTCGAACCAGCATCTATTAACATTTGAAGAACGCACATTTGAATACGAACGTGCAAAGAATTGAAAGAACAACTAGAAAAATACGTGAAAGGCCACAACCACAATCACATCACAAATCCACTATTGCCGGGTTCTAATAGCTTTTCTTACTTTTATTTGTGGTCCGCTTACGCTGATTGGGCAATTAATTCAAGCATAGATTTTACTGATACGTTCTCATCAAAAATGGGGGGAGATTGGTCAAAGCCGCAGGACCCACGATATGAGAGAATACGTAAATCGCTTAAACCGTAAATAGCTTAAACTTGGTGAATCAAAAAAAACCATCGTGTTTAGTTTATTTCTTCTCAAACATTTGATAATAAGTCCTCTGTTAGTTAAGTTCAAAAATTGATCTTAAGTTCGTTATGATGCTTATCGTAGCGATGTTTTAATCAACTTTAGTTGCATTCCGTCGTAATATCTGATCTCAAATAGTGCACTTTGATGCTGGCAGCAATAAATGACGATGTATTTGTCAAAATCACACAAAACTTTATTTTTGAGGATAACCTTTGATTATGGGAAAAATTCCTCCCAAAAGAAGAGATGACTATGCAAAAACAGTTTTTGATCATAGTGATGGTTACTGTTTTGTTAGCTACCGTATTTTTTGTGGGATGCACGGAGGACGTTACGAATGCATCAAATCCATCATCAGGTGCATCGACTTCTACAATCACGCGTAAAGTAACGCCTACACCAACACCGGTTGCTACACCTATCCCTACCACGAGCGAATTTATCAGTATACCTACTGCAACCGAATTTACCAGTATATATGCGCGCATCAATCCTAATGATGCAATAGTAAAAACGTTCACGAAGTCAGTAAATGAGAGGGGTCACGTTACATTCACGGGGGTTACTAGAACGGATTACAGCAACGTCGATAAAACCAACATTTTCGAATTGTGCAAGGACAAGGCGAATGCTCAACAGACATATCTACAGTTGGTAAGTCAAGCATCACAAGCAGGATATCATTTTGATCCTCGAGATCTAAATAGTATCCAAAATAGAACTATTATGGTGGGGCGTATCCTAGCTCCCAGCAACCAAAAACTTGTACAAAGTATAATAATAGGCTGGGATTCTCCAAATGATTATGGTATCGGCTATTACGTTGAAACGACTAAGATGCTTGCACCAAACACATGAAATTGCGATTTGCTATTGTTAATCTAGTTGTCATTTGACCATCTGTAAACGCTCTTTCATGTTCGCATTGTGTTCAAAACTACACAAGATAGGTAACTATGGTGCAAAAAATTGAGGGGACATAGCAAACGGGTTACACTGATTCTTTTCCAACAACTATCAAAATGGCGTCCAAAGGGGCTGCAATAATGTAAGGGACTTGTTATTATTGAAATTATAGGCTTCTGGTAAGTCCGTTTTTATAACACTGCAAACTACGTGGTTAGATATTTGTCTATAAAGCACGCTTGGAAGGTACCTTACTAGTTTCATAGGTTGTTTCGTTCATAGTGTTCCGAAGCTATGATGCATCTATTCAAATATATAAAAACAGAACACGTGGGGAAATCCGTATTTGTTAGTATATCAGATAATGAAGAGGCCATTAACTCGAAGCTGGAAGTTGCACAAATAAACGCAAAAGTTAGCAAAAGTGAGACATTCGTAGCGAAGCCCGGAATAGTGATAGCTTTATATATCAGATCAATAGCCACCGATCACCAACTTACGTTGATCCCAAACGCTCTCCAAAGATTCATTAGACCCACAATTCGTTTTAGACGAGTTTCATCGATGTTGTCCGACCATTATTAGACGGAAAGACTCAAGATGAAGCGATGTTTGCATATAACAGTTTTAACATATGGACAAAACGCTAAAAAAATTCCACTTTCACGAGTCGCAAGTCATTTTGTATTAGGAGACCTTCGCAAATTTGCTTAGCAGTATGGAGATATCATCCAGTAGAA
>DASPRZ010000082.1:0-29081 GCA_035624185.1 Candidatus Acidiferrales bacterium
GGAATTTCATCGCCATTATACTCGCAAGTGAAAAATATTCATCCATCTTCCGCTCTTATCAAAGTAGTCCATGAATCTTTGCATATCTGCACTTAACAAGTCTCGTTGGATGTTTTTGGACACAGAAAGCTGATCGATCACTTTAATGCGGCTGTCCCACTTGGTAAATTCGTTCGCATCTTTTGGCGGCCAATTGCCAACCCTGTCACCTGGTATAGGTATGGGAGAGAAGGATGACATAAGGTCACGCATTGCCTCTGCATTTTCCTCATCGCTGAGCTGATTCCACCACGCCTCGAGATCCGCCCACTCCTTCCCTTTCGGTTTTGTCGGGGTTTTGAGCGCGGTTATCGCTTTGTCTTTCTGGTCTGCTGGTACCTTTTCCCACCACTCTTTCATCGCCTCCATCCACACCGCTCTCATCGCTTCCCGCTGCTCTGGCGGGAACATATCAAACCACCCTCTAAAACCATCTGATTGGGACATGGTAGTAAATACAATTTCACCGCCAGGGAAGTGGTCTGCCAGCATCGAAAAGAACTGTTTCATCTGTGCCTCATCAAAGAACTGGAACACTGCCTCAGCTATCATGAATACCCCGTCTTCGGTGTTAACGTCCTTACACCAGCTCGGATCGAGGAGGGATTTTGCGATGTACGTAACTCGGTCAGGTTCAGGCAATAACTGCCTTCTGAAGTCGATTGCAGCGGGAAGGTCAAGGTCGTACCAGTGGATAGTTCCGTTATCGACGCGGTAAAACGTCGCATCGAGCCCCGCACCTAGGTTCACTACCGACGCCCGGGGGTGCTCGGTGATGTACGCTTTTATCTTATCGTCGAATTGCTTTGCCATGAGTGCGCTTAGAGTGAACATTGGCAGCAGATTGCCTTCGCGAATAAGCTTAAGCATTACACCTACGAACGGCATGTCGTCCGTTGAAAAATCGTAGTCAATTTTTTCGACGAGTTCAACAGCTTTGGCGTCATAAAACAGTGAACGGTATTCCTTGCTCAATTGTGCCCGGCCCTGTAATGGAAACAACATCGTCGCCGATACGCCGCTTACCGTAACCTTTACTTTGTCTTGTTGCATTTTTACTCCACTCCTCTTCATCTATTGCTTTATGTTGAAATTGAATTTCTTTCGGTGCGGTGCATTCAGTCTGCACTGCTCTTCACCGTAGTATGCCTAGTATGTTGAGTATAATATAGCTTATGGTTATCTTACGTGCCGATAAGTAGTGGTGATGGCAAGCTCAGCAGTTTAATTTAAAATGATATTAATATCGGAGATTTGGCTGGCCCAGACGCTGGGTTCATTTGTGATGATGGTAGCGGCGAATGCCGGATTGTTGATTGCAGAGTGCCAGGGTAAACAACATGCGTTACTCAGAGTGGCAAGGTGTGAAAACATGCTCGGAGGTAAAGCTTATGACTTCTTAAACGTTCAAGTCTCTTCTTCCGCTCTTCGCTCCTTCGCCGCACGCAGCGTGTTGTAGGGAATGTCCATTCCATCACCCGTGAAACGACCGACCACGATAACCCCTTAACCGGTATTCGTCAACCGTTCGCCAGTTGATCTCTCGCGGAAAGGGCCAGCCGGTGTGTTTTACCTCATTTCGTGCTTTTATGACTCCTTCATTATGTGATACATCAACTGCCGCTCTTATTTCCTCAGATGCGCATCTAACGTGGAACGTGCAAGGTCAAGCTTTTCGGCAAGTTGCGCAAGGCTTATTCTCCTCGGTAAATCATAATAGTCGAGCGTATAAGCAGTGACGAAGACCTTCTGTTGCTTTTTTGTCAGACGGCTGAGCGGAGAGTGAGGCAGGAAGTGTGCATCTGTAAGTGAGACCACCCGGTAGCGGACACTTGTATCCTCAAAAGTTCAGTTTGAAGGGCGAGCGATGAAGTCCGTGCGGATTGGCACTGATCTGATAGTTCAGTTGTGCTTGACGGTCGACCTCAACGTTGCCCTTACGAAGTCATGGATTACTCCTTTTATCTATTTGGCGTTGCTTATCCTATCTGTTGGACACCCGGCGGCACCCACGAGCCGTTCAGCACGGCCTCCTGCGGCCAGTACAGACGCAAAACGAGGTGGAACCCACCCGACGGCGCGGGCAGCCAGTTGGCCTCTTTGTCAGGGCCGGGCGATGCGTGTTGTATGTAGAAGTCGAGCGAACCGTCCGCATTGTATTGTAAGGGACCGAGGTGGGGCGAGATCGCATAGCGGTCAATCGGGTTGTCTACGAAGAAACCCCGGTCATTGTACATCGTGACGGACCACCACCCGTTGACAGGTGGGGTGCCATTCTTCTCGAAGTGCATGACGTAGGTGTGTGCACCGGTGTACGGGTTGCCAGCGGCATCAGCGAATGCTGTCGCGTACAACGCGTCCTCCGGAAAATTCGCAACGAGCCCTAGCAACGCAGTTCCGGCGCGAAGCGTATAGTCCGTCCCAAAATCGCCGTAGTTATACATAATGGGCCAGCCGTTTATAATAACTTCACCCGGCGGGTGCAGGCACGCGGCGTTGACCTGGGCGAGACCGTCTTTCGCGCCTTGCATGATCGCGTCCTGCGTCGTGGTGTTCAGGCCGTTCCAGTCGAACGGTTTACCGGCTATAAGGCCGATCCGGGCCATCTGGTCAATGACCGGTTTGTCTGCCGCGCGCGGGGGGTTGTCTACCATGAGTGTTGCCATCCTGTCGTAGAACGCGGTGGGGGTCATGTCCGCCACCTGGTCAAAGGGAGGTGTCGTGGTATCCACATTGGGGTTGACTGGAACGTTGGTCGGCGGCGTGTAGTCCGTGCCCCACGCGCTCAGGGGTGTTAACTCGCACTGCGCCTGGACGGCACGTGCCGCAGCGATATCAGCAGGGCCGTTTTGCAGGACGCGCCCACCAATCGCGACCATGCCGGTCGGCGATTCGATTTTTGTCAGCCCATTGGGGAGCGTGCCATTCCACGTCGGGCCCACAATGGCAAAGTTTCCTGCACCGGACCCGATGGTGCGCGTTCCGGGTGATGCAAAGGCGTTCGTCCAGGCATCATACATAGGCATCAGGTAATAGCGGCCTTCGGCATCGGGCACGCTCAGCACCATCGGCTCTTTTGTAAGGTCGAGCCAGGCCGCTGTATAAAGCGCATCGGCGTTCGGGCGTCCCGCGGATTCCCACGATGGACTTGGTGCGGCAGACATTTTGACGAACTGGTTGATAGGGGCCGCTAACTTGTCGGGATCCGGAGCCGGCACTGCGGTTAACTGATCCTTACTAAGCTCCATTAGTACTAGGGGATAGCCGAAGACGTACGCCGCTGTGGCGATCTGTTGTACCTCCGCAGGTGTCGGGGGTCCTGTTGTGGTGGGGAGGGTGATTCCTCCGATCATCTGATGTTTCATGGGGGATTCAATGGTTACGCACGTTCAAATAGGTTACCTACTTCATAGTATCAACCGCATGTCCTCGAGAGTTTTCCGTCAAAGATATATTAAAATGCGTACTCGTGCGTTTCTATTCATAGGCTGTCTATAACAACACCATCTAATGAAGCGCAAGTTATTGAATCCAAATATTGTATAAAAAAGCAGCAATTTCATCAATTTACCAGTGATGACCAAGCAATTAGAAAATGCTTAATTGGAATAAAGATCTTCATGCGCAAACATGGAAGCTAATTCTCGTCGGGAGCAGGGCATATACATCCTTGGTAACATTTTTTGAATCGGCCGAATTAATCATGTATGGTACCGTAGGGCTGTTACTCATCGTCATTTTCCTCATGGCTGTCTATGTCGAGGTGGATAGTATCTCGCACTATCTTGCCAACGATACGCCAATTTTAGGATTAAAAGGGCTCTTTGCCATGATAATCATCCTTGAACTCTTGATGACCATAGTTGGCTACATGAAAACGAAGTCAATAAATCTCGGCCTTCTGCTTGGTGCCGGTCTCACGGCAATGATACGGAAAATTATCTCCATGGGGTATGAGGCTTTTGCATTGCAAGATCTAGCGTTTATAGTAATCGTAACAGTTATCCTAGTCACGGCAATTGCATTTGTAGGTGACAAGACAATACATACGTAGATGGTTATTTAGTTTTGTGGACAACGTTGACATAAAAAGTGCCGGCGGGGTGTCACCGGAGTCGGCTCAATAACTTGGAAGTACATGTCTTAAAAGGTATTATGGGACACAAAGAAGGTCAAATTTCGCAAAATCATATTTCACGAAATGAATAAGCTGTATTTAAGTCTCTTTCCTTTTCATGAGATTACATGAGATAAAATGAGATAGATTGTTATAATGAAGTATAACAATCGGTTATAAAGCGCTTAAATACTGTTATCACAAACGCATTATCGTATGCCGTACGATAGAAGCGGGAGCGCGTCTAATCAGTCCATTTTCGCTCCCCCACGCTTGCTCTCTTCTCCGCAGCAGGATCGCCACGCAACATGGCTTGAGCTGTTTTACGACCTGGTCCTCGTGGTGGCGGTCAATCAAGTGTCCCTTGCGTTAACAGGCGACCTGTCGACCACCACCATTCTCGTATTTCTTGGTCTCTTTCTTCTGGTGTGGTGGTCATGGAGCAATCTCACTGTCTATACGGCCCGCTTTGGAACTGATGACCTCGTGTACCGCCTACTAACGTTCTTTCGGATGTTTGCTATCGTCTGTATGGCTGTTGAAATTCCTCAGGCGATTCTCGGACATACGCAAGGGTTTTCCATCACCTATCTCATAGCCCGCATTGCCCTTCTCGTGCTCTTTGTGCGAGCACTGTACTACGTCGTCGAAGCACGCCCGCTTATGCGCATTTACCTCATCGGGTTCGGCAGCGGAACTGCGATTTGGGCGGTATCCGTATTCATGGCCCCTCCACAACAGTTCGCTCTGTGGGGCTGCGGCCTTGCAATCGAGATGGTGACGCCGTGGGTGGTGTGGTTACGGCCGCCCCCCTCGTCTGAGCTCGGTCCCTTGCACATTCCAGAGCGGTACGGAAGGTTCACCATCATCGTGTTGGGCCTGTCAACAGCGAGCATCGTGAGTGGACTCCTCCGCGAGCATGTTCATCTCGAAACAGTGACGATTGCCGCACTTGGCTTTCTCATTGTGGTCTGCATATGGGGGATCTACTCGAGACATTTAGTGCGCGCTATAGGTCATATAAAACTTCGATCGGGGCAGTCCTACATCTATAGCCATTTTCCGCTTCTCGTTGGCATCGTCGTCATAGGCGTCAGTATCGGGCGCGTCATCACTGAAAGCCAACAGATACACTTATCCCTAGGCACATTTGCGCTGCTTTGGGGTGGATTCGGGGCGTGGCTGTTAGCGGTACTCCTGTTGCACGCGGCGCATCCATCTGTTGAAGTCCGTACAATTACCCTTTACTACGCAGTCATTTTTGCTGGGGTATCTGTCATCATCTTTTTAGATTCGTTTTTAACTCCAATAACCACCTTATGCGCATTGTTGCTGTTCATTCTTGCGCAGACATTGATTGACATGCGTGCGCACATTGCTTATAATGTGACAAAGAAGTAGCAAGAGGATCTCTCGAAGTTGGAAGGGACTTTATTAATGACTGACTAGATCAATTAAAACTGATATATAATCGAGAGGTATAAACGACTGATTACGTCAATTAAAAATCAAAGGACTGAAAATGCCCCGAACGGAAGAAGTTAATAAACATATTCGCGAAGCTCAGCGTGTTGTAGGGAATGTTTTGGTCCGTCACCCTTGAAACCGAAACAGGTGACCACGATAATTCCCTTGCTCGGTACTCGTCAACCTTTCGCCAGTTGATCTCACGGAAGGGTCGGCCGATGTGCTCCTTCTCATCGCGCGCTTTTATAAATCATTTATTATGTGATTCAGCAACCGTCTCTCTGCTTTCCGCAGATGCACATCCAAGGTTGAAAGTGCAAGGTCAAGTCGTTTAGCAAGCTGCACGAGGCCTATCTTCCTTGGCACATCATAATAGCCAAGATTGTGAGCCGTGATGAGAACCCGGCGCTGCTTTTCCGTCAGATGACTCAGCGGCGAGTGAGGTGGAAACTGTGCGTCCGTATGCGAGACAACCCGATAACGGACATCTGCCTCTTCAAACAACTTAATAAAATCCCTCACTTGCTTGGCGCTTCCGAGGAACGTAAGCTTCACTTTTCCATCCTTCACTTCAAGCGGCAGAGAGAAGTACCCCCCACCTGCTGCGAGATCGGTTCCCACGTGGGCAGACTGTGCTGGTCTGGCCTTTATAAAGTAGACGTAGGCTCCGCTCTCTTTTTCATGTTCGAGAAGATGTACGTCAGAAACGTCATCACTGAGTACATCTTCGATGCTGACGTCTGGCTTGTTAAATTCAACTCGTGCTATCAAAGCGATTTCCTGGTAATCGAGTCTCAGAAAGTGCAGGACTTCAATCGATCTTATGTTTTGTAACGGCTTTTCTGGATATAATTTGCTAAAGGCTCTGCTAGAAATCTCCACAATCACAATAAGTCTGCGCATGGGAGAGAAATTGCAGTGACATCCTATAAGAATGTTATCAGTAAAAACACGAAAAATTTCGCCACAATCTTAATCCCTTACGTGTCCAATAGCATGACAGTCGTCGGAGCTGATAGCCTCAGACATTGACTAGTCAGTCGAAGTTTAATTTAAATCAAAAAATCGGACGTGCATAAAATGCAATACAGAATCGTACCAAAAAATGGCGATAAACTTTCAGCCTTAGGATTTGGATGTATGCGCCTGCCCCAAAGAGGCCTCGCTATTAACCAAGATCGTGCAATACAGCAGATTCGTTTCGCTATAGATCGCGGCGTGAATTATCTTGACACAGCTCCTATGTACCACAATGGTGAGAGCGAAACATTGCTTGGAAAAGCGCTGGCAGATGGATACCGAGGCAAGGTGAAAGTCGCCACCAAACTGTCGCATTTTGTACTGCGTAAGCCTGAAGGCATGGCTAAAATGCTCGATACGTCGCTGCAAAAGCTCAACACTAACTACGTTGACTATTATCTCTTGCAAGGTCTTGATCTTGGAAGCTGGAACAAACTGCAAGAGTTTAACGTGTTGGACTTTCTCGACAGAGCTGAAGCTGAAGGAAAGATACTCAATACGGGATTCTCTTTCCACGGTACGCTCACGACGTTTAAAGAAATCATCGATGCAAACGACTGGACGAATTGCCAAATCCAGTACAATTTTGTAGATGAAGACCTTCAGGCGGGGACTGAAGGTTTAAAGTACGCGGCTTCGAAAAACGTTGCCGTTATGATCATGGAGCCTCTCCGTGGGGGGACATTGGCCAATAAACTTCTAAAAGGAGTGGAACAGATTTATAGAGGCGCTAGCCCTCAGCGATCTGCTGCTGAGTGGGGGTTACGCTGGGTGTGGAACCACCCGGAGGTGACAGTCGTTCTCTCCGGCATGAATGACGAACGGCACATAACTGAAAATCTGCACACAGCCGAAACCGCTTTACCAAATTCTATGAACGCAGACGAACTGGCAACGGTCAGCAGAGTCGCTGATGCCTACAAGCGGTTGATCAAGGTACCGTGCACGGGGTGTGGATACTGCATGCCGTGTTCACAAGGAGTTAACATTCCGAGTAACTTCCAGTTCTATAATCAACATTTTCTGCCGGGCTCAAAGATGCAATCTCGTGTGTTTTACGCATTCCTTTTGATGGGAGTGGGGCCGCTGGGCGAAAAGGCGGGAGATGCATCACTCTGCATAGAGTGTGGTAAATGCGCGAAGCACTGCCCTCAACACATAGCAGTTCCAACAGAGCTTAAATCAGTGAAGGAAGCCCTTGGCGGGTGGCAGACAAAATTGATGATCCCTCTTGTAAAACGATTTCTGCCGAAACCAACATGAAAAGAGATTAGGAGAGTGAGCCTGTCTATATGCTTTCCTCCGATTCATGCTCATGTCGAAAACGTAGTACTGGAAAGGATTATCATAACGTAACGTAAGTGAAAAATATAAATAGTAGTATCGTTCAGTATATCTTAAGATATAGTCAGAGATATGTCAGGAGTTGAGACCATGCGTGAACAAAGAGAAGAGAGTAATACGATGCGCATTCCGAACTTCGAATTGGCTTACCGCGGCACACCGCCGTGGGATATCGGACGCCCCCAGAAAGAGTATATACAACTAGAACAGGCTGGAGAGATTGTAGGATCGGTGCTCGATGTCGGATGCGGCACCGGAGAGAATGCCCTGTACCTTGCTGAACAGGGGCACGAAGTATGGGGAATCGATTTTACCCCTACTGCCATCCAAAAAGCACAGGAGAAAGCCGCACAGCGTCACCTGACGGCAACGTTCCGTGTGTTGAACGTATTAGAGCTGCACACACTGGGAAGAACGTTCGATACCGTCATTGACTCAGGCCTGTTCCACGTGTTTGGCGATGAAGAACGCCCTCTTTTTGTCGACAACCTCGCGGCTGTTATCTGCCGTGGAGGGACGTACTTCATGCTCTGTCTTAGTGAATTAGCCCCAAAGCTGGATTACGGTAAATTGAAAGATTTTTTGTCTGATTCCGATAATTTGAAAGACTTTTTGCACTCGTTGCCTGATTCCGATGAACTGAAAGACCTTATGCCTAATTTTGATAAATTGAAAGAAGGAGAGTATGGGCCGCGGCGGGTGACACAGGCTGAGATAAAGGAACTATTCCGAGATGGTTGGCGCATTAACTACATTAGGCAGGCAACGATGGAGAGCAGAATGGGGCCAGGCGTACGCCTCGGGTGGCTTTCTTCAATTTCGAAGGAATAAGCCGAGCTATGTGCTGCCTGCTTCTTTCTGGTCAAAATACTTTCAGTTTTCTTTTTTGCTCTTCGCCTATTCGCCGCACGCAGCGTGTTGTAGGGGATGTCCATTCCATCACCCGTGAAATCAAAACGGCCGACCACGATAGCCCCTTGTTTGGTTTGAATGATATGATGTTGATTAAACCCATCTAGAAGCCCATGTCCCAAAATTACTCTTATGGGACATGATGCAGCTCGCATAACAACTCAAATGACAAATTTCATAAAACATTTTACGGAATGAATAAGCCCAATTATGCAGCTATATAATGCGAAGAGCGAGTGTGGAGCTATGACAATAGCGAAAGTGGATATGAATTGCCATACAACATATTAGACAGGAGGGTCAAACTGTGCCTGAATGTCAAGGTGAGCTAGTCGATTCTGGCTTCAAAATGAAGGTGGGGGGAGTTCAGCGCTTACACAGACGCGCCGGATGTATTATAAAGATTCTTGCCACCATCGACGGAGAGGTCGATCCAGAACGAGTACGGCAAGCGCTGCCGAAACTGAAAAAACGTCACAGTCTCCTCGGCTCTAGGATGATACTCGATCAAGAGGGGCAAGCGTGGCTCGTGACAGAACGCGTCCCTGACTTCGAGCTGCAGGTGTATGAAAAGCAGGGTGACCTGGACTGGCTTGAGAGGATTTCTGAACAAGATCTAGTGCCATTCAGAATGAACGTTGGGCCGTTGGTGAGGTTCATACTGTTGACATCAGAGAGCTCTTCTGATCTCGTGCTTTATATGCACCATGTGATGAGCGACGGGTTGAGCGGGCTATACGTTATGGAAGACCTGCTCTCACTTATCGGTGAACCGCAAAAGAAGCTCCCTCCGATTCCCCCTCCCGTCGACATAGTAAAGAACATCCCCGCGAATGTAGGACGTCAAACTCCGTGGATACTGAGATCTGTTATCGGCAGGATGAATGCTCGTTGGAGGAAGAGTGAAATCACCTTCAGCGACGATGACTTCGTGAAGGTCCAGGAAAAAAGATACGAGGAAAGGGATCGTACAATCTTGCTCTCTTTCACCGCTGAGGAAACATCCGCCCTTGCAGAAAAATGCCATACGCGAGGAGTGACGGTGAACAGCGCCTTCCTGACGGCGTTGCTGGCGGCGAAGTATGCCGTGCCTGCACTCGCTAGGATGATCCCAGATGCACTAAACTTCACGGTGAATCTACGGGATAAGTTGACCGAAGATCCGGGGCGGGGTTGTGGGTTCTATGTTGAGATGATTCCCATTCAGGCTCGATTCAATCCTAAGGAAGATTTTGAGTGCAGCCTCCTCAAAATCCACTCTGAAGCCGCGAGAAAGATAAGCGAGGATCAAGAACTTTTTAGTCACTTTATCAGTGTAGAACGAATAGACCCTGATCTACTCGATGCTCTTGATTTCGAAAGCTATGGCCTGCTCGAGAATCCAGCGGCAAAGAAGTTTTGGACGGAGATGTCCAAGGTGTGGGGTGGCTTGGAGTTGACCAACCTTGGCAGACAGGATGTTCCGGAACGGTTCGGAGACTTGGTGGTCAGAAAGATCATCTTCTTGGCATCTACCCCCGGACAATTTAAGATGATAACCGTATCAGTCTTGACCGCGTGCGGATGTCTTCACGCAGCATTCCTATTCAGAAAGTCAGTTTTCCCGACAACAATTATGAAGGAGTACGTCAGTGCGGTTGAATATTCTCTGAGAGATTTTATGGCTATCGATCCATACTAAAAGAACGTTTTCGGTGGTGGATAAAAAGAGAGATTTCCGATCGCCAATGTTGAGGTCGTAACGAAAATGACAAATTTCGCAAAAGTACACAGGGTTTAATTTAGGCGGCCTCCATTCAATTTGTATCGGTATTCACAGTGCACGCTCACTTCATAAAGCTTTTATATCACACCACTCAAAAAGTGGCGACATGCCCAGTAACACCAATTCTGCCACGACGCGCGGAAGTTTCGCATCCCTTTTCGCCTTCAGCCAAAGTCTAATCGCCGTGTCGATGACGGTACTCGTGTTCGCTCTTTTAACGTCCCTTTCTACCCTCCACTTCCCGCTCGGAGAGGCACAAGTCGAGACGGTGCTTGCACACTCAGTGCCGCAGTTCGGGATATTTGTTCTCAGCTTTGTGGTCATAGGTTCGATCTGGATCGATTACCACGAGATATTTAACGAAATCAGACGTTACTCTCGCGGGCTCGTGTGGCTGAACTTCCTCTTTTTAATGTTTGTCGTTTTTATCCCCTTCGCCACCGTGATACTGGGAGGCTCTGCCGATTCCTGGCTCGCAGTCGTCTTCTATGCGGCTATCATCGCGGGCGTGGGGTTCTCACTCACCCTCCTATGGGTGTACGCGTCCCACAATCACCATCTCATCGATCCATCGATGTCAGCTCGCGCGATGCACTCAATCACCATGGAGCGGCTCGTCACTCCGAGCGTGTTCCTGTTCTCAGTGTTCATTGCGCCGTATAGTCAACGTTTTGCTGAGCTATTTTGGCTTGTCGCCCTTATTGGAGGGTTGGTGATAAGGCTACGGAGTGGGGCAGCTCTCGCCGACTACAGTTGACCTCCACATTATTTCATAGTGAAATAATTTCATTTTATAGTTTCGCAAACTCTGATCTAACCTAATATAGCCTTCGTACGCGGTACGACGTCCAACACCATTTTACACCACATACCTAAGACATTTTTGTAGGTGGCGTATGAAAAAACCACGCAACGTGCTCTAAATCTTGATTTGACTTACATATGATCTAAATAATAATTGATAAAATGCGGCTCTTTTTGTGTAACAATATATAAAGTTATTGGTTGCTGTAAAAATAGGCTAGTATAGCAAGTATCAATACTATCGAGAGTATAGTGTTAGACTATAGTGCCAGCTTGTTTTTAAGCGTCACTTGAGATGTGATGTAATACTCCATTAAAATATGGTTACGGTTCAACATCTCGGTTTCAACTCCTGCCCATTTTGCCATAACCATATCCCACCTGCCATAACCATATCCTATCTGCCATAACCATATCAATAGCAGTTTCCAAACTCTCGTCTTTCTTTTTTCGCTTCACTAGTGACATACAGGACTCAAATTTCGTAACATAATCATTTCGCTTTTCATCTTCCTTGTGAAATAAGCTTGCTTGCTCTATCCATCCTTTTTTAGACCAATTTTTGGAATTTTTAGAGTAGCTATCCATGCTATGGCGACGCTTTTATAGGCTGGTTGCGGTAATGTTGGACGTGATATATGTTCTCCATATCTATGCATAATCTATACGCCATATGATTAAATGTGAGAACGCGTAATAGGCAATGTAGAAATGTGAACGGCAAAACAAGGGTGTCGTTCAACTTAGAATGCCACAGAAACACGTTATTAACTAGGGAGAGTTACATCCATGGAGCGCACTGATACGAAGAAGGTGCTGTTTATCTGCACCCACAATGCAGCACGATCACAAATGGCTGAAGGGTTCATTCGGGCGTTATATAACGATCGTTATGAAGCGTATAGTGCAGGAACTGAACCGACGCGAGTTCATCCGTGTGCCATCAGAGTGATGCAAGACGTAGGAATTGACATTTCAAGTTATCGATCAAAGAGTCTGGAAGAATTTGACGGGCAGGAATTCGATTATGTAGTCACTCTCTGTGATGATGCACAAGAAGCGTGTCCTATTTTCTCAGGAGGGCACATCTATCTCCACCATGCCTTTGATAACCCGTCTCAAGCAAAGGAAGCACTGACCGATGCCGATGGGTGCTCACCGTTTAGAGCACTCCGAGACCAACTTAAAGCGTGGATTGAGGAGACATTTGATAGTTCTGATTGATGTGCTTCTCCTTCGATTCATGCTCATGCCGAAAACGCGGTACCGGAAAGGATTACCACAACGTAACGTAAGTGATAAAATATAAATAGTAGTATCATTTAGCATATCTTAAGACATAGTAAATGATATGTCGAAAGGAGTTGAAAACACAATGTGTGAAGAAGAAGGTAAAGAACGATTGATGATGGCCAAAGAACATATGATGATGATGGGCGGAGAGCATATGATGATGGGCAAAGAACATCTGATGAAGCTGTGGGAAAAACTCGGCGACAGTGAAAAGAAGACGCTCATGCTGAGGCTTCTTGACGCGAAGATCATGAAGAAAGAGCAGTGGATCAAGGATCTGGAATATAAGGTTGAGACCATAGAAATGATCAAGAACTGGATAGAAAAGATGTGAGGCTCTCCCACATTTTCCTCTTTTTTCCACTTATGTGCCGATAAGGATGTTAAGACGGCGTCCGATATCGTAATGTTTTAATTTTTATCTTTAATAGGTTTAGTCCCTGATAACACGCGATATCGTCTCTATGTGACAGCGTTTTTACGCATAAAAAAGTCTTGATGAATCTAGTACACTTTAAACCTTAAAGTCTGAGTTATTGCATCACTAACTCGTGGGGAGTGAACCAGGACGCCCCAAACAGCAAAATAAACCTCATAATCGCTTTATTACAACATCGCTCTTTGATCATTAGGTTAGTGGGACCGTCATTAGTTCCCGGAATTGTCCATCATTTTCAATTTGGCTGCACCCTCCATAACTCTCAACTTGAATAGTTGCTTATCTTCTAGCCTTTTTATCTGCTCCAATATAAGTTCCATTTTTTGTGCTTTCTGCTCTTTCATCTCTTCTAACAGTTGCTTTAATTTCACACCCTCTTTTTCATCCTCGAACTCAGACTGCTCAAGTTTTGCCAAGGCGTTGTCAATAAATTCCAACTCTTCACGCGTCCACTCTAATTGCTCGTTTGTCCACACAAATGCATCAATAAGGCTAGTAAAATTGTCAAATTCTGTCACTTAATTTCCCTCCATTTTATAATCATCATTTTAATAATTCTGATAGATCATCTGTACAGTCAGGTATAAAATACCGACCAGGGTATTTATATAGGTTAATTCTCGCATAAATGAAGAGCTATCGTGAAACGGGAGGATCATCACCCATATATTATTTAAGTAAGAAAGCAGCGGATCCCGCCGCACGTAACCCACAGAAGAAGAAAAAGGAAACCTTGTCTGTACACAAGCGAGCCCTTATGCACGAAGGGGGCAATAGATGGGTAAGATACGCTCGGGGTAGGCTTTCAAGCACTTTCCCACGCCGTTCACCCCGAGTTACGGCATCACCACATGAAAGAGACAAGCTATGTCCCAAAACTACTCTTACGGGACATTACAAAGATTATGTAACAAGCCAAATGACAAATTTCGTAAAAATCTCAATCTCCGTCTTACTCATTTTTATTTCACCTCCTCATAGTTATAGATGGAAATGCGACACAATCCACAGGCCCAATGCAATCCCTAATCCTATCACAATTATCTGCCGTACATCATTCAGAATATTCGTTTTACCCATTTTTTCACCTCCTTTTACTTGCCATCGTCAATCCCTGTTCTAATGGATGTTGCTCTGAAATATCGTCATAATTGATATTTTTACCTAAATGGTGTTTCAATCCCTGTTTTAATGGATGTTGCTCTGAAATCCGATGTGCCTCGACCCGCGGGAGTGGCAGAGAGCTTAGCATGTTCGAGCGGAAGATATATTATATTATGCTAAACATACTAGGCATACTAAAATGAAGTGCAATCACTGCGTGCACCGAAAAGAGTCGAGTTGAAACATGCAATTAGGCAATGTGAGTGAGTGAGTGATGGTAGATAGAGATGCATCAAAGTAAAATAAAAATTCAGCTGAGCGGCACATCGGCGTCGATGTTGTTTCCATTATGGGATCGGGCACAGTTGAGCAAGGAGTATAGCTCACTATTTTATGACGAAAAAGCTATCGAACTCGTCGAAAAAATCGACTATGATTTTTCAACAAGTGATGAGCCGTTCTTGGGTATACTGTTTAATATCCCTCGCAAAGGCAATCTGCTAGCAGGGTCTGGTCTAATGAGACTGGGAGCAAGGCAGTTCGACGAAAAGGCAAAGGCATACATCGCAGACCACCCTCACGCATCCGTTATCAATATCGGCGCAGGGCTTGACACGACGTTTTACCGGGTCGATAATGGAATTATTCATTGGTATGACCTCGACCTCCCCCGTGTCATTGACATCAGAAGGCAGCTACTGCCAGAACCCAACAGGCTCACGTACATCTCGAAATCCCTCTTCGATTCGAGCTGGTGCAAGGACATCAGAGATACCGACAACGGGGTATTCATTATCGCTAGCGGGGTATTTATGTGGTTTGAGAAGTCGCAGGTGAAACAGTTCTTTTCGATGCTGGCGGATAACTTCCCTGGCGGAGAGATTGTGTTCAACTTCCGATCAAGATCAGACGAGGACGTTGATGCGTGGAGTACGCGGTTTCCTCCGGAACAGCGGGATGCGATGAGAGCAGTGTGGATGGAGGCGATGAAGGAGTGGTGGGAGAAGGCACTGCAAGATCAGAAAGATAAGCTGAACGATATGATAATCTCGCTTTATGTCCCGACAAAACCGGACGGCAAGAAGTGGGCAGATATCGAAGCGTGGTGGAACCAGCTCAGCGCTAGGGAACAGGATGAAGTAATTGTCGGCTTCATGACATCCTTCCGCGGGGGCGTTGGTTCGTGGGTGCTAGATGCGAGTGAATTTACAAAGTGGGACAGCCGGATCACCGTGATAGACCAGTTCCCGGTATTTAAAAACATTCCACGAGATTCATTGAGCGCAGATATACGACGATATATGGACTGTAGTGATGAAAGCGGGAAAGCAAGTATTTTTCATTTGCGGGTTTGATACCAAGGAGGTAACTATAGAACACCGCGCAGCGCAGTAGCGTATAATTGTCAATTTGAGAGGAGTGATAAATGGACGTAAATATTCTGGGGTTGGTACCGATCGCGTATTTTATACATATCCTCGAGGAGAGCCCAAGGTTTGTCCCATGGGCAAAGAGATATCTTTCTACACCATCCACATTCGCCCAATTCGTTGGTGGAAACATTGTTTTCATGGCATATGTTCTCATCTCAGTGTTTCTCGCAACCTTTTATCCAAGTGAATGGACGCTTGTTCTTGGATTAGCTGCCGCCGCGTGGATATTTTCAAATTTCTTAATCCACGCATTCTTTACCCTCTATACAGGTGAATATTCTCCGGGTGTTGTAACTGCGAGTGCGATATACGCCCCTGTTGCAGTGTATATTTATCTCAACTTTCTCGGGTCTGGCCTACTAAACAACTTAGACATTATATTGTCCATCATCATTGGTTTTGCAGTAATGCTTGTTCCAACGTTAATAGCGGTATGGAGAGGGAAAACTATGGGCACCTCCAAAATACAGAGGTCAGAGGTATAGAGCGTTCCGTTCCGGCTCTCTCCATTCTTTCTTATCGTTGTCAAGCGTAAGGGAACCCTTGTATATGCTTTGACGTCGACGTTTCAAGACCCTCAAAAGGCGTAAGTAAATGGCCAAAGTAAACGTATCTAAATAATAAATATGAATAGTAATATCGTTAAGCATATATTAAGATATAATATGAGATATGTCAGGAGTTGAGACACCATGCATGAACAAAAAGAAGAGAGTAATATGATGGACATTCCGGACTTCGAATCGATTTACCATGGCGAAGCTCCATGGGATATCGGTCGCCCCCAGAAAGAGTACCTACAGCTAGAACAGGCGGGCGAAATTGTGGGATCGGTACTCGATGTCGGATGTGGCACCGGAGAGAATGCCCTGTATTTAGCCGAACACGGGCACGACGTGTGGGGCATCGATGTTTCTTCAGGGGCAATTAAGAAAGCGCAGGAGAAAGCCGCTCAGCGCCATCTCACGGCAACGTTTCGAGTGTTGAACGTATTTGAGCTGCACACATTAGAGAGAACATTCGATACCGTCATCGATTCAGGGCTGTTCCACTGGTTGAACGTTGAAGAACGTTCACTTTTTATCGATAACCTCGCAGCCGCTATTCGTCCTAAAGGGATATACTTCATGCTTTGTTTAAGTGAATTGACCAGAAATCAAGATTTCAGTAAATTCAAAGACTTTTTCCCTGATTTCGATAAGTTAAGAGAGGGCGATAAGTTAAGAGAGGGGGCGCAGCATGTGACACAGGTCGAGATAAAGGAATTATTCCAGGATGGGTGGCGCATTAACTACATCAGGCAAGCAACGTTGGAGGCTAGATTGGGACTAGGTGGATTGGGACCAAGTGAATCCCACGGGTGGCTCTCGTCAATTTCAAGGGAATAGGTCGCTGCTTGTTGCCTGCTTCTTTCGGGTCAAAATACTTTCAGTGTTCTTTTTTCGCTCTTCGTACCTTTGCCGCACGCAGCGTGTTGTAGAAAATGACCACCACTCGTGAAACGGCCGACCACGATAACCCCTTTACCCGGTGCTCGTCAACCTTTCGCCAGTTGATGCCCCTAAATGGTCGGTCAATGTGCTTCCCCTCGTCGCGTGCTTTTACGACTCATTCATTATGTGATTCAGCAACCGCCTCTCTGCTCTCCTCGGATTGTCTTGCTCTCTAGAATATTTCCATCAAGTCCGTGACAACAATGAACCGATCAGCTATATGACTTTGTTAATGACTGATTGCATCAATCAAAAATCAAGGAGTAGAAATGCCTCGAACAGAAGAAGCGAACCAACGAATTCGTGAAGCGCAGCGTGAAAGGATCTTAGAAGCTGCTTGGAAAGTCTTTGCTCAGAAGGGCCGGGCAGTTACCATGGCTGACGTTGCTATGGCTGCCAATGTCAGTTATGGGCTTGCCTATCATTACTTTACGAGCAAAGAGGCACTCTTTCGCGCACTGGTAAAGCAGACCTTGCAATCAAGTGATGCGGCTTTCCGACGCTTCGGGGAGGTACAGGGGACTCCAGGGGGGCGCCTTGAGTCGCTCATCTCACAGTTGATCGAAGCCCGGCGAGAACGTCCTGAGCTCTTTCAACTGTTCTATCAGGTGCTGAGCGATGAAGCGACGCCGCCCGACCTCCACGAACTCGCGGTCAGGCACGACCAAGCTTCTCAACATTTGTTGAGGCGCCTGATTGTCGAAGGGCAGGCAGCCGGAGAGATCGCAGCAGGGGATCCAGACCAACTGGTGACAGCAATCCAGACATCTCTCGATGGGCTGATCCGGTTGGCGGTCATAAAGCCAGAGCGGTTCCAAAGATATTTTCCTGATGCCAAAATCATCCTTCGGATGCTCAAACCATGTCAAGATCAGGATCAGGACAGGAATAATCAAAGGAAGGAGTAAACCGATGAAACGTAAAGGGATTAACTACGACGTAGGCGATGTGCTTGAAGGTTCGTTTATGCGTCCCACATTTGATGCGGACGTTGCACACCGTGAACTTGAGATTATAAAGAATGATTTGCACTGCAACGCCGTCAGGATCTGCGGTCTTGATATCGACCGGCTGATGGTTGCCGCCGAGGATGCCCTTCAACAAGGGCTTGAAGTATGGATTGCACCGCGGATGTTTGAAAAAAGTGAGCAAGAGACCTTCGACTATACAGTAGAATGTGCCAAGGCGGCTGAAACATTGCGCCGACAATGGCCACGACTGGTGTTTACTCTCGGGTGCGAGTTGACGATCTTCATGCAGGGCATAGTTGAGGGCAACACTCTCCTTGAACGGATGGGCAACCCATCATTCTGGGAGAACATCAAAACCGGGAAGCACATTAAACCGCTCAATGCGTTTTTGGCCAAGGCGAACGAATCTGTCAGGCAAGTCTTTCATGGTAAAGTGACGTATGCTTCAGCCCCGCTTGAAACGGTCGACTGGAGCCCATTTGACTTCGTGTGCGTTGATTTTTTCAGAGAAACACGCATTAAAGACCAGTACATCAAATTGCTCAAGCCGTACTTCGTCCGCAACAAGCCAGTCATCATAGGTGAGTTCGGCTGTTGCACCTATCAGAGCGCCGAGGATGCGGGAGGCTGGGGATGGAATATTATCACCCCCGACGCAAATCCGCCACTATTTAACGGCACCTATGTGCGTGATGAGGGCTTGCAGGCGCGTGAGCTTACCGAGCAGCTCGGTGTGCTCGACTGTGCAGGTGTCGACGGCGCGTTTGTGTTCACCTTCGTCTCTCCTATCCTCGCATATAATTAGGATCCTCGCTATGACTTCGACATGGCCAGCTTTAGCCTAGTAAAAAGTTACGACTACGGGCGTGGGCTGAAGCCTTAAAGGGCTGGTGGGAGAAAGCCTCCAAGACCAGAAAGATAAGTTGCACGATATGATAACCTCGTTTAAGACCCCGACAAAGCAGGATGACAAGCACGGCACCACATATCCGGACATGCCGTGGGAACCAAAAGAGTCGTTTAAGGCAGTCGCTGACTACTATGCCACGCACTAGACGGCGACCATACTCTTCCAGAAAGAGGCGGGACGCGACGGGCGTTATAACGCGAATGGGACAACGCTTTTAAGTGTGTTAACTTTTCCGAAGTTCGACCACAATATTTAACATCGTTTAAAAAACTACTATCCTACCTATTTTGAATGCATGCAACAACTTGAAGAGACGATGTGCAGCTACGCAAGAGAGAGATTACGAGGAAGATAGCAATTTCCACGCTCTTAATATCAAACGGACGACGTATGGTAAAGCGTAAACAGTTCCCTAAATAATATAAAAATAAAAAAACCTAAAAACTTAACTATAAGTCATCGCTTGCTTTTTTAGTGGGCGCGCTTCCCATCAAAATCAATGAAACAGTAGTAGAAGGGGAAGCGCCAAATAGCATATGAAGACATTAGTAGGCAAGAAGAGGGTAGACAGAATCGCACCTATACCAAAGGTACCAGATGCTGGCAACAGTATCTCCCACAACATTTTTTCACCTCCTTTCAAAAAACCACACACTTTTTGCGTCCTAAATTAGTTAAATATTATGGCGCCCGTGGAATAGGTAAAAAAGAAGTGTGCAGAGAGTTTAAAAAACATGCACATACATCTCGTCAGTACCTCTTTGTAACCCCTTCATCTCGCGGTAATCCATTTCTATCATGAAAAACGGTGCTATATGACCTCATTGGAGTTTCAATGGAGTGCTAAGGCTAAAAGCGCATTACCACTAAATATTTCACCAAGAATCGCAAGTGGTGCAGCCGGAGTTGTGAGAATTAAAAATAGAAGAGGAAATAATATAAGTTCTACAAATACCACTATTCGTTCACTTCCTTTTTTCCGAGAAACACGCTTTTTATGTGTTCTAATTAATTAAATATTACGTCGCGTGGAATAGGCAAAAAAGAAGTGTACAGAGAGGTTAAGAGATACGCACATACCAATAAAGACTTCATAGAACGTATGGAACAAGCCGTTTCGTCCTTTTTGAGTACTTGATGTATTCATCACCAAGTTCGGTAAAACCACCGGAAAACCGTGCGAGTGCGTCAGCCCTCCCTCTTGACGTCTTTTGCGAAAATCCCTATGAGGACCAGCGTGATGCCGGCTAAGACGCCAATGATGGTTAAGGCCCCCCAGATGTTCATCGTCCACCCGTTCACAAATCCACTATATGTGTTCAACGCTACAAAGTAGAGACCTATCACAACTAAGAGACTTCTGCGACCGAGACCGTGCACCAATTCTTCCGACACCTCCTTTTCAAAAGCCATACTTTTGTTCTTGTCAATACAAATTATCTGTTGATGTTAACGCGATTTAGATGTGGCCATCGTAAACAGTTCCAAGCCCTTTTGTGTTGCAAGAACGTCTCTGAGTTCAGATGTGTGCGTCAGGACATAAAGACGACTTCTCAAGCGCCGCAGCCATGAGCTTGAGCTATTAAGGATAAGGGCTCCAATCGACGCATCATCGATACCGGCCAACATCAGCATAGCGTCAATCGTTCGGGCATACTCCACCGATTCAGCGAATCCTCTGCCGAGATCTTCTCCGTTAGTTCCGCGCAGATAAACGGCACCTTCGGAGTATTCAGATCCGTTGGCCATGAAATTCGATTGACCAGATGATAAGATAGGCACCATAGTAAAGGCACGGATATCCTCGGGCAACACATCATCGAACACAAACTCCCATTGGTTTGGATACCACGTACGCGAAGGCGGATAGCGCAGAGGGTTAGGAGAGTGCTCACCTCTTACCCATCTACGGATCGAAAGTGTTCCTCGCGTCAGTTTCAGCTCCTTATGTTCGTCCATGTACTTGCCAGAGACGTTAACGTGCATAGTTCCGGGCGGACTTGATCCCGTCTGGTAGTAGTACGCCATACGTGCGTCACTGTGCGGGGCGAACATTGTTAACTGACGATCCCCACTAAATTGGGCCATGAACCAGTCCCATCCGGAATTTCCTGTTTTTTTCATGTTCGTAGCGGCGCGTAGAACCGTAGATTGTGAATTACCAATAAGAAAGCCCCACTGATGATCAAACCAGAATGTCCCGTGTGTCAGCGTTATCCTCTCAGAGCCTATGGTGAGTGTGCTTCCGTTCGCAAGCTTCATATTCGGTATCGAGTAGTAAAGCGATCCCAAACCGGCGACACACGGCATGCAGCCATTCTCTCCCTGGATAAGATATTCCTTACCTGACTCGAACCTCAAATCGATAGCCAGTTTGATCGGTTCTGCGCTACTTCTCTCGAACCCGCACGCTTCGAGGGTGAACGGGAAGAGCGAGTCGGCATGAACACTCGCCATCTTATTTTTCCCCACCTCGAAGTGAAACGGATTGAGACCAAGCGAAATAAGACCAGTAGTGCCTGCAATCACTGGTGGGTCAGCCTGGTAGTGTTGATCGCCGGCCTTGCTTATCGCAAGCTGGAGTTCAATCACCTGATTTTGAACATCACTGAGTCCGAACTCCGCGGCAAGAGCAGGTGGCAGCAACGAATATCGGAAGAACATACATTCCACGCCATATTCTGCGCCTGTGTTATCCCAACAACTGCCAACGAAGAAGTGCCAACCAACTTTCGTTTTGAGCTGGGGCAACAAATCGCGTGGAAACTGCAGGTCTGCCGCTGCTGGCATCGGCACAAATCCTTGACTGTCATTCAACCCGAGAAATTTACTGATAATCACATAAGACTGATGAGAGTTCAGTGTGATACAATACTTTTTCAGTTTCTGGTACCGCTTTGTGTAGTCGGGGTTATGAGACTGTGGGTGGTTGATCAGCCAGTCCAAGTACGTTCTTGTCCTGCTTCCAAATGATTCAGGGCTATTTTTGGGATCGTACAGCTGTTCGGTAATTTCATGAGGGATATCAGCGGAATTGAAGTCGCTAAACCACAATACATTTGCGACATGTTCTTTTGTCTCATCATCAAGGACGAATTTAGACTCCTCAATAGAATTCATAAATATCTCCGTTTTAATTGTAAATACGTGTGTTATTCCTACCATACTATAAAGCTCTAAGTCACTTTTTTCTCGAGCGTAGTGACAGCTCCTTCCACATTAAGGGGGCTCGGACGCATGGCATAGATCTTACTGAATCACCATAAACTCTCAATTCTCTTTCCCCGCTAATCGAGCCTTTGCCGACAGTAGCTTGTTGTAGGGGATGCCCATTCCATCACTCGTGAAATCGAAACGGCCGACCACGACAACCTCCTCGTTCGGTATTCGTCAACCTTTCGCCAGTTGATCTCGCGGAAGGCCAACCGAAGAAATGATTGTGCGATGCGGTTAGTTTTGTGATGCGATGTTCCAACACGTGCGGCATATATCTAGTTTGAAGCCGGTTCGATACAAAGAGATTAAAAGCGCTTTCCTAACTCAATTCTTCTCCAAATTCAAGGTGAAAACAAAGCGATTTCCATAAAATTCTCTCTCTATGAATCCAACCTTTCTTGCTAGGCGAAGAACTGTGTCACGACGCTGAAAGTGGGGATCGAAAACAGTTTCTGTTACTGACAGGAGACCGCCCGGCTTGAGAGACGCGTAGATCTCTCTTAATGCAGCCTCCTGATCGACAATCTCTCCCAGTACCGTGACCGTTATAACCCGGTCGAACTGACTGCGTGCCAGTTTGCCTTCTCCTGCCCGTGCTTGAAGAAATTGGATATTGTTAAGCTTCGCCGCCTGTGATTTCTCTCGGGCCTGGCGCAACATGCCGGCCTGCGTATCAACGGCCACCACTCCACCCTGCGGGCCCAACTGTTCGGCGATGGGGATCGTCAGTCGTCCAGGTCCACAGCCGAGATCCAGTACTTTCATGTTGGGTTGAAGGTTTAAATGTTGGACAATGATTCTGGCCCGATTGACCCCGGTGAATGGATGTTCCCATTCGAGCAACCCACTTAACCAGACCGGACAGGGAATACTGGTCCGACTAGAAGCAAACCGCCAGGCGAAAGCAAGGAGAACGATCAAAAGTGTGAGACCGACTAGACCGATTAAAATGTTTGCAGGGGTTATCATTTTGTTTTCCCATGGCTGCCATTTTCGCTTTAGGCAGTCCACATCACTTTAGCCGGTCCCTCTTTAAATACGTAGCTACCAGTGACATGCAACCGTATATCGGGCTATTTCTTATAACATCCCAACTGACAAATTTCGTAAAATTGTTCTTTTGCGAAATTTGACCTTTCTTATGTCCCATAAGAGTAATTTTGGGATATGGACTTCCAAGTAGTTTTAATCAACATCCATCATCCAAACCGAGCAAGGGGTTATCATGGTCGGCCGTTTCGATTTCACGGATGATGGACTAAATATTTCCTACAACACGTTTCTTGTGACAACACTACTTCTTCCCCGCCCAATTTTGAGAGAGAACCACTTCCACGTCAAGAGGGACGTGCCGTAAAAACCGTCTTCCTGCCTCTTTCATGGTGTTTTCGACGATCTCCGCCACCTCCTCAGCCTGCGCCTTCGGCGCTTCCACCAGCAGCTCGTCATGTATGCAACAGAGGAGCTTAGCATCAGTCTCTGTCAACTCCGAGTGGAGCAGCGCCATCGCGTGCTTCATGATGTCTGCGGCCGTCCCCTGCACACGAGTATTCAGCAGCTCCGTGAGTTTTGGCTCCTGCCCTTCTGGCCATGATCGTATCCTCCCGCTCAGCGTCCGCACCGATGCCATCGGCGATGTGCTCATCCTCCGATGAAACGCCCGCAAGCCGGAATACGCAGTAAAGAAGCGCCGTCTAAACTCAAAAGCCTCCTCGAGCGTAAACTGCACCCCGTAGATGTAATTCGCGTAGCGCCGCAGGCTACGGGCTCCCATACCATACATGAGCCCGATGTTCAACACCTTCGCGATCATGCGCTCCTCCTTCGTTACATGGTCTATCGGGATGTCGAGGATGAGGGATGCCGTGAACCGATGGAGATCTTGACCCTGCCTAAATGCGCTCAACAATGCCGTATCTCCGCTGATATCGGCGGCTACGCGCAATTCGAACTGTGCGTAGTCAGCAATGATGAGCACGTTGCCCGGGTCAGCAACGAAACATCTCCGCACCTCTCTGTCACGTGGGATCTGTTGAAGATTGGGGTTTTGACACGAAAAACGCCCGTTCACCGTACCTATCTGCTTGAAATCGGGGTGGATCCTTCCTGTCTCTGGGTGTATACGGGTGGGGAGCGCGTCCAAAAAAGTGTTTTTAAGCTTGGCGATGCTTTTGTAGCGCAAATAACTGCCTACTGCAGGATGATCACCCTCGTGCTTCAAAAGCTCGTCCTCCCGCACACTGCGCACGTAAACCCCTACTCCCCTAAAAGCTGCCTTAACTTGCCCCGGGCTATTGAGGTTAATGGCCATAATATCAGAGAGGGTGCGCTGGCCCGGTTTCATAAGCTGGCTACATACCTGAAACGCTGTTTCCTCCTCGAGCTGAGTGTAGTAGTCCTGGAGCTTGCGCCATTGCGCCATGTCTATGAGCATCCCGTCAAGTTCCATGTCCACAACAGCAGGAAGGCAGGCACACTCTAACTGCATGCTTTCGACAAGACCCGCCTCTTCTAACCGCGCCAGCAATACTTCATGCAGAGCTAGTGTGACACGCGCGACGCGCGACACATGCTGTAGCTGTTCTTCAGTAAGAATGGCAGTGCTGAAACTTCCGTGTATGTTTGGCACATCCTCGTTGAGGTACGCTTTGGCTACACTTTTGAGATCGTGAGTCGCTTCTAGCCCTCCCTTGATCAGATGAGATGCAAGCATGGTATCGAAATACGGCGGGCTGAGGTCAATGCCGGTCTGTCGTAAGAACTTTAGAATGGTTTTTCCGTTATGGACTACTTTAATGGTAGAGGTATGGGAATGGAAAAAGTCATACAACAGTGCTACTCCATCACTTGAGAGATTGTCGCATCCTATAAGCACTACTGGCTGGTCATTGACTGCGAGCTGTATTGTCCGTATCCGATCGATAAAAGGATCAGAACCGGTAGTCCCGATGGCAATTCCAATTGTAGAATATGCTGCCAGCCCCTCGAGAGCAACCTGTAACTCGTGCGCTGTGGTGACAAAGTAGTAGTCTGGAAGTTTACATTCGAGAGAAGTGATGCTCCCTTCTTTGGGTGGAGGCAGCCACTGTTGTTTGACAAAGGCTGGCGTCTCCTCGGATATATGGAAGAGACGGCTGCCCTTTGTAATAACTGCACTTATCGTGGCGTGCTGCGGAGCGAGGCACGCATTCGCTCCATCTCTATGAAAGCGTGTCATTCATCGCCCCCCCTTTAAGGTTGTAAGGTCTATGACAAGAATAAGGGGTTCGATTTCCACGAGGTCTTCCAGTGTTGTTACGTTACCACCTTTGACATCATTTACTGCAACTATAATAACTTCAAGACAAAAGTGGGACAAAAGTAATTCGAGGATTTCTGCTTCTCCTTCTCCTTTTGTCCACTTCTTTCACAATTAAACAACCACTGAAAACGTTCGTTTATTATGAACAATAAATCGATAGACTTATTTCAGTGAATTGAACACGTTCACGAATTGTGACACGAAACTGTTGACATAGAGCTTTAAATTCTCCCGTAACTACCCGTAGCAATAAAGAAAAGAATGCGCCTCATTTCATTTGTTTAAACATTATGGCAGTAAAAAAAGTTGGCAATAAAAAAAGTGGCGATATAACCAAAATAAAACGAACACTCGCAGTGTTCCTAGCAGCACTCATGGTGGCAACTGTTTTTGGAATTATGGGCGCCACAGCAGGTACACCGCGTAGCGTTACTAACGATGGGTATGCAAAGAACACTGATGTTGCTTCGTCAAAATCATCTCGTGTGGCTACGAGCGTCGCATGTGCAGGCAGAAGCTGCGTGAAAGCACGACGTGATTCGAAATTTCAATATAATCTAAGTAACAACTCCGAGCCCGAGCTAGTCAACAGACCATACGTTCAATGGGTTAGATTCTGGAGCAGCGACCCCACACACTTTTCAAATAAGCCTGCGGTGTTGTCCAGATTGAATCCTGCCACCTCTCAGTGGGAACCAATTCAGTACAATACCACTCGTGTGGATGGCTATGTTGCATTTCATGGGTTAAAGGGGACCAAGCCGGGAACCTACGTCTATAAGATGAGCTGTCAGGGGTACAACACTGATCCTTTAAGAGTTCTCGTAACATACCCCATTATACTCGTCGACGGTTTGCTTGGATCCGAAGCTGACTGGACTTACATGGAAAAAACGTTCGACGATGCCGGATTTGTCAAAAATCGAGATTATTTCGTATTCACATATAATGGCTGTGATGACCCTAGGAACGTTAGCAAGTTTCAGACGTTCATCGGACAGACAAAAGATACTCTCTATACTTTCAGTAAGTTTGATGGCTCTGAATACGCGCGTGACGATATCAAGTTCACCATCGTGTGCCACTCGATGGGTGCATTGGTAACTCGCTACTACATGGAGGTGGGGGGAGGGGCTGGAAACGTCGCGCAGTGGATTGGGATAGGCCCCGTAAACCATGGTTCCGCCTTAGCAAATAAAATTCCAGATTCGTTGTTGTCTCTTTTGAGTTCACAGCTCGGCAGACCAGCGGTTCTGCAGCTGAGAACGGACAGCGACACTGTTAAAACTTTGGAAGCCCACCACCTCGCCCCCGGCGTCACGTATCGGGTCATCGTAGGAGACAACAATAATAGTCGTCCTGGGTTTGGATCCGATATTGCTAGTTCTAACGAAGTGGGTCAATACTATTTAGGATTGCCCACAGAGATCTACTACACCCTTGTAAAGGGCCAGACATGGGCGAGCCTGCCAGGTTGTACGTGTAAACCATTGCCTCAGTGGGAGGAGCCTCGGAGATGCTGCTACCAGACCTTCCGTGGCGATGGGATAGTGGCGAATGTGCAGAGCTGGATCGACTGCGCTGACTTCCGATCTTACACAGGTCTTGACCATTTCGGGTTACTTCGGGACAGAAATGTGACTAATTACGTGCTCGCTTGTGCTGAAAATCCTGATAAGATAGGGCACAAAGTCGGCTTAGAAGCTTTTTTATACCCAAACGATCCCGCTGCTCCTTAATCACCAAATACCGAGCATTTGACTCACTTCGGCCCGCATCCTTATGAGCATAATAATTTCATACATCTTGTTCCGCCCCTGCTCAGAGATCTTCACGTCGTGCACCCGCTCCTGTAAATACTGAAATGCCTCCCAGTCCTGCGAGCACTTCTTCTTTAACGTTTCATACGCGTTAACGGAAAGCACGTAGTCACGACCTTCAAGATCGAGGATGAGGGAATCAATTTCCACGAGGTCTTCTAGCGCTGTCACGATATCACCGTTGACATCGTGCATCTCAGCTACAATAATTGCAAGACAAAAGCGGGACGGATGTAATTCGAGGATCTCTTTTTCTCCTTTTTGTCCACTTCTTTCACAATTAGGAAACCACCGAAAAGGATCGTTTATTGTTCACAATAAATCGATAGGTCTCACTTCTGCGGGACACGGACCTCTTTGAGTTCTATTCTCCGCTTCAGGGGTTAAGCCGATATTTTCGGAAGTTTCTGACGCTATTGAGCAATAAACGATCCAGCAGACGGGGGGAAAGACGATATAAGCGCCAGACCAGATGGACGCCCGCAGGGAAAGCAATGATTGCTTGATTGCGTGAAACCCCGTCCAGTATCGTTCGTGCGGCATCCGAGGCTTCCATCATTTTACGGGGGATCAGCGCTGCACGTCGCTCGGGCGGGACATTGACGATTGTCGCTGCCTGCCAGATGTTCGTTCGAACAGCTCCCGGGCAGACCACGCTCACTTTCACTCCCAAGTCGGCTCCTTCACCGCGCAGTGAGAGCGAGAGTCCGACTATCGCATATTTGCTTGTGCAATAGGGTGCGCCTGCCGGCACTGGGAACAGACCTGCGGCGGAAGCTGTATTGACAATATGCCCAAACCCCTGCCCCACCATTATCGGGTAGGCCATAACAGTTCCATAGAGGACACCGTAGAAGTTTACCTCGAGGACACGGCGCCACTGCTCGAGGGTGAGGTCGCGGGCGTCGCCGACAATGGCAATGCCCGCATTATTGAAAAGGTAGTCGAGACGTCCGTATTCCGAAATAGTCCCGTTGATAAGCTGTCTGACGTCTTCCTCATTGGAAACATCAACAGGCACCGCGTCCGCCCGTCCGCCGTTTTGCATGATGGCAGACGCCACTCGTTTGGCATGATCGTCATGGAGGCTCGCAACTACAACCATTGAACCTCGTTTTCCCAGTTCTAGGCAGAGGGCCTGTCCGATGCCAGAGCCTCCGCCGGTAACAATCGCGACTTTATCTTTAAACTGTTCCATAGAACCAGAACACCCTTTTGCTTTATTTGTAAAGCTAATGCCACCAAAAATTTAATTATTGTGATGCTGTCTTAATTTTCCAATTTTCATGGCATGCGAAAAAGAAAGAATGTGGGTAGTTGCCCCCTTCGATCGTTCAGCTTATGTGTATTTCTGTTAACCCTTCTCCGGGCGCAAGGTTGACGAACGGGGTAAGTAGGGTTATTGTGGTCGGCCGTTTCGAAATCGAGGGTGATGGAATGGACATCCCCTACAACGCGCTGCTTCTTCCTATTGTGATCGGATTTTTACTGCCCCTCGGCTGGAAGGTATTACCCGAAAAGTACCGTCTCCACCGCTGGGAGAAGAGCACGCTCCTGGTTATCTATATACTGTGCTGCGGGCTTGCCATCTTCACCGTCTTTCAGATGACACCCTTTGCGTTGAGTTGAGAGT